>DUKH01000098.1:8231-15648 GCA_013329415.1 Methanosarcinaceae archaeon | reverse complement strand
TAATGATTGAAATGAATCCCCCGATGATTGGAATTAATCCCCCAGAACGATTAAAATCAATCTCCGAACTGATTGAAAGCAGTTTTTTAACAAATATTCTTTTTTATCTAATTATAACTTTGTATGGGTTGCCCAAATGAGTAAAAACCGAACCCCACCATACAAAAATTAGTTATGAGTGAGTCAAACCTGTCGAGCTGAAAACTCAAGGCGTTTGAGTTATATTCCTTGTCGCTGTTAAGGGGAGCCATGGATTTACTTTCGATCTTTCTTTTTCTGTTGAGCCTTGCGATGATCAGCAAGGGATCGGACTGGTTCATAGAATCAGCCGTGGCAATCTCAAATAAAAGCGGGATCCCAAAAATGATCATAGGGGCTACCATCGTAAGCTTCGCTACCACAGCCCCGGAATTCGCAGTGTCCGCAACTGCAGCCTATATCGGGCATACCGACATGACGATAGGCAATGCGGTCGGTTCTGCAATCTGCAATACGGGCCTTGTACTGGGCTCGATCATAGTCGTAAAGGCAATCCCGGTCCGGGACCACACGTTTCCGTTAAAAAGCGGCCTGATGCTCCTCTCAGGAATCGTCCTGATCCTTTTGAGCCTTGACGGGGAAATCTCCGGGCTTGACGGATTGGCCCTCCTTCTGGTCTTTTTCGCGTTCCTCTATCACGCCTCGAAGACCCAGTACAAAATCTTCGGAAAAGAAAGAGCAGGGTCCGGAAAAGTCAAAATCAAGGAAATGAAAAAGGACATTACCCTTTTCATCATAGGGGCTCTCTCGGTTGTCATAGGGAGCAGAATCCTGGTCGATTCCGGAATAAAGATTGCGGAATGGTTGGGCGTTCCGGAAGTGATCATAGCCCTGACCATGGTGGCAGTAGGGACCTCCCTTCCCGAACTTGCAACGGCAATCGCATCCCTTAAAAAAGGCCATCAGGACCTTTCCATAGGAAACATCCTGGGTGCAAACACCATGGATATTGCACTGATCCTTGGAACCTCGGCCCAGATCCGGACACTTCCGGTTTCGGACCAGTTAGCAGGGTATGATTTTCCCTTCATGCTCGTAATCATGCTCGCCCTTATCATCTTCGGGTTAACGGGCAAAAAGCTGGAAAGATGGGAGGGTGCCCTTATCCTGGGAGCTTATCTTGTATATGTTGCAGGGCTCTTTACCTGGTACGGATGACATCAACCCTTATATGTCATCTGCTACATTTTTCATAAACCCTTTTTTCATAAACCCTTTTTTCATAAACCCTTTTTTCATAAACCCTTACAAAAAAGCCCCTGCAAAAAAGCCCCTGCAAAAAAGCCCCTGCAAAAAACTCCTACAAAATAAAAGAACTCCTACAAAAAAACTCCTACGAAATAAAAGAACATATACAAAATATTAAATAGGAACTCTATTTCCGAGGGAATTTTAACTATACTCTATATACCGGCCAGTACCGGTCCGGAGCTAGCAGGAACTTTTGAAGGCAATGTATAAATTCTAAAAAAGATTCTTTTACATTATGAAAGCCATCATCCTTGCAGCAGGGGAGGGGCTGCGCTGCAGGCCTCTTACCCTTACTCGTTCTAAGGTTATGCTTCCGGTAGCAAACAAGCCTATCCTGGAACATGTCATAAATTCACTCGAAGAAAACGGGGTCAAAGATATCATACTGGTTATCGGATACGAAAAAGAACGCATAATGGACTATTTTGAAGACGGGTTGAATTTCGGGGTCAACATAAAATATGTGGAACAAAAAGCCCAGCTCGGGACCGCCCATGCAATCAAACAGGCAAAGAAATTGATTGGTCCCGATGACACCGAGTTTCTTGTCCTGAACGGGGACAACCTGGTAGAAGCCAGGACTATAGCAGACCTCCTTTCGAACTGCGAAGGGGACGCAAGCCTCCTGACCGTAAAAATGGAGGAAACCGAAGGTTACGGGGTCGTGCTGACCGAAGGGAAAAAGGTTAAGCAAATCCTGGAAAAAAGACCGGGAGACGTAAGCCGCATCGTAAATACCGGAATCTACGTCTTTACGCCACAGGTTTTCGAGACCATAGAAAAAACTCCCATATCCGAATATGGAGAATACGCCATAACAGACACCCTGCAGCTAATGATCGATGAGGGGAAAACGGTTACCGCTGTCCCTACAGATTCCAAATGGCTGGACGCGGTCCACGCCTGGGACCTCCTGAAAGCAAATTCCATCGTACTGAATGCCGCAACGGAGACAGCGACGGAAGGAAAACTGGAAGACAACGTAGTTACAAAAGGGAAAGTGTCGGTCGGGAAAAACACGAAGATAAGGTCAGGCACCTACATCGTGGGCCCTGTTATGATCGGGGAAAACTGCGACATCGGGCCAAACGTCGTGATCCTTTCTTCGACAACCATAGGAGACAACGTCTCTATCCGGCCTTTTACAGAGATCCAGAACAGCATTATAATGAACGACTGCAGGATTTCGTCCCATTGCTGTGTTTCAAATTCCATAATAGGCAGCAATAACACCCTGGGCTCTTATTTCGTTGCGGAAGAAAAGGAAAATCTGGAGATCAACATGAACGGCGTCATACACAATGCCCCGAAACTCGGAACGATTGTGGGCGACGACAACAACATCGGGTGCAGGGTGCTCGTAAAAGCCGGAGTGACGATTGCCGTCGACTGCCAGGTAGAATCGGGAAAGACCGTATACAGGCACCTTCCCCGTAGTTCGGTGGTCCTGTGAGGTCAAAAGGGGGATAAAAAATGTGCGGAATTGTAGGATACGCCGGAGAAAAACCTGCCACACCGATGCTCATAGAATCTTTAAAGAAACTCGAATACCGCGGATACGACTCTGCGGGAATCACTGTCCAGAACGAAAAGCTTGAGACGTACAAAACCGTAGGAAAAATCGTAAACCTTGAAGCCGAACTTCCGGAAAACCTGGGAGGCAATGTGGGGATAGGGCATACCCGCTGGGCGACCCACGGCCGTCCGAGCACCGTAAATTCTCACCCTCATACCTCGGGAAACGAGGTTAAAATCTCGGTAGTGCACAACGGGATTATCGAAAATTACATGAAATTGAAGGAAAGGCTGATCGAGGAAGGCTACGAGTTCAAGTCCGAGACCGATACAGAGGTAATCGCACACCTCCTGCACAGACAGGTCTACGGGAGTCCGGAAGCAAGCGAGAAACAGTTTGACCTGTTAACAGGACTTCGCAAGGCCCTGGCTGAGATTGAGGGGTCTTATGCGATCGGAGCTCTCTCTTCCGATGAACCCGGGAAACTTTTCGTTGCCAGGAAAGACAGCCCTCTTGTCATAGGGATCGGAAACGGGGAAAACTTTGCAGCCTCGGATGTTACGGCTTTCCTGAACCATACAAGGGACGTGATTTTCGTAAATGATTTTGAAATGGCGATATTGACTCCGAAAACCGTTGAAGTATATGACCATGACGGAAATCCCCTGGAAAGAAGAATCGAAAAGATCGAATGGAATATCGAAGCTGCCGAAAAAGCCGGGTACGAGCATTTCATGCTAAAAGAGATCCACGAACAGGTAAACTCCATCCACAATACCCTGGCAGGTAAGATCACGGAACTCGAAGGAGACATATTCCTGGAAGACCTGAACATGAGTGAGAAAGAGATCCGCTGGCTGTCTCGAGTCCAGGTCCTGGCCTGCGGGACTTCCTGGAACGCAGGGCTTCTCGGAAAGTACCTCTTTGAACAGCTAGCAGGCATACACTCCGATATTGATGTCTGTTCCGAGTACAGGTACCGGAACCCGGTAATGGACGAAAGGACCCTTGCAATCGCAATTACCCAGTCAGGGGAAACCGCTGACACCCTTGCAGCTGTCAGGGGCATCAAATCATACTATTGCCCCACCCTCTCGGTAACGAACGTTGTGGGTAGCACAATAACCAGGGAAACGGACAGTATTATTTACACCCGGGCAGGCCCTGAAATAGGGGTTGCAGCCACAAAGACCTTTACGGCCCAGTTAACCGTACTTTACCTGCTTGCCATGAAATTTGCCCAGTTGAGGGGCAAAGTAAGCCCGGACTACGTCAAGGACTTTATAATCCAGATGAGAAAGATTCCCGGCCAGATCCAGCAGATCCTGAACAGGAAAGAAACAATAAAGGAATGTGCGGAAGCCTTTGCCGATGCAAAGAGCTACTTCTTCCTGGGCAGGAACCTGAACTACCCCGTAGCCCTTGAAGGAGCCCTCAAACTCAAGGAAATTTCATACATACACGCAGAGGGCTTTGCTGCAGGGGAACTCAAACACGGGCCAATTGCCCTGCTGGACGAAAAAACCCCGGTAGTCGCCATTGCAACCAGAGGGCATACCTACGAAAAGATGCTCAGCAACATAAAGGAAGTTAAAGCGAGGGATGCAGTCGTTATTGCGGTTGCGGACGCGGAAGATACCGAGATTGCAAAATATGTAGATGTGGTGCTCAGGATTCCCAGCACGGATGAACTCCTGGCCCCGATTCTGAGTACTGTGGTCCTGCAGCTCCTTGCATACTATACCGCCCTTGCCAGGGACTGTTCGATAGACAAACCACGCAACCTTGCAAAGAGCGTTACAGTGGAATGAGCTTCACAGTGGAATGAAGGAAAAATCATATAGGAGGAAGTACCATCGCTTTTCCGGAAATGTCGGAGTGGAATAAATGAAACTGTTCGGATCATCAGGAATCAGAGGAATTGCAAATAGAGAGATCAGCCCCGAACTTGCCCTGAAAGTAGGGCTTGTACTGGGAAGTCGGAAAAAAACAGCAGTAATCGGAAAAGACCCAAGGACCGCTGCCTCCATGATCGAGCACGCCCTGATCGCAGGGCTGACCTCGACAGGCTGTACCGTTACAAGGGTCGGGCTTGTGAGCACCCCCACCCTCGCCTACGCAGCCCGGGACTATGACTGCGGGGTCATGGTTACGGCCTCCCATAACCCTTCGGAGTATGTAGGAATCAAGCTCTGGAACCCTGACGGGATGGCCTTTGACTCCGCCCAGCAGGAGGAAATCGAGGATGCAATTGAAAATTCCGGCTATTCCCTCGCCCCCTGGGACAGGATAGGGAAGGTTAAGGAAAGCGGGGATGCTGTCCGCAGCCATATGGACATGATAGAAAAACTTACGGAGGGAGCGCCCCTTCGCGTGGTGCTGGACTGCGGCTGCGGGGCCGGAGGGACCATTACCCCCTACCTCCTGCGGGAGCTGGGATGTGAGGTCATAACCCTCAACGCCCAGCCGGATGGGTATTTCCCTGCCCGGAACCCGGAACCTTCCGACGAGAACCTCTCCATGCTCAAAAAAGCCGTTGTAAGCTTTGAAGCCGACCTCGGAATCGCCCACGACGGGGACGCGGACAGGATGACGGCTGTAGACGAAAAAGGAAATTTCGTCTCCGGGGACGAGCTGCTTGCAATCTTCGGCCGCTACGAATGCGGGGAGAACGGGGGCACGGTTGTGGTGCCTGTGGACACCTCCATGATGGTTGACGACTCCCTCCCTGCCTCCGAAATGGTGAGGACAAGGGTAGGAGACGTCTATGTGGCGGAAGGCATCAAGCAGCATGGGGCAGTATACGGGGGAGAACCCTCCGGAAGCTGGATTTTCCCGCGTATCTCCTACTGCCCTGACGGGATTTATGCCGCTGCAAAGCTGGTTGAAATCGTGAAAGGAAAGCCTCTCAGCGAACTCCGGGGAGAACTTCCCCATTATGCAACAAAGAGGGGCGCCCTGCCCTGTGCAAACGAAAAGAAAGCCGAATTCATGGAAAAAGTGAAGGCAAAGCTCGAACCCCTGGGAAAAGTCCTGGATATCGACGGCATCCGCGTGGAACTGGAAAGCGGCTGGGTGCTTGTCCGCCCCTCGGGGACCGAAGCTAAAGTAAGGATCACGGCCGAAGCCAGGGAAAACGTGGACGGGATATTCGAAATGGCTGAAAAAATCGTAAAGGAGGCACTCGCATGAAAGCCGTTGTCCTTGCAGCAGGCAAAGGGACCCGGATGGAGCCCCTGACTTCCGACTGCCCGAAAGTAATGCTCCCGGTTGCGAACAAACCCATCCTGGAGCACATAGTAGATGCTGCAGTGGAAGCAGGTGTTGACGGGTTTGTTTTCATTATAGGCTATATGGAAGAGCAGATCCGGGAATATTTCGGGGACGGAAAAGCCTGGGGCGTCAGCATCGACTATGTCCGCCAGAAAGAACAGCTCGGGACCGCCGACGCAATCGGCTGTGCCCGCGGGCACGTAGGGGACGTTTTCCTGGTGCTTAACGGGGACATGCTGGTCGGGGCAGACGACCTGAAAGCCCTTGTAGCAAGGAAAGAAGAAGCAGTTATCTGCGTAAAAGAGGTCGAGAAACCCTCGGACTTCGGAGTGCTTGAGACTGAAGGTGAAAAAGTCGTAAAGATTCTGGAAAAGCCGAAAAATCCCCCCACAAACCTTGCAAACGCCGGAATCTACCTCTTCAGGAGATCCATATTCGAATACATTGACCGGACCCGGCCTTCCGAGAGGAGGGAACTGGAGATTACGGACTCCATCCAGATGCTTATTGACAGTGGAGCGCCCGTAGGCTACAGGCCCCTGGCAGCCGAGTGGATAGATATCGGGTACCCCTGGGACCTCCTGAAGGCTACCGAATACCTGCTGAAAAACCTTAAAGGAAAATGTGAAGGCACGGTGGAGCCAAATGTAACCCTGAAAGGGGAAGTTGCAATCGGGAAAGGAACCCTTATCCGAAGCGGTTCCTACATCGAAGGGCCCGTGGTAATCGGGAAAGACTGTGACATCGGGCCTAATTGCTTTATCCGGCCATCCACTGCGATCGGGAACCATATCAGGATAGGAAACGCCGTTGAAATCAAGAACACGATCGTCATGGAAGACACCCACGTGGGGCACCTTAGCTACGCGGGAGATAGTATAATCGGGCGCGGATGCAACTTCGGAGCCGGTACAAAAATTGCAAACCTCCGGCACGACGGGAAGAACATAAAAATAATGGTCAAAGGAAGGGTCGTTGACACCGGGCGGAGGAAGCTTGGGGTAATCATGGGCGATGAAGTGCATACCGGAATTAATACGAGCATAAATACCGGCGTGATGATGAAAAAAGGAAGGTTCACCTACCCCGGAGAATTTATAAGGCACTGAAAAAAATAAGCTCAAAAAAGAAAGGTGATCCCGATTGCTCTCAGGCTCCGGGGTACCGCCGGTTTGAACTGTATTTCAGGGCACAGCCGACCTTCAAAAGACAGCCCTGTATCCCAGTTCAGACCGGGAATTCCGTTCTAAAACAGATATATTCTCGATTAATTCTTGATTATAGTCAAGGCCCCAAATTCCTTCACCAATCTCAATTGAAAGTTTAACCACCGAAAGC
>DUKH01000098.1:0-7879 GCA_013329415.1 Methanosarcinaceae archaeon | reverse complement strand
TCCGTGTCTTCCGTGGTTGTAATGTAAGTGTGAATATTTGCATTTGGGACTATAATTCTCGATTAATTCTCGATTAATTCTTGATTAATTCTTGATTAATTCTTGATTAATTCTTGATTAATTCTTGATTAATTCTTGATTAATTCTTGATTGATTCTTGATTTTCATCAGGAGTAAAGCTTCGTTATTGTCCAGAGGACAGCTTTTCTGAAAAAACCTTCAACTTCCACTATAAGCGTTCCCTCATTCATACTCTGGACAGCTTCTTTAAGCGGGTCTTCCGAGTCAAGGATTTCACGGACCGTCTGCTCGTCAGTTTCCACGGTCATGGAAGGACCGAACTTCGAGTTGGGATCTTCGGGCGTATCGTAACTGTAAAACTCTCCCACCATTCCGCCCCTCATAATCGCAGTCGCATAGAGCATATCCCCGTCGTCCTGCTTGATCTGCAAAGCAATTTCCTGGCTCCCGACCAGCCTTTTAAAAAGCATCGGGACTTCATCAAAATTCTCATTGTAAAGCTCGGCTTTCACACTTAATTCATCGAAGAGACCATTTTCTCCGTTCGCAGCGGCTTCAGGAGCTTTAAAAAATTCCGCATCCCTGATTTCCCCGGAATCCGAAACCGCACCTACCACCGGCATGAGCAGAAGAGCCGCAAGCAGGATAGCCAGAATCTTATTTTTGCCCGAAAAGTACATGGTTGAGAATTAAGGAGTCGGGATATAAAAATGTTCGTGAATTATCTATTCCCTGCCTTTCAAAGAGGAATCAAAGACTTCAGACTGCATAATTTTAGTCATTAATGCAAACGTAACAAAATAAAAGATGATAAGTAGTAAGGTAAAAAATAATATAAAAAGTAGTGAAAAAAATCGTGAAAAATTAATGAAAAAAGTAAGGGAAGAAGTAGTGAAAGATTAATGAAAAAATAATTAAAGTACCCGGGATTGAGAAAACTCAAAACAGGATGTCTGCAAGAGAGGATTTCGCAAACCAGAGCACGATACCTTCAAAGAAACTTGCGTTTTCAATAACTACGGTCTTCTCTTTTAACGCCAGTCTCAGGGTATAAGCGGGATCACTGGAGTTCATAATTTCACGGGCAGTGGATTCATCACTCCTGACGAGAAGAGCATCTTCAAGGCCAGAAGTGTCGTTTATCTCCTCAAAAAGCACGAAAACCCCTTTTTCATCAGTAGAGCCGTGGATAGTCATCTCCGAGCCATCATCGAGATTGATGGTGAAAAGAATTTCTTTGTCATCAACAAAATTTTTCACAAAGCTCGGGACAGAGTCGACGTTCTCATTATATATTTCGATATTGTTATTCATCTGGGTAAAAAGGTCAGATTCCGGGTTCATAGCAGCATCCTGAACCCCTTTGTCAAGCGTTGAATTTTCAGCTACTGCCAGGGTCGAAAACACCAGTAGAAATGTAAGAGCCAGTATTAAAACCATGAAGCCTTTTTTCAAAACCATGGAGAAATATAATATATAAAACTATAAAAAACATACTAAGTATTGGATTGAAAGGGTAAAAAATATAAGATAAAAAATAACAAAATATGTAAAGTATTGAATTGAAAAGAGCAAAAAATAGATTATGAGATATAAAAAACATACTAAGTATTGAATTGAAAGGGCAAAAAATAGAAGATACAAAATAAAAACTTGAAGAAATTGTGAAAAAAAGAAATAGGATGTTCGTAAGAACAATCCTGTCTCCCTTATGGGAGAGTTTCAGAGTTTCAGAGAAGGTCTGAAAACTTCAGTACAGTACCGATCAAAGACCTGCTCTTCAATCTTTTCGTAATTTTTCGTGTAATTCTTAGATTTCGGATCGTGCTTACTCATGATTTTCTTAACTTCTAAATTCATCTTATCGAGAGTAATCTGATCAAAACCTTCCGTGTTCTGCATTGTAAACATAAAAATCATGCTCTAAATTAAATATTCGATAATTTTATAATATAGTTTTGATATATTAGCTTTTGCCTTCTCCCGACATTAGCTATGCCGGAATTAGCTGTGCGGGGTTCAAATTAACGCATATTAAGCGAAAAAGTACCTGAAGTACCACATCTATATAATTTCTTACTCATATATAATATTTTACATTAGTATTATATCCCGCAATACATAAGCACGTATTATTTGAATATATGCCTATATAATTGTTACTTGCCAGGGCTTCTTTCGATTCAGACGCCGGGATAGTTAGCAAAAAAAGCATCCCGAGGAATTAATGAGAATTATTTCCCTGGAGAAGAAAGCACATATCCGGCCAGGAGAGATTTTAAATAGAGATGTGAGATATAACCCCTCATCCTCGCAAATCAATAAAACTTCCGAACACAAAAACGGTTTCCGGAAAATCCCATAACTCCAGAAACGTAAACCCGGATTTCGGAAAATCCCATAACTCCTGGAACATAAACGCAACTTTGGAACATAAATACGAATTCAGGGATGCAAGCAACTTCAAAAGCAGATCTGACCTCAGAATATGGCCGTGAAAGCCGTTCCCGGAATGTAAATTGCTTTAAAGGGTTAATTTTATTAGCTCCCTTGAATTACATATTAGTTAAAGAAAAGCATTCGAGTTGATAACAAAGTGCGAACTGTCTCCCACCGAGTGAACACAAAAAAGAGTCACGTAACCAGTACGGAATTCGGAAAATCCACTTCCGAGCTGCTAATCCTGAAGCCTGAAGGGTACCCTATGAGTGGAATGATGGAAGAGTACCCCATAGTTGAAAACAGAGACGTTTTTGAGTTCTACGCTCGGGAACAATGGAACGGCTACGTTGCCCGAAAGGGAGATTATCTCTTTGACCGGAGGATGTTTCCGGACTTTGCATACCGGATAATCGATGTCGAACCTGCCGAGTCGCTGATCGGGATGAACACGTCAATCATCGTAACAGAGGAAGAAAACAACCTTTTCTCCACAAATGAAATCAAGAGCGATGTTGTCTTCGAGAACGTGATAGGGCAGGAAAACGCAAAAAGGAAATGCAAACTGATAGAACGCTTCCTTGATGAGCCGGAACGTTTCGGGAAATGGGCTCCGAGAAACATCCTCTTTTTCGGCCCCTCGGGAACCGGGAAAACCATGCTTGCAAAAGCCCTTGCAAACAAGACTGACGTCCCCATCATCCCCGTCAAAGCCACCCAGCTGATCGGGGAATACGTAGGAGATGGTTCCAGGCAGATCCACCAGCTATACGATAAGGCGGAAGAAATGGCGCCATGCATAATTTTCATCGACGAACTGGATGCCATAGCCCTGGACAGGCGCTTCCAGGAACTCAGGGGAGACGTAAGTGAAATCGTAAACGCCCTCCTGACCGAAATGGACGGAATCGAAGAACGCGAAGGGGTCTGCACCATAGGTTCCACAAACCGGGCCCAATACCTGGACGCCGCGGTAAGGAGCAGGTTCGAAGAAGAGATCGAGTTCGTGCTCCCTGGAGAAGAAGAGATAAGGCAGATCTTCGAATCCAACATAAAGACCTTCCCAATGCCCGTAGAAGACTGTGATTTCAAAGCCTTCGCAAAGAAAGCCAAAGGGCTTTCAGGCAGGGACCTGGTCGAAAAGGTCCTGAAAACCGCCCTTCACCAGGTAATTATCGAAGACAGGGAAACAGTCAGGGCAGAAGACTTCGAAAAAGCCTTCGAAAAACTCGGAAAAAATGAGCCGACACAGGACCCAAGCGGGCTCTACGTATGAGCTTTCCAGAAATGAGTTCTCCTTTATGGTGATGAATATTCTCATGCAGGAATGAAATAGCCTGCATGATGAATTCCTCCTACAGTGAGGATTATTTTTGTTTCACCTCCAATTCTTTTTTCAAAACCTTTTTTAAGAACGTTAACTACCAGCTTTTAAATAGGTCAGCCTGTAAGCTCTGGGAATAGCTTTATTTACAAAAATCGGCATCTTATCTGAATTGAGATCGGAAATAAAGGCTTAAATAAAGATCTGAAGTAAAAGGTCTAAAACAGATCTGAAGCAAAAGATCTGAACCGGATCTGAAGTAAAAGGTCTGAACCGGATCTGAAGTAAAAGGTCTGAATCGGAACTGAACTGAGATTGAAAAAGGTCCGTAAAAGAGACCTTAAACAAGCGTGTGAAGGGATCTTCATGAATGAAATACGAGAAACCGACAGATTTGAATGCGTGGTTTTAAACGTAATCGAAAACTTGATGTGGAAAGGCGTAACAGTCGAAGAAAAAAGCACGAACGGCAGGGTATACTTCGGAAGGGTAAAAGGGGAACTCGACGTCAAAAAAGGAGATGCCCTCTACCTGGGAGTCAGGCCAACTTACGATATCGAAGAAAAGACCATGAAAGTTTTCCTTTACGACGCAGAAGATAATAAACTGGACTGGACCCTCATCTGATTTCCCGGATTTCTTTTCCGGGCCATTTTCTTCTAAAAATATTTTTTTGATTTGAAAAACGATGCTTCGGAAATGAGCGTTAATATTCTGGAAATTTCAGGCTGTGAACCTTCATTAAAGCGCAAAATACCTAATTTTCATTCCTGCCTGAAAGGGATTTCAAGTTCCATCAGGTCTTCTGCCACGATGACATTTTCGAATATCTTTTTCGAATCATTAATTATGGGCTCCACATCATCAGAGTAGCGGGAACTGACATGGGTCAAAACAAGCTGCCTGACTCCGGCATCCTTTGCAAGGGCCGCAACTTCCCCGGCAGTTGAGTGCATCGACTCTTCCGCCCAGTCGGCCATCTCGTCGGCAAAGCTCCCGTCGTGGATCAGGAGGTCGGCATCCCTGCTGGCTTCGAGCACGGCTTCACAGGGCCTGGTGTCCCCGCTATAAACAATGGTCCTGCCTGGTCTGGGTTCACCCACCACTTCTTCCGGCCTGACGGTTTTTCCTTCCACTTCAACGGGTTCTCCCCTGTGGAGCTTTGCAAAAAGAGGACCGGAGGGGACTCCAAGTTCGACAGCCCTCTCCCGGTTGAAACGGCCGGGCCGCATGTCTTCGACAAGGGCATATCCCAGGCTCGGGATACTGTGCACGGTTTCAAGGGCGCGGATTACATACCCGTCTCCCTCAACAACATCTCCCGGTTTCAGGTCCACACCCCTGATTTCATACTTCAGGTTGAAGTACCCGAGAGCCCGGAAGAGTTCCGTGAATTCCCGCGTATGCTTCGGGCCGTAGATTACGAGAGGCTCCTTCCTGCCCATGAAAGACATGGTCTGGATGAGGCCCGGGATCCCCAGGAAGTGGTCCGCGTGGAAATGGCTGACAAAAATAGAGGACAGACTCATCATTCCTGTCTTTGCCCGCATCATCTGCTGCTGGGTACCTTCCCCGCAGTCAAAAAGGATAAGCTCTCCTTCCCGGTTAACCATCACCGCGGAAGGGTTCCTGTTGCGGGTAGGGAGAGAACCTCCTGTGCCGAGAAATGTTACGCGAAGCATGATGAATCCAATTAATATTGTCAGGAGTATTTATGAATTACCACTGACAGGGCACAGGAGAAAAACCTCAAAGGAGGAAAAAGTACAGGAAGAAAAAGGGCAGGAAGGAAAAGGGCAGAATACAGCCAATCATTCAAGCTAAATCTCTTACCCTCTAAAACCAAATCCGGCCATACCCGGTTTCAGCATCCAATCGGTCCGCCTGCACAGGATAGATCAGGTTTCGAGTATCCGACCAGATTTATGACTTATGTGTCAGGATTCCAGCGTCCAGATCCTCCCGTAATTGCTCGGGACAAAAAGCTGAACTTCTTCCCCTGCAGAAACCTCCGTTAAATTCTCCTGGCCGTGGAGTTCCTCCCGATAACTACCTTCATGAGAGAAGGTGAAAGGAACCGTCTGATCCAAATCTCCGAAGTTCAGGGCAATCAGGCTGAAGAGGTTCCCGTATTTCCGGGAAAAGAGTATTACCTTCCTGGACAGGTACAGGAGATCATTATAGAAGAAGTGCTCCCCTCTGGAAAACTGCGGGTTATCCCTTCTAAGCTTAACCATTTTCCTGACAAGACTGATAGTGGACTTGCCTTCCGGAGTATAGAAATAGTCCCAGCGCACGGGCCGGTACAAAAGCACCCGCCCCCACCCTTCCTCGGGGAGGTAGTAATTTTCCCCGAATTCCTGCCCCTGCCAGAGCATGGGAATACCCCTTGCCGTGAACATACCTATCAGGTAGGGCTGTACTTTGTACCAGAGTGCGCGATTGCCCTCCTTCAGGAGTTCATTAGTTTCATTTCCAGGTAAAACTGTCCCGAACTTGCAGACAAAACGGGAATGGTCGTGGTTTTCGAGATACTGGAGTGCAGTTTTTGTGACCCGTTCCCCGTTATGCGAAACCTCCGCCGGGTAACCGAAAAGGCCAAAAAGAAGCCCCAGGGAAGAAAGCCCTTCGGGGTTACTCCCGGCACCCCTTGCAGCGTGCAGGGTTCCGTTTTGCCAGGTACAATTACTATAGGTACTGTTCAGGATATCAATCGGCTTTTGAAGCTGTTCGGCACACTGTATAAGGTTTACGGAATCCCCTCTGAAAAAGCGCTGCCAGTGACTGCCGGCATCATGTTTTGCTTTTACAAGCCGGTAAGTGTCTTTCACAAGCTTAGTATAGCCGTTTTCCGAACCCTCAAGCCAGTACCCCGGGACGTAGTCATAGCGAAAACCGTCTACGTGGTAGCAGTCAAGCCAGTGGTGGTTGACTGTCAAAAAGAAATCACGGGTAAATTTACGGTTGAAATCCGTACTTATCCCGAAGGCATTTTCGGCAAAAGGGCCCATAAACGGGTTCTCAGCTTCGGGCCATCCGAGTTTGTCGTAAACATAATGATATGGGAAAAGGTGGCTCGTATGGGCATAGACGGAATCCACTATGACCGCGATGTTTTTCCGGTGTGCCGCATCTACCAGCTTTTGCAGGTCTTTCCTGTTTCCGAAGCAATCATCCACACCGAAATACCCGATCGGGGTAAACCCCCAGTCCACCCTCTTCTCGACATTGGAAAGGGGCATCAGTTCGATGCAGTTAATTCCCAGGTCCGCCAGGTAATCCAGACGGGAAACCGTTCCGTCAATATCGGACGCAAACTCACTGATCATCAGTTCGTACAGGATAATATCCTCTAAAGGAGGGGTTTTCCAGACGGTTTCATACTGGCTCCACTTCCATTCATACTGCTCTTTATACCCAAGAGTAAATGAGGACAATTTCCCGACTCCGAACTCCCGGGCAAAAGGATCGATAACCCAGTCAATAGGCTCCCGGATGTCCGGGTTTTTCAGGCAGTAGCGGTATACATACTTCCCGGGGCTGCCCCATGCAGAGCCGGAAGCTGGTCTTTCTTCGGGCCTGATCTTTATTGTTGCAGCCCAGTAATCCCCGTACTCAGGGTCCACTGAATGTGCCAGTTCAAAATCCTTTGGCTGTATGGCCTGGAGAAACTGGTCCTTTTCGTGGATCACCCTCACCCAGAGCCGATTACCCTTCTCTGCCGACACCCCGGGTAAAAAAAATCCGAAATTAATAACGCCGGGATTCTGCTCATCTTCCCTGGACCCAAACTTTTGCAGCGGTAGAAGTTCAGGCTCACCTTGCAATATATCCCCTCCCAATTGTACTGATTCCCAATTCAGAATTTCAACTTTTCAAGATCTCTGGCATACGAATACATCAATAAAAAATATTATAAGCAAATATATATTTTAATTTGAGAATCAATATAGCTTTGGAAACATAGGTCCTGAAAATTACTCCTGAACTTTCAGTTCCTGATTTCAGGTTCCTGATTTCCGGGTTTCTAACTCTTTATAATTCAATGCCCCTTAATCATAATTTAGCACCTATGAGTGAACTACCCGCTAAATC
>DUKH01000152.1:1927-13776 GCA_013329415.1 Methanosarcinaceae archaeon | reverse complement strand
TTTTCTGTTTAGCTTTTTTCTGGAGTCTGTTTTCTGGAGTCGGTTTCCGGAGCCTGTGTTCCGGAGCCTGTGTTCCGGACCTCCGGCTAATGGTCTGTTTCTGAATTTTGTTTCGATTCTTACTCCGGTCTTTCACACCATCTTACTCGACAACTCTTTAAACCGGGATCAAAACCGAGCTATTTATATTGATCAAAGACAACCTTTTACCAAAAAACGCTATCTCAGAAAAACACTATCTCACGATTAGACATGATCATGGAGCAAAATTCCTCTCTTCCCGAATTCGATGTTGACAGGGAAACAGTTGCCGGTATCCTCGAAGCCGCCAGGGCGAAGGGACAATATATTCTGGGCCTCAAGTCCCTGGACATCCTGAAAGCCTATGGTGTCCCGACAATTGGCAGCGCATTCACGGAGACCCTGGAAGATACAATTCGGGAAGCTGAAAATATCGGCTATCCCCTTGTTATGAAAATCGTGTCTCCCCAGATCTCCCACAAGTCCGACGTCGGAGGAATCAGGCTCTCCCTGGAAAACGCCGGGGAAGTGAAAGCCGCCTATGAGGACATGATGGAAAAGATCCCGAAAGAAAAGCCCTATGCCGTCCTCGAAGGAGTCCAGCTCCAGAAAATGCTCTCAGAGGGCAGGGAAGTGATCATCGGTATGGTCCGCGACCCGACCTTCGGGCCCATGCTCATGTTCGGGCTCGGCGGGATTTACGTTGAGATCCTGAAAGACGTCAGATTTGCCATCGCCCCCCTTTCCGAGCCCGAAGCCCGGGACCTGATAACCGGAATCAAGACCTATCCTCTGCTTGCAGGGGTCCGCGGAGCAGAACCCAGCGATATAGATGCCCTTGTAGATTCCATCCTCAGGATTTCCCGGCTGGTTTGCGACTTCCCGGAAATCGAGGAGTTCGAAATCAACCCGATGATAGTTCTGGATAAAGGAAAGGGTGCTCTGGCTGTGGACATGCGGCTTGTCCTGAAAACGGACTGATCTCAGTCTAAACGATGTTGGAATACTTTCACCAGCCTGCCTGTGAACGTTTCCATTAATCTCGCAAACTGTTTACCGTTTTCAGTCCGGGTGATACCGGAGTTTTCTGCCAGCTTGCTCGAGAAGTACTTCTGTTGGCCCCTCAAACCGTTTTTCAGTTCTGATAATATGGGAGTTGCCCGCCAGCCTGCTTGAGAAGCACTTCTAGCCCCTCAAATCGTTTTTAAGTCTGGATATGTAGGAATTCCCCGCCAGCTTGCCTGGCGGCGCCTCCCCAAAAAGAAATAAAAAAGAGATATGAAGAATTGAGTAATCTTCAAAATGTATTTTTTCTTCTTTATTTACAGCCTACCGTTTTTCAGTCATCTGGATATACTTTTCAGTCATCTGGATATACTTTTCAGTCATCTGAATATACTTTTCAGTCATCCGAATATACTTTTCAGTCATCCGAATATACTTTTCAGTCATCCGAATATACTTTTCAGTCATCTGGATACACTTTTTTGGTTATTCCAATATACTTTGTGGAAAAGGCCGGTCAGCAAGCTGACCGGTGAGAGCGCCGCTACCTTGAAAGCAAATTGAAAAATATGTCTCTTTTCTCTTTTTTCTTTTCTCAAAAGCATCGATGACGGAACGTAGGGCGACCGATTCACTGTTTCCGGAATATTTTCCATTCGTCTCCTTCAGATCCTCTAATTTTCAAATATGATGGTCCGGGGGAGTTTTCGTCACCAGTTGCCCGTGGTCTCGGAATTCTGAGACGTTTTAGCATCTGGTCACAGTAAACTTATAACAATTGTTTCGTACATACTGGGAGTAGCAAATGAGGTGTTAGTACGACCCAGGAACGGAAAAGATTCGTGTTGGCGGTGGGTATCCTGCTTCTTTCGAGCACTGTTGCCGTTAATCTTCTGCTTGAAGATTCTCCGGTGGTGATCCAGCTTGAAGGAGACACGTTCAAGGTTGTGGATATCCCGTATGTGTATACTGTAAAAGAAGCGTATATTCTCCTTTTTTCCGGGTTTTTTGGGGGTATGGCACTGGCAAGGATTCTGCATTATCCGGGTTTTCCCGGGCCAGTTTCTCCTTTGCCGGGGCATGCAGGGCAGGTTACGGCAGTCAATCTTGCAGCAGGGGCAGTCCCGGTAGGGAATTTTGAAGTTTCCCCTGATAATTCTCCTGAAAATTCCCCTGAGAATTTCCCTGAAAGGGAGAATTCCTCTGAGAATTCCCGTGAGGAACTCCGGCCTGCTTTGGATAACATCGACCCTACGGACGTTCTTTTGCGGGCCCTTGAAGGAGATGAAAGGAAAGCCGTTGAACTCATTGTGCAAAGAGGGGGAAGGGTTCTCCAGAACGAGCTGGTCAATTCCCTTGATTTTTCCAAAGCCAAGGTTTCCCGCGTACTTATGAACCTGGAACGGAGGGGCATAATAGACAAGAAAAAATACGGGCTTACCAACTGCATTTCGATAGCTGATGAACTTAAGGCTGGTGCAGGGATGAAGGGGGAGATGAAATGAAGAAAGATGTTCTAATTACGCTTTCAGTTTCCTTTCTCATACTGGTATTGGGACTCTTCTGGTATTACGGAACCGGAGCTGATGTACATATCGCGGATATGACTGCTCCCCCTGTTGGGGTCGGCAGCCGGGGACAGCTGGACATTGTGCTTCAGAATAACGGCTCAGAGCCCGTGGACGTGTGGCTCGAGGTAGAAAATGCTTTTGTGGATGAGACAGGGAAAAGCTATTCGACCTCAAGGCTGATCATTTCCAATGAATCGGAGTCTCTGTGGAATGCCGAGCTTGTCTCACTTCAGAAGCCTGTTAAACTTCTCCCCGGAAATAATTCGGTCAGTGTAATGCTCGGCTATCAGCTTCCGGGGGAATATGAAGTCGAGGTTAAGGTTTCTGAGGATTCCAGGCTGCTAGATAAGGCCGCGCTGGTCGTGGAGGTCCCTCCTCCTGAACTCCTTCTGAAACTGGAGTATGAAAAGGAGCGCATGGAGACATCTGATGTTTACGGGATATTCGGCTACCTTATCAACCACGGGCTAAGCTCCGCGCGGGATGTGTCCACAAACCTGACCGTGATAAACGAACGTACCGGGAAGACGGTCTTCACCTCTTCCAGGACTTACGATGTGAGAGGAAATGATAAGAGTGCCCTGTGGACCTGGCCGGACTATCCCTATGCAATTGTGGAAATCGCCCATGAGGGACCCTCCGGAGAATCATATATGCCTGTCCAGAATGTGGTAATCGGAGGAAGCGAAGACCGCTTCAGGATTAATGTAACTTCCACGTGGCAGGACCAGGTGGTTTCTGCCGAATTGCTGCTCCCTCCGGAAGAGGAGGGCAGGTGATGCATATGATTAAGCGATATGAACTTCTCAGCTGCGGGCATGCAAAACTTTTGCTTCTCTTGATTTTGCTTGCAGGAACCTGTGCCGGCTGCCTTGGCCAGGACCCTCTTGAGGCCAGAGTGGAGAATCTGGTCCGGGGTATTGGGGATGAGGACCCGAGTATCAGTTGTGCCTCAGTTGACGGGCTTGTCGATATTGGGGAACCCGCAGTGGATTCACTAATTAAGGCATTAAAAGACGAGGATCCCCAGGTGCGAAGCCTTGCTGCTCATGCTCTCGGGCAAATGAAGACTCAAAGAGCTGCGGACCCTCTTCTGGAGATTCTCGACGATCATTCTCCGGAGGTCCGTATGAATGCATCTTATTCGCTTGGTTTGATTGGAGACACAAAAGCCGTTGAGCCTCTGATCGGGCTCCTGGAGGATGAAGACGAAAAGGTGTTTCTCTATACTGTGGTTGCGCTTGGGCGACTGGGTGATCCCAGGGCTGTCGAACCTCTTGCCGAAATTCTGGATAGTGATAATGACGATTTACGCCGTGAAGCTATGCATTCCCTTGAAGGAATCGGAGATCCGAGGACTGTTGATCCTTTTCTTGACCTGTTAGCTGATGAAAAGCTCGGAACTTCGGCAGCCTACACCCTTAGCCGCTTTGAAAGTGAACAGGTTTTTGGAAAGCTCACTGCACTGCTGGACAGCAGGAACCCCACAACCCGAACCAACGCCATAATAGCACTTGGGAATCTCCGGGACCCTGCGGCTGTCCCCTTCTTGCTTGAAATGCTGGATGACAGGACTCCCGAGGTAAGAAGGGAAGCCGCTTTTTACCTGGGCCTTCTTGAGCCTGAAGAAGCCGCCCCGGCAGAACAGCCCCTGATCAATGCCCTTGAGGACAGTGAAACCGAAGTACAGGAAGCTGCTGCTCGCTCTCTTGGAGGGATCGGAAGCAAGGAAGCAGTACCTCCCCTTGAAGAACTCCTTCAGGATAAGAACCAGAACCTTCAGGTTGCTGCCGTTAAAGCCCTGGGTGAAATTGGAGGTCCCGAGGCTTTTGACTCCCTTATTCCCCTTCTTGAAGACGAGGACTGGTTTGTAAGAGAGAAAGTTGTGGGTTCCCTGGTAGAAATCGGAGACCTCAGGGCGGTTGATCCTCTGATTTCTCTGCTTGGGGATGAAAGCTATAGGGTCAGGCGAAGTGCTGCTAAGGGCCTTGGAAAACTCGGGGATGAAAGAGCTGTTGGTCCCCTTCTTATGGCGCTCGAAACCGAAAGGGAAAGGGATGTCCGGGCGGCGGAAGTCCGGGCTCTTGGGGACCTTGGAGGGCCTGAAGCTGCCGAAGGCCTGCGCCGGATCAGTACGGACATGGATGAATATCGGAGCGTCAGGGCTGTCGCGGAAGAAATACTTGGAAAATTCGAGGACGGTGGGGAGGCGAATGCCTCTTCTTCTTCTTTTTCTTCTTCCTCTTCTTAATCAGGGTGGTTGGATGTGATAAAATGGATTGAATGAAACAAGTTTCAAAGCGAGAAAATTTCAAGATTTTATAGTCTGGCAATAATTGCAAACATCTGGGATCCTGGCTAGATACTTTGTATCATTTTCCAGGTTTTTGATCGATACTGGTCAAATATTAGCGGAGGCTATACCCGATTTTGAATGTCACTTCAAACTTCTAAACTAATTTGTAAAATTAAAAATTTTGTAAAATAAAAACTTTGAAAAATTAAAGCGCCCTGGACTGATAAAATCCGGAGGCTATGTTCAACATCCTGCTATTTGCAGGAATAAGGAGGAAACAAGAAAATGAAGAAATATACAATAGTTTCACTGGCTGCTCTTACTTTCTTAGTTGCAATTGCAGCAGGCACTGTAAGTGCGGCAGATACTGTAAATGCGGTAGACACTGTAAGTGCAGCAGACCCTGTTAGCAGTAGAACCCTCGTTTGTAATGTCGTGGGCACCAATTATGAATGTGATAGTTGGTCCAACGAACAATATTCGGTAATCGATTTATTTGGGGAGAAGTATGTTCCGTTGTTCGCCAACAACGATGATATCCGGGACGCACGCGTTGACAGGCTTGCCAAATTGATTCTTGACAGTAATGAAACGCACATGATCAAAACCGGTGAAAAACTTGATCTTGGCCATGGCTATGCTCTCGAAGCCAGGCAGGTTGATGTCGACTTTGAGAATGTCTGGTTCGAATTCACCAGGGACGGACAATATCTCGCTGATCAAACTATCTCAGTTAGTGATGAGAACAACAAGACCTGGACTGTTACCCTTGACAACGTTCAGGGTGAAAACGACATTGTTGTGATGAAAGTCCGTGTCAACCAGTTATTCGTGGGTGTAGAAGACTGCATCGTTAGGATCGACGGGATCTGGCTCATTGACTATGCAAATGTTAAAACCCTTAATATTGGGGATGAATTCGGAGAGTTTACACTTGAGGAAATCATCAGCGGAGTAGACGAATCTAACCCGGGAAGTCTTGTTTTCAAAAAGAACCCGGTTGCTGATAATATTTATGATGTCGTGGACACCAATTATGAATGCGGGAGCTGGTCTAATGAACAATTTCCGGTAATCGATTTATTTGGAGAGAAGTATGTTCCGTTGTTCGCCAGCAACGATGATATCCGGGAAGCACACGTTAACAAGCTTGCCGGATTGGTTCTTGACAGTAATGATACGTACACCCTCGAAAAAGGCGAAAAACTCGATCTTGGTCGTGGCTACGCTCTCGAAGCCAGGCAGATTACTGATAATATTGATAGTGGGAAGGTCTGGCTCGAATTCACCAGGGACGGACAACATGTTGCCGACCAGAATATCTCAGTTGATTACCAGAATATCTCAGTTGATTCCGAGAACAATAAGACATGGACTGTTTCCCTTGACAATGTTCAGGGAGAAAACGATATTGTTGTCATGAAAGTCCATGTCAGGCAGGTATTCGTGGGTACGGAAAAAAGCATCATTTGGATCGACGGGGTCTGGCTCATTGACTATGCAAATGCCAGAACCCTCAATATCGGGGACAAATTCGGAGAGTTTACACTTGAGGAAATCATCAATGGAGTAGATGAATCTAACCCTAGAAGTCTTGTTTTCGAAAATATTTCCGTTTCTGATTTATCTTCATCCACCGCTCCCGGAAAGGAACCGGATAAGTCCACTGACAAAAGTACAGGATCGTTCACTTCATGGTGCCGGGACTTGTGGACCTGTATCACAATGAAAAGCAAATCAACGTTTTAAATTTAGATGGAATGAAAAAATTGTAATGTTTTTGGGTTCTTTGGTTCCGGAAACTGGAAAGGAGGCTGAAAGATTTGGAAATAACTGAAGATTTGATACCGGTGCAGGTATTATCACTGCCTGAGGATGTTCCACTGCTTGCAAGGGCTCTTTCAAGGCCCCTTTCTATGCAGATCCTGAAACATCTCCGGGAAAAACAGATGTCTGCAAGTGAGCTTGCGGCAGAACTCGATCTTCGCCTGAACACCCTTAAGTACAACCTTGACGCGCTGGAAGAAGCTGGCCTGATAAATGTCCGGAAGGTAAAATGGAGCTGTAAAGGCTGTAAAATTAAGGTCTACGCTTTTTCGGAGCAGCCAATTTTACTGCTTCCCCGGGCAAAAACAAATGAATATTCTTCAATTTGTGGCACTCTGGATGAAGTTAGGGGTGAACTTTGCCGGGGGTGAACCCTGTCGGCCAGGAATGGTTCGGAATTAAGCCTTAGCAGAATTAAAGCCTTAAACCGGCTCAGGTAAATATCAGGACAAAGTAGCCCCCCACAAAAAGGACGAGGATCAAAAAGCTTTCCCAGCCTATCCCTCCTATGCCGTGTCTTTCCCTGTCCAGGAGCCCCATGACCAGGATCGCGCTCAGGATAAGGGTCAGGGTGATTATGAAAGTCTGGCCGCCGGTAAAGGCGTGGTATACGGAGCCTTCCGAGTAGGCAAAGTCCACGAAAGCCACGGTGAGCACGTCAAAGGTATTTCCTCCCACGATGTTGCTTACGGCAAGGGTCAGGGCCCCTTCCCGAACTGCCGAAAAGGTGACTATAAGTTCCGGAAGCGAGGTGGATACGGTCGTAAACAGCCCCCCTACGATGGTTTCCGAAAGCCTGGTTTCCTCGGCGATGACAATGCCCGTTTGTGCAACCATGTAACCTGCTACAGCTACGGCAGCTGCGAGTATCAGGAACCTTGCCGAAACGCTCTTTTTGTTCAGGGTCTCGCTTTCGAAGTAGCGGACCCTGTCTTCGACGGTAAAAGCCGTATGTTTCGGAGTCCACATCTTCCTCGCCTTCGCTTTCCAGATAAGCCGGATCCCGGCAACATATGCGAGTATCACAAGGACCGAGGCCGGATGGATACCTATCACCGAAACTTCAGGAGAAAAGGCTAAAAGAAGGATGAAGGAGAGCAGGATTATCAGGAGCATTCCCTGCATCAGGCTGGTGTAGGACGCTGCTGCATGTTCCAGGTTTGCTTTCCTGTAGCTGATGTCGGCAAGGGCGAGAAAGGTTGTCTGGGCTAGAATCCCCCCGACTGCATTGCTGACCGCAAGTTCCGGGTGGTCCTGGGCTGCGGCGGTAATTGAGGTTATGATCCCGGAAAGGGAGGTAATCGCCCCGAGGAGTATTCCTCCAACCATTGCTTCCCCAAGGCCCGTAAGGTCTGCAAGCTGGTCCGCGGTCCTGCCCAACCGGGTCCCTGCTACCCCGATAACAGCAGTAGAGATTATAAAGAGTATCATTGCAGCAGGCAGGTCCATTGCGTCCTCACTTCCTTAAATTTTCCCGTTTACTTTTGGCTTCCCTGGCGTTTTTCCTTCCATTTTCTCTTCCGTTTTTCCTTCCGACTTACTTCCCGTTTCTTTCCATCTTACTTTCAGATTACTCTGTTTACTTTCGGATCACTCTGTTCAAAAAAGTCCGGAGAAAATAAATCCGGAAAAAATCTGGAAAAATAGCGGGAACAAAAATAATAGGGACAGAAATAATGGGAAAAAATAAGGACATCAGTGCCCTAAATGGCCTGAGTTTTTGCGGGAAAAAAAATTCTCTTTTATTCTTTTCAGTCCCCTTCTCATTTTTTCCCGTTGTTTCGCTATACCTGTGCGGCCTTTTCAATCCACCAGTTCAATGGCATCCGCCGGGCAGGCGTCGATGCACTGCTCACATTCGGTACAGTCGTCGGGCCGGGCTACTACTGCCCTCTTCCCTTCTTTCGTTTCTTCCACGTCATATACGTCTGTTGGACAGACATCGTAGCACTCAAGCGAACCCACACATTTGTCGTAATCGATCTTCGGATACATTTCTTACCCCCAATTTTTATTTATTTTCTCGATGTTTGTTAAGATCTTCAATATGTTTTCAATAATTTTCAATAAATTTTCAATAGGTTTTCAATAGATTTTCAATAGATTTTTCCCGTAATTTCAGTCTTCAACAAGTTCAATGGCGTCTTCAGGACAGGCATCCACGCACTGTTCACATTCGATGCAATCGTCGGGCCGGGTCACTATCGCTCTCTTCACTCCCTCTTTCTTTCTTGCATCAAAAACGTCTGCAGGGCAGACCTCGTAGCAGGCAAGGGCTCCGGTGCATTTTTTATAATCAATAACAGGATACATTCCTTCCCCCAATTTTCAGATTATTTCCACTCTTTTAATCCCACTCTTTTAATCCCACTCTTTTAATCCCACTCTTTTAATCCCACTGTTTCTTATTCCGCTTCTTTTTATTTCACTCAATCTTAATGTCCACGGCATTCGGAGCTTCTCTGTACGGAGCTGTCACTATGAGTTTTCCGTTTGAGTATTTTGCCACGGCTTTTTCCGGGATAACCGGGCAGCAGAAAGCGTAGGTTCCTACGTATTCAACCCCGGTTTCTTCCCTTTTTGCCCTGATAAAGAAACCGTCTTCGACCATCTTGAACTCGATGTTTTCTTTCTTGACTCCCGGCAGGTCGATTTCGATATCCATGTTCCCCTGTTCATCCGAACATGAAAACAAATCAGGAGACATTTTAACCATTGCCATTCTTCATCCCCCCTCCAAAGGAATTCCAGAATAAAGTCCAAATAATAATAGCTGGATCGCTTTATTTATAATTTGTGAACAATAAATCCCGGACAAATAATACCGGGACAAATAACTTTGGGCAAGTAATGCCGGAACAAATTATGCCGGAACAAATTATGCCGGAACAAATATTTGTTCCCGAAATTCCTTTTCCTCGAATTTTTATTCCTGTTACTCCCAGAGCCCTCTGTTTTCGTCTATAAGGGCGTGCTGGGTTTCTATCCTTGAGCGGGTGTAAATGAGGGCTGCCGGGTGGTAGATTTTCAGGACCATCCTTCCTCCAATTTCTTCGGGGACTCCCCATTCAAGTTTTTTCCCGGGGCAGTAGGCTTTCTCGGCGGTGCTTCCCAGGAGGATTACAACTTTTGGGTCGAGAAGGGTAATCTGGGCGGCAAGGAAGGATTTGCAGGCTTCAAGCTCGCTTTTTTTCGGGTTCCTGTTTTCCGGGGGGCGGCATTTGAGGGTGTTGATCACGGCCCAGTCCTCCTCCGAAAGCCTCATATATTCCAGCATTTTGTCAAGCTCTTTTCCGGCTCTTCCGCAGAAAGGGATTCCTTTTTCGTCCTCGTTTTTTCCGGGTGCCTCTCCTATGAAGAGCACTTTTGGGGTGCGAGAGCCTTTCCCTATTACCTTGTTGGTTGCGCTTTCATGGAGGGGGCATTTTTTACAGGCAAGAATGGCTTCTTCGACGCCCGAATATCCGGCCTCAACAAGTTCTCGAACTTCTTTTTCAAACCCAGCTTTTTTTTCGAAACCGGCTCCTTTTCCAAAACCAGCTTTTTCTTCAGAATCTTCATTGTTTTTTTCCACGGCTGCCATGGCTTTCCACCTGCTTTAGCATTTTTCCTGATGATATATAAGCAGCTCCCGTAAGCTTCTTTCCCGGACATTCCTCTATTTTTTTATTTTTTCTAAAGGTCTTGTATGAAATCGGAATCCCTCTCGTGAACTTTAAATGAGAACAAACTTATTTATGGAAAAAATCCTTAGACAAAGGTAAACAGTGCTGAGCAAATAAAAAACGTAGATAAATATTTTAACTTTTATTAATTATTCACAAAGGCGTGCTGAGGGTACATGACTTCCAGAGACTTTCTTACAATCGATGACTTTGACATAGACGGAAAGACAATTCTTGTAAGGGTTGACCTGAACTCTCCCATGGATCCGGATGGGAACATCCTGGACGATATGCGGATTAGGAGCCATATTGCCACCCTGAAGGACCTTGAAACTGCGAAAGTCGTCCTGCTGGCGCACCAGAGCAGGCCGGGGAAACAGGACTTCACCGTCATGAAGCCCCATGCCCACCTGATGAGCAAGCACCTGGGCAGGGAGGTCCGATATGTGGACGATATCTTCGGGACCTTTGCAAAGACCCAGATCGCTTCCATGGAAGACGGCGACGTCATCATGCTCGAGAATGTCAGGTTCTATTCCGAAGAGACTCTTTCCAGGCCTGCAGCCGAGCACGCGGAGACGTACATGGTAAAAAAGCTGCTGCCCTTTGTGGATATCTTCCTGAACGACGCTTTTGCGGTAGCCCACAGGTCTCACCTCTCCGTTGTCGGGTTCACGGAAGTCCTGCCTACAGGGGCCGGCAGAGTAATGGAAAAGGAGATAACTTCCCTGGATAGGGGGATTAAGGGCGGGCAAAGGCCCTGCATCTTCGTGCTGGGAGGGGCAAAGGTGGACGATTCCCTCAAAGTGGCTAAAAACGTGCTTTCCAGCGGCGGAGCGGATAAAGTTCTTTTCACCGGCGTGGTCGCAAACGTGGCCCTCGCGGCTTCCGGGGTGAACATCGGGAAAATAAACCTGGAGTTTATAAGGTCCCAGGGCTATGAACCCCAGATAGATCTGGCAAGGGAATTACTTTTAAAATTCGAGGACAGAATAGGGCTTCCAAAGGACGTGGCTCTTAATGACGGAAAGAAAAGGGTTGAGGTGCAGGTCTCAGAACTTGGCCCCGAGTCCCTCCCTATCAACGATCTCGGGCTGGAAACCATTGTGGAATTTTCCAATGAAATCGAAAATGCAAAAACCGTTGTCCTGAACGGGCCTGCCGGGGTCTCGGAAATCGAGAATTTCGCCCTTGGGACCCACGAGATCATCAAGGCTGCGGTCAAGTCCGATTTTTCCATCATAGGGGGCGGGCACATTTCCGCAGAAGTCGCTCACCTGGGCCTGGAACACCGCTTCTCCCACATCAGCACCGGGGGAGGGGCCTGTATCGATTACCTTGCAGGCGAAAACCTGCCCGGGGTCGAAGCCCTGAAAGCCGCTGCCCTGAAATACCAGGAAGCCAAAAAACTATGATGGGTTTGTGAATATTTCCCGTACGTTTTACTTACTTACTTACTTACTT
>DUKH01000152.1:0-1604 GCA_013329415.1 Methanosarcinaceae archaeon | reverse complement strand
TTACTTACTTACTTACTTACTTCTCACTTACTTCTTTATTTATTCACTGATGTTAGTGGTGTTATTGATTTTCAGACAAGGGGTGTTGGTTCATACATGCTTACGGAAACAGAAGGAAGGACTGCAGTCAAACTTGCAAGGGCAACCATCGAATCGTACCTTGAAGGAACAGGAAAAGAAGACTTTGAACCCCCGCTGGGGGACTTTGACCTCTCGCCCGTCTTCGAGGAAAAGCGGGGAGTATTCGTCACGCTTACCGAACAGGGGCTATTAAGGGGCTGTATCGGGCATCCGTACCCGGATTCCCCGCTTGAAGAGGCAATTGTCGATTCTGCAATATCGGCAGCAACCCGGGACCCCAGGTTCCCTCCCGTCGGAAAAGCCGAGATGAAGGAAATTGTAGTAGAGGTAACTGTCCTGACCCCTCCGGAAAAAATGGATGCCCTCCCCGAGGAGCTTCCCGAACTGGTCGAGATCGGAAGGCACGGGCTCATTGTAAAACAGGGTTTCTACCAGGGCCTGCTGCTCCCCCAGGTCGCCCCGGAAAACAACTTTGACGCTCTCGATTTCCTGAGCCACACCTGCATGAAAGCCGGACTTTCCCCGGACGCCTGGCTGACAGGAGCCGAAGTCTACTGTTTCGAAGGGCAGATCTTCAAGGAAATGGAAGCCGGGGGAGAAGTGTTCGAAGAAAAGTTCTGAATTTCCGGCTACGGTATATTCTGGGCTTTCTTCCGTGCCCGCGCGGGAGAAACCATATCTGGATTATTTCCTTTAGCCCCGAAAACCTTTTTTCAATTAAATGGTAATGGTTGCCTCCGCCAGCTTGCCTGGCGGCCCTCAGCAAAAAGAAATGGAAATCTTGATTGAAATTCTGAATTCGCAAGAAGAATCAAGTCTTTAATCAAAATCAATATTCGAAATCAAAAGACCTTGATCCATAAGTCTTATCACAAGAATTGTAACCAATTAGAAAATCCAATGATTTTTAATTTTACATTTATCACTGGATTTTGGTACTGAGTCCATAATTTGATAGATAAATACAATTATAGCTATTAAAACTAAAAGCACATTTGGTGTAAGTGTGTCTCAAATAGATGTTTCAGATGGAGATCTTATTGTTTTTATTTGGCATCATTGTAGGAATTAGTTTAGGTCTTTTAACAAATGTATGGGTCACAAGTAAAGGAAATCAAGGCATAGCTCAGTGGTACTTTAGTGATAAATTATGAAAGACAGGAGTGAGTAAAATGGGTGAATACGAATTAACGGACATTGAAAAAAAAGCCATGGATAATTGGATAATGTTAAATATACTCCCACAAAAAACACCAAATAAAAATTACACAAGTTATGCACTTAAAATTCTTTTTGAACAAGCACCAGATGGTTTCTTTATCACAAATAAGCAGTTTAAAGAAGCGATGGTCAGATGTAATTTCTTACCTGTAAATAAAAATAAATTAAATTGGGAATTCCGAATTTCCCTAAAATCTCCAGGGTTGAAATAATCTAAATGAGGTTATAAACCTAACATATATTGAAAAAGATTATCCAATTTTCCCAGGTAAAGGAAATGTTGATGTTCCATTTGTATTCGG
>DUKH01000153.1 GCA_013329415.1 Methanosarcinaceae archaeon | reverse complement strand
TCATAGTACTCCATAATCAAATCCCTCGTCCTGTACGTCCCGTACCTCGCCTCATCCTTCCTCCTCACATTCGGAAAGGTCCCGAGAATATAATCTAGGTCATCCTTCGAGATCCCATACAGGTGTGCATAAACCGCATCCAGCTCACACCTCAACTGCAACCGCCGCTCTTCATCCCATCTGAACGGCTGCGGGACGCCGACCACAAGCGGGTTTTCTGGGAACCATTCGTTCCACTTTTCTGGGCCAATTTCTTCGAGGACATCTTCAGCGAAAGGTTTGAGATCCCAGGCGGTATAGGTGAGTTCGATTGTGCGAGGTATTATTAAGTCGATTATGTGTGCAACATATATATTATGAGGAAAAATGGGAAGTTGTTTTAAGATGAAATAGCCGAGAGAAGTACCACCCATTTTTGTCCTCAAAACATAATCAAAAGGCATCGAGTTAACATTTGCTAAAAATAGAGAACTATGAATTGGGCTGGTGTTATTAAAAAATACCAATGGAGATTTGTGATTAACACCTGATGAAGGCAATAGTGAAAATATTCCTGTACGTTCATCTGTTGAACGTGCAATATCTCGAAAAGCAATAAACCATTCTACTTTTGAATTCAGTCTTTTTTCAACTTCTGATTTAGGTACCCAGTACCATGGTTTAACAACGTAATTGAAATTTAAATGATCCTCAATTGTGGGGGTTGGGAGCTGCACATTAGTTCTACTATCGACACTCGCAAAAGTCCCATGTCTATGATCAAAATTCTTATACATTTTTGCTTCATATAAAGGCAAAAAAACATCATTTTCTTTGAAATATTGATTTCCATCTAATTCAAAACCCAACTCTTCAAGCTCATCTTTCGTCTTGAATAGGTGAGAATCGTTAGCCATATCAAACATTCTCAAGAATGAACAGCCCCAAGAGTTTCCATTCTTTTCATTTTCGTTGATAAGAACTGGGACCTTGCGATAGACTTGTTTTGTTATTTCCGAATCCCTTTTGCTTCTAAAGATTGGACAGTTCAGGGTGTTTGGGTTAATCAGTTTGATGTCTCTTGTGGTAAGGGAAAAATGCTTTTCACTGCTATTCACATCCTCTAAATTATGCAGGAAAAAAGCCATGTCAAAGGCCCTCGGCACAACTTCCCTTCCAACCATCGTTAAGAGGCAGAATTTAAAGCTTCTATGGATCGGGAAGAGTGCTTCCTTATTTTCAAAATCATATAGGCTTTTGAGGTTTTTCTTGTTCACAATGTCTCCGAAGAATTCGGAGGTTGTGTTGTCGGTTGCGATGCCTGTGGGGACTATGATGCCTGCATACCCGAGGGTATTGATTGAGTTGCGGGCGTGTTCGGTGAAGACGGTGTATGTGTTGATGTCACCTTTGCCTGTGAGGAGGAATCGGCCAGACTCTCGAAGGAAGAGGCTTTCACATTCACTCATGCACTTTGCCTTTCTGAATGCCTGGTCAAGGGCTGGGTCATCTTCACAGAGTTTCTTGATTAGCTTTTTTCGCTGGGAGGCGTTGCTGGCTTTTGCGATATCTGGGGAGCGGTATTCGAAGAATTCTTTTTCCTGGAGTTTTATTCTCTCCCATGGGGGGTTTCCGAGTACGCAGTCAAAGCCCTGGTTTTCTCCGTTGAAGACATCGGGGAATTCGAGGTGCCAGTGGAAGAACCTGTATTCCTGGGCGAGACCTGAGACTTTTTGGGTGAATTCGGCGGAGGGATCAAGGAGGTCATTTGAGGCATATGCCATGAAAGTGCCGTTTGTTATCACGTCTTCCTTTTCGTCTGTGAGGGGCCAGAAGAAGGCGCTTGTCCAGAGGTCGGAGAGGAACTTCAGGCGGTTGTATTCTTTGCTGGAGAGGAGAGCTTCGTAGTGGTCTCTTTTTTCTATCACTTCTTTTGGAGTCTGTTCTATTTCTTCGTCGAGTTTGGCAAATTCCCTGCAGCAGACTTTTGCCGTACCGTCTTTTACAAGCCAGCCTGTAAAGGTTTTGTTCTTTTTCTGCTCTCTGTTGATCTTTTTGAAGTGGGAAGCAACTTTCTTGTCGTCGCCTTCTACGGGATTGAAAGCATTATTTGGAATGCCTTTTTCCATAAGCTCGGGGGTTGCACCTATAAGGGAGTTTCCGCATTTTATGTGGTGGTCGAGGAAGTTCAGGGGCTTGTCCCTGACTGCGGCGTTGATCCAGAGGGAGACTTTGGCAAGTTCCACGGCCATGGGGTTTATGTCCACACCGTAGATGCAGTGCAGGAGGACGTCGCGTCTGGCTTCCTGTTCTACGTCCTGGGCCGGGAGTTCCTCGCCTGACCTGATCTTTGCAAGTTCTCTTCCGAGCTTGTTGCAGGCTGCGATAAGGAAAGCTCCGCTTCCGCAGGCTGGGTCGCAGACTTTTATGGACAGCAGGGCGTCTTCTTTTGCCCTGGGGGTGTCGGTGGCTTCTTCCAGGCGGGCTTCGAGGACCGGGATCAGGGCGCTTTTGATTAACTCCTGGACAAGGCCAGGGTTTGTGTAGTAGGAGCCTGTGGACTTTCTGTCCGAGCCTCTCGGGTCGAGGATGAAGCGGTTAGGGGCGTATTTCCTGCCCTCGATTTCTTCGGGGGCTGAGGTGATCCTTGGGGCGTAGTCAAGGAGGCTTTCGTAGATCGAGCCGAACTCTTCTACGGAAAGGTCGGCATAGGAGATAGACTGCCTGACTCCGTCGATTTCCGTAAGGGTCAGGAAGCGGACTGCATCCAGGAACCCGCTATTTTTGCAGGAGAATTTGCCCACGTATTTGTCTGCAGCCATATCGAAAAGCATGCCATTGTACGGGTAGATGCCAAGTTCGTTCACCCCTTTCTTTATCATCCTGAATGTGACAAGCAAGCCTTCCCAGAGGTCTTTGTGGGAATCGTTCTGGAAGTTGTTGTCCTCAATGGTCTCGGCTGCAAAGTCCCTGAGGGCTGTTATGCTGTAGTTTTCCAGGTAGAGGTCATGCCCCGGGGTTTCATGGCCGCCGAGGAGGCCACGCTGTTCGGCATAGAGCAGGAAAATGATGCGGTAGATCACCCGCAGGATTTCTTCATAATAGATGTGGCACTCTTTCTCATCTTTCCGCAGGATTTCCATCAGCTCACTTGTAAGAAAACCGTTCCCGAAAGCTTCGATCGCTTTCACGACGTTTTCCCGCAGGTTCCTTCCCACCGATTCCCCGACTGCCTGGCTTCGTTTGAAGTATTCCTCAAGATAGGACTCTCCCGGCTCGTCCTTTTTCTTTGAAGGTGCCGGAGCAAATCGGCTTGCGTGGGCAAACCTGTACAGGGCCTGGAACTCCGAAAACAGCCGGTTGTGGAAGATGGCTTCGATGTCAAACTCCACATACCCTTTAACCGTGGTGTGGTGAAAGTCCCGAAGCAGGCGCAGGAAAAGCCCGTTCGTAAGCACCGCCCACTTGTCTTCGTTGGTGTTCAGGTAGCCCTGCAGGGCATCATGGGCACAAGGCTCTCCGCGTACCAGCCTGTCGTCAAGGCCCATGGAAGGGGAAATGAGGTGTACCACAGGGGGTTTTGGAACTCCGGCAACCTCCCTCCACCCCTTGTGTGAAAAATTGAACTTGAGGCTCTCGCTGATCTCCCTGTGTTTCTGGGAATAAGCAAGATTGAAACCAAGAGCCTCCAGTAGCGGTCTTTGCCAGTACTTGCGGGTATCCTCTGGACTCATGGCCCTCAACTTTGGCCCGTACATATCCCAGCGGCGTTTCAGGCTCTCAAAAGCGTCCTGGACTCTGAAATCATACTCCTTTGAATCAGGGGAGCTATCTTCATCGTCCCAGGGGACCTTGAAGGTCGAAGGTTTTGCAAAATCAAAGCTGACCGTATCTCCCTGCATTGAAAATACAAACTGTGAAGGGATCAAACTCCCTGAAACATGGATACACCCGGAATTGCCTGTATTCATTCCCTCACCCCCGTTTTTGGTACAGGTTCAAGCAGTCGAACAGCCACAAGGTCACTTGATGCCCTTTCAATCCTGTCAATCCCCTCCAGCCATTCATGGTTCTCGCTGTCCTGCATCAACTTCTCCTTTAGAGCACCCCTCTCCTGGCCGATCCTTTCAACGTGCATATTAACAGTATCTTCAAAAGCTGCCTCGTACATTTCAGGTTTCATTGCAAGCTCCAGGTGCCTCAGGTAATCTTCCTTCGGTCTGCGGCTGGGTGCAGGGCTTGCCCTGATCAATTTGTAAATCTCATCCTGGGAAAGGGCCTTCCTGTCAATCAGGTTGCAAGCAACCGGTATGATTTCTTCAATTATGCTGACCGATTCCGTACCCACCGTAAAACGCACAAGGAAAAAGTACATTGCAGTCACTTTCTCGACCTCGGGCGTGCTGACCACAGAAGTCCTTCCGTATTCTTCCCTCCTGGGATCGAAAACCGAGTTCTTAACAAGTTCAAACAGGCGCCTTATAACCGGGTGCCCGACATTCAGGTGTTCTATATCGATGTTTTCAATTGCAACCTTCGGGTCAAAAGTAGCTTTTTCTATAGTTTCCCCGTAGCCGCCTACCTTAAAGCGGCTTGAAAGCTCTATCTTAAGGCTGTTTTGGAGGTCCATGTTCTCCGTAACAGTGCATCCGAAACTTCTCAGCCCATTGAGCACAAAAGTCGTGAACTCTTCCTGGGTCCCGATCGACTCCTCGGTTTCCTTCAGGCGTCTCCTGATCTCCGAAAGGTCCACATCGGTCTGCCCATAGAAACTCTCTGCCTTGATATTTTCCAGAACTTCGTTATCAAAGGGGTTCACCTTTTCATGGTCCGGGACCTTCTCCCCATCCTTTCTTGCACCGCCATCAAACTCAAAGAGCGAACTCTGGGAGCTTGGCAATTTCTCCACGCCGATATCCTGGATCATATCAAAGACATTGCTGTCGTCCCCGAAAAACGGAGGTGCAAACCCGTAATCCTCACGGATCTGTTTTGCTTTCCTGACCAGCACCTTAAGAATCGTAGCATCAAGGGTATCGTTCATTACCAGGGTCCTGACATACACCTTCCTTGCCTTCTGCCCGTACCTGTCCACACGCCCGTTCCTCTGCTCGAGCCTGTTCGGGTTCCAGGGAAGTTCATAGTGGATAACCTGGTTAGCCATGTGCTGGAGGTTGATACCTTCACTGATACAGTCCGTTGCAATCAGAATCCCCTGGTCAAGCTTCTGGAACTCTGCAAGCCTTTCGTTTCGAAGGGCATCCGTAAGGTCCCCGTCTACGGTAACGACCTGCTCCTGAGAGATGGTTTTCCTTAACTGCTTCGGGATTTCCTTTTCCAGGTAATCGAGTGTATCCTTGTATCGGGTAAATATGATAGCCTTCTTTGTCCCGTAAACACCTGAAACCGAATTTTTTAAGATACCATTCTTCGGATTGGTAAGGCGTTTCAATTTGCTGTCCTTTGCCGATGTGATTCTGCTGGCAAGTTTGATTAGCTCCTCAAGTTCCGCTTTCTCAGCCTTCAGGGCTTCCAGGGAACCGAAAGATGTCTGGTCCATCCGTGTCGAAACCTCTTCATCGCTCAGGTCATCGACCAGTTCCTCATCCAGGGCACTTGCCTTTGCCTGAGCCACGCTGATGTTAATATCATCGGAAGTTTCCTCCTTTTCAATCTTCTCGACAACACGTTCCAGACGGTTTTTCAATGAAATCCTCAGTGCATCGGGAGAAGACAGGGCTCTTTTTTGCAGGTGCATCACAACCCACTGGGCCGTCATCCGGACTTTATGGCTTCCTCCCTCGGCAAGGTTCAGGATCCCTTTCCCGTACCGTTCAAGTTTTTCAATAATTTCTTTTTCTTCCTCGTGTACCAGATCAATGGTAACTTCTTCCTGGTTGCGTTCAGGGAATGGATTCTCCTCTTCGGAGTGCTCCTTGAACCAGTCCTCCACGTCTTTTCTTCTTCTCTGGCAGACGTGGTGTTTTGCAATATCCCTGTTAATCCTGGGCTCATTTATAGGACCGCTAACAATCCCGCAGTCAAGCATATTGAGAAGACTGGCATAAGTATCAGTGTATCCATTGTGTGGAGTTGCAGTCAGGAAAAGGAGGTTCTTTACCTGCTTCTGAGCTGTGAGCTCTTTTACAAAATTATACCTCTCCATTGATACACTCTGCTTTTCAGTAATCTGGTGAGGTTTTGCAGCCAGATGTGCCTCATCCACAATCACAAGGTCCCAGGGCACTTCAAGGACCTGGTACTTCGTAGGGTCCTTCTTGGTATAATCTATGGACGCAATAAGAAACGGGTAATGCTTCCAGGGACTTGCTCCGGGCGGCAAATTCCTTTCAAGCACCCTTCTATGGACTGAAGAGATAACCCTCGCATCGATCTGGAAAAAAGAATGCAGCGCATCACGCCACTGCTCACACAGGTTTTTCGGACATATTACAAGAATTCTGGACACCAGGTTTCTTGCCATCAGCTCGGTTGCAATAAGCCCTGCTTCCACGGTTTTCCCCAACCCCACGTCATCAGCGATCAGCATGCGGACCCTCTCGCTTTTGTTAAGGGCCATTACCACAGGCACAAGCTGGTAGTGTGGGGGAATCACACTGCTCCTCTGAAGGCTCAAAAGTGGAGCAGAACCATGAAGAATAGAATAACGGAATGATTGAATCAGCAATTTGTTTGTTGCCGAATCTCCTATTTTTTCAAGTGAAGGCTCGGGAATGCTGGCCTCACTGACGGACTCAAGCGGATAATAGAATTTTTGCCTTCTGGGTCTTCCTCCGTCAATATTAGTAGCTTGGAATACCTTGCTTTCCCCGTCAACATAATCAACACGCCAGAGCCTGTGACGCAGATCTACGATATCTCCCGGTTTTATGTCCATATTAATACCCGTGTGCAATACTGTCCGTTAAATATGGAGTAGTTGTAATGTTGATAATATATAAAATAGTCTATTCGTTAAATGAAAAGGATTCATATATACAAAGTTTGACTGTATCATCAATAATGAGTCAATTTTTTCAAGTCACTTGATACTCCAATGTACCATAAGTTTACCTTTCTAACTCCTGATTATGTATAAAGGTAAGCTTGAAAACAGAGATATGTAAGTATGAGTGTTTCAAAGAAAAATGATAGACAGTTGGTAGATTACGTTACCCTGAAGTAAGAGTAAAAGTTTTTCAAGTAAACTTTATTTCTTTCCTTCATGATTTTTAATATTAACTTTTTAAATTTCAATTCATAAAAAATGTTATGTGAGATCTGGAATTGATCTCCATGACTTGTGAGATACTCATTTCTCAATATTCATCGATCCTCTTATTCCCCTTCGGGTGCCTCCATATCTTCACAGCAATCCTCGCCAGATACTCCGCCCTCTTCTCAATCTCTTCTTGGTTCCAGGTGGTTACGTCCCTGAAAAATTTATTGATTTCAAAGTGACTCTCGGCGTATATCTTTTTTTTCTCTTCGAATGGTTTTTTTGAGGCCTCGGAATTGTACCCCGTTAGGGTTAGATTTCCGATAGTGTGCAGATATTTATTGTAAACACCACGATAATCAGGCCCGAGCATCTCCTTCCATTCGGAGGTGAGATTTTCAACTTTGCGGCCAGCTTGGGGAAGGATGTGTTCGATCTGGATGCTTTCATTGGAATAATCGATTGGCTCCTCGTGCTCAAAGAAGTTTTCAAGGCTTTCCAGAATTAGCCTGGTTCGGTTGACTCCGCTTCTGTAGATGTTTTGCTTTTTGAATCCGGCTATAAATTCTGAATCATCAGGCCAGTCGGGGAGAAGGACCTGCTGGAGGGAGGGCACAAAGTTGGATTTGTCTACCTTCTGGTAAAGAGGGATTAATAGTTTGTTAAGCTGATTAGAAGGTCTTTTTGAGAGCGAACGCCTCACGATGAAAGATTCGATGATGTCAAGAATCTCGCAGAATTCTTTCTGTGAAATCCTGCCCGAATTAAGGTCATCATATACATTCAGTATGAAGGGGTGGGGACTTGATTTTACGTCCCACTGCCGGTATCGCCTCAGGCGCGTCCTTATCTCCGGGATTTCCTCGTTATCCGGATTTATTATTCGGGAATGGTATTGTGCAAATTGTTTTATGTGCTGCAGCTTTTTTTCGATTGAACCATTGTCGTGCGGCTCAAGTTCGAATTTGAGGTTTCTGTAGGTCCGCTCTTTCTTGGTCAACTCCCCGTCCAGCCGTGAGTATTGCCAGAAAAAAGAATCGATCTCTCCTTCAAGCTCCATTTGCAGAGGATGCCAGTATTTGCGGAATAGCTCTATCTGCCTGGACTCAGAGGGTATTTTCATGAACACGTAATTCCTGATCAGGTCAGGCTGGGTAAGCAGAAGACCCTTTGCGTTCAGGCTCTCAAAAATAAAATAAGGATTTTCATTGCTCCCGACATCGATATTTACGAGGATCAGGTTCCTGACGATAATCGCTCGAAGCTTTTCCAGATCCAGGTCTTCTCTGGTATCGAGTTCGTTATTAATGAAATCAAAACACTCTTTCAGTGGGCTGTCTATCAGGTTTGTTTTCCCGAGCAGGATTTTTGTGAAATTATCCCTGTCAGCCTCGCTTGGTCTTAGTTTAAATCGATTTTCGTCCTCTTCCTCAATGTTGAGCAAGTACATATAATCGATTTTACGTGCGATGGAATCATTGAGGTGTCGCATGCGGTTTCGTATGGCCGACAGGAAAACCATTATTGTTATTATGCGCTGCTGCCCGTCAATCATATAGGTCCGTCTGATATCGACGGAACTGCTCGGGATCTCGGACCGGACAATAGGACCCAGAAAATGCGAGATCTCGTCATGGTCTTTGGCTTTTATGTTGTAATTATATTCGTATACTTTTAGGATGTCTTCCCATAGCGTTTTTATCTGTTCGATCTCCCATGAATATTCTCTCTGGAAAATCGGAACGATTAATTGCACGTTGGAATCCAGAATTCTCTGTATTGGTGTGGCGCGTGCCTCCATTTTGTAATCTCCTCTTTTGCCCTGTATGGGGTTGTTTTTGAGGTTGCAAATTAGCAATGCGCAAGACATTGTAAAATCAATGTTACGCTCATGTTACTTATATGTTACAATAATATATAAAAATAAGTTACGTCTTTGCTACTTGTGAGCGAATTATACGAACTGGTCAGTTTTGTAAATCGGGGGAAAATAAGGAAAGGAACCCTTATAGAACTCAGGAGGCCGCACACCCCCACGGAACTGGCAGACATCCTTATGGCTCACAGGTCAAGCGTTAGTAGGGCGGTTCTTGCGCTTGAAAAACGCGGTCTTGTAAAATGCATTACACCTGATGAAAAGGTATGCAGGTATTACCAGATATCTGACGAGGGCTCTCGTGTGCTGGCAGAAATAAAAAATCTCGAGAAAAAGATCGAGTAAGGAGAATCCAATCTTTTTGCAATGTTCTCCTCACCCTTAAATGTATTAAAAACGTGTTCGATTTCTTTCCTTCTCACTTTAAGTGTCCCAACTTCACTTTTTTCCGACTCCTGATAGGAAGCCCTGGATTTTTTGAGGATCACCCTCATACTGGAGTAACTTGCTTATGAATAGTTTCATAGTTTCGTCGTCTTCAAACAGTTTGGCAATTGCCTCATTTTTAAGGTTTGTGGAATCCCTTTCGAGCAATCGTGAGAACTTTTCCAGATCCAGTTCAAGTTTCCCGACTTTCTGGTTAAGGCGCTCTTTTTCTTCCCTCAGCTCTTTGTATTCCGCAGTTTCAATGACCTTGGTTTCCGTGTCGGAAACCTCAAGATAGGGCAGGTGCCTCAGGTACTTGAGTTTTAACTTTTCAGGGTCAGGGGAGAAATAGGCCGAATGCGTATCGTCCATCGTGTGCCCCATAAAATAATCCACGGAAAAAATGTCGAGACCGCCGTTTAGTAAGGATGTATTAAAGTACTTCCTCATATTATGTGAGCGTATAAAACCCCAATCTCCCTTCGGAGTGTCCATCCCTGCTTTCTTTCCCAACCTTTTGTACACCTGCATCACTCCGGGGCGGCCCAGTCTTCTCAGTTTTTCGTCTTGAGTCTCGAGATATCCATCAGGAATCACCTTCTTAATAAACAAGAAGTCGTTATCAGAGTTTATTTTTCTCTTTTCATACTCCATTTGCCTTCTTTTCTCGTTGGTGAAGGGTTTTCTGTTGCGGTATTCTATGTAGTCCAGAACGGCTTTTGATGCCTCTGGTGAGAGAAATGTTACGAAATCGAAATCGACTTTCTGCCTGCGCATTCGAAGAGTTGTGACACCGGTTTCTTTGTCGTAGCCCCTATTAATATCACCTACTCTGAGTGTCACAAGTTCATTGACCGACAGGCCACTGGTTGACTGAACCAGGATAATTGCCAGATCCCTTATGTCCGCATACCTGAGAACCTCAAGTATCTCCTTTTTTGTAGGAAATTTTTTATTCTTTAAGAGAGGCAGTACCTTCGATTTCCTGTGATTTATTTGGGGAATGTCAATTTCAGCACTTTTGTAAAAGCTGATAATGGCGCTAATGTGCTTGTTAACTGTTTTTGGGGCCAGTCCTCTTTCCTGTATGTGCTCTCTGTAATCAAGGATGCGTAATTTTATTTTTCGCCTTGTTGCCTGCACTCCTTCAGAAATTTCATTGTCTGCTTCCTTGATTAGCTCATCGGGAGTCATTTTTGTGTATTCAAGGAACTGCGCAAATGCCTGAATATAGGAAATTTTAGTTGCCTGCTTTGCGCCAATTATCGTGAACCATTCTTTTACCCGCCTGATATCCCTACTGCTACCTGAATTTACCCTCTCCAGATAACGTTTTATAAAATCATTATCGACATTTTGATGTCTTTTTAGTTCATAATTATCTTGTGGGGAACTCATAATCGATCGCTTCCGACGTTAAATGGAATAAAATTATAAAAAAGTGACCACTCGTAATCTATGAAATCTGGTACTACGAACACCCCTACCCTGCCGGCTACAAGTCCTACTCCAAAACCAAACCCATGCGCATCGAAGAATTCGAACCCGAAAAAGCCTGGTGGAACAACAGGGTGGAAACCGAACACGCCTGGAAAGTCTCGGCTGAAGATGTTATTGCTAACAACTACAACCTCGACATCAAAAACCCGAACACCGTGGAAAATGACCACGGAGACCCTGAAGAACTTCTGGAAGAGTACAGGGGCCTGCTTTCCGAAATCTCCGAAGTCAGGCAGGAACTAAAAGAAGAACTTATAAACTCCTTAAATCATAATTGAATTTTATAAAATAGTTGAGGTTTCAAAATGGGATACTTTTGTTCAGTTTGCAAATCAGACATTACGGAAAAGGAATTCAAATACTCGATGGAAAAATACGGCCAGGCTCTGTGCAGGGAACACCAGAATAGCCCCGGCCCCAAATACGACAATGGCAACTCCAACAAAACCCCCCAAATCCCAGGACTCCGATAAAGCCTCCAATTTCTCCGAAAGGGATGGAAAATTTGTCGAAAACATGATCAAAGGCAGGATCGCAGAAACCCTTGTAGAAGAATTGTTCCTCCACCTGAACTATTCCGTATACCGCTTTGGCATGGAAAACACCATCCCCGGCATCATGGAGCAGCTTAGAGGCGTAGAAAACGATGTAACCTACACGATCAGAAGGATGCCGGACTTCGTTGTCCAGAACAAGAAAACCGGTGAAGTATTCTTCATCGAAGTAAAATTCAGGAAAAGCGAAACCTTCGAACTCAAAGACGCAGGAGAAGATTACCCCTACGAAAACTGCCACTTCGTAGTTGTTTCGAAAAAACACATCAAATGCGCCACATACAAAGAACTGAAAGAAGGAAAAGCAGTAACCCCCACTTCCAAAAACTACCTTGGCTCCAGAAAAGAATTCGAACTTGACAAAGAAGTTATCATTCAGTTCTGCGATTTCGCAGTCAAATTCTTCTCAGTAGTCGAATAAAAAAAGAAGATCAAAAATGGACCCAAATATTTTTTTTAAGAATTTTGAAATGCTGGCAGAGGCGCCGAATGGAGTTCAGAAGTTAAGAGAGCTTATTTTGCAGCTTGCGGTTATGGGAAAACTTGTTCCTCAGAATCCTGAGGATGAGCCTGCTTCGGCTTTGATCGAAAAAATTGAGGTTGAGAAAAAAAGGCTTGTTAAAGAAGGAATAATTAAGAAATCAAGGTCATTGACATCTATTAGCGAAAGTGAGATTCCGTTTAAAACTCACGAATCTTGGACATGGACAAGACTTGGAAATTTAGGTTATACACAAACAGGTACAACACCATCAAAAAGTAATCCTGATTTTTTTGGAAATTTTATTCCATTTATTAAACCTGCTGATTTAAGCCAATATGGAATAAAGTATGATGGTGAAGAACTCTCAGAGCTGGGATTAAACTCAGGAAGGTTTATCCCAAAAGGTTCAGTATTGATGGTTTGCATAGGGGGATCCATAGGAAAAACTGGTCATGTTGAGAAAAACGTTTCTTGCAATCAGCAAATTAATTCAATTTCACCTTATTCATTAATTAATTCTCGATTCATAACTCATGCATTGAAGTCAAAGTATTTCCAAAATCAGGTTATACAGAATGCTTCTGCAGGAACTCTCCCAATAATCAACAAGTCAAAGTGGGAACAGATACCATTTCCTCTCCCACCCCTCACCGAACAAAAACGCATCGTCTCAAAAGTCGACGAACTGATGGCTCTCTGCGACCAACTTGAAGCCCGCCAGCAAAAGAAGAAGGAACTCCGAAGCAAGCTCAACAGCGCTGCCCTTGATAAAATGCTCAGCGCCGAAAGTCAGGATGAATTCGAAGAGAACTGGCGGCGCATCTGCGAAAACTTTGATCTTCTCTATGACAACCCTGAGAATGTTGAAAAACTTAGGAAGGCGGTTCTTCAGCTTGCGGTTAAGGGGAAGCTTGTGGAGCAGGATGAGGGGGATGAGCCGGCAAGTGTTTTGATTGAGAAAATAACTGCCAAAAAGGATAGAAAGCAGAATCAACTGAATTCATCCAAAGTTACTGAAATACTTGATTTGAAGTTTAAACTTCCAAAAACTCGGAGATCATCAAGAATTGGAGAATTCAGTTTACTGGTAACAGATGGAGAACATAAAACGCCCACAAGAATTGATCAAACTGAAGTTCCACTTGCTACAGCGAAGAATGTTAGAGATGGATACTTAGACCTCGAAAACACTGATTTTGTTTCCTACGATACCGCAGAGAAATGTTGGAAACGATGCAATCCTTCACACAACGATATACTTATGGTATGTGTAGGTGCAACAACTGGAAGACTCTGCCTTATTAAGAATCCAATAAACTTTGTACTTGTCCGTAGTGTTTCCTTAATAAGAGTTGATGAAAAATACATTTATCCTGAGTACGTTGCCATAGCAATGAAAAGTCCTTTTCTTCAAAGCCAAATATGGAGAAATGTAAAACAATCAGCTCAACCGTGTCTGTATCTTAATAAAATTCAAAATTTATTTATCCCTCTCCCACCCCTCAATGAACAAAAACGCATCGTTGAAAGAGTTGAGCAGCTCATAGGTTTGTGCGATGAACTTGAAAGAAAACTTAGAAAGGGGCGGGAAGAGAGCGAGCGGATGATGGAGGCGGTTGTTCGGGGGTTATTAGAAAGTGCCGCCGCCGAAATATAAAAATAGAGTTGTTTAATTTATCTTGATCTCGAATCAGCAAATTGAAACGTTATAATTCCTTCACTTGCTGATTCTTCATACTTTTTTTCGGGAAAATTTCCCCCGAGCGCCAGCTCGGGACTTTCCATAAGGGAATTGAGTGAGGTACTGACGGGATAATTTGAATTTATTATTTGTCTTTTACAAATATCGAAATACCAGTTATAAAACTCGAAAAGATTCCTAAAATAAAGATACCAGAATCTCCTGAAACAACTTTGAAGGCAAATCCTGATATGGCAATAAAAATTGAAACTACAAATAGGGGGATTGAAAGCCCGTTAGAGGTTACCAATTTGAATTTTGACGTCTTTTTTAAATAATAAAGTAAATCAGGAGTGTAAAAGGCTATAGTTGAAGCAAAATAAATCAGTAGAAAACTAAGAATATTTTGTAAAAAGTCCTGATTTCCAAAAATACACCGCATCGAAATTGTAAAAAGACTAAAACCCAAACCTTGAATTGTGGTTGCAACAATTATTCCCAAGTTATCGATGCGTAAATTATCACTGTTCAATTCCTTCATATTTCTATAATTCAGTGCAGCAAATGCGAAGTAGACCTCAATGAAAAAAATAATAATAATTATTGGAACTAAAAAAAGAATTCCTTCTGTAAAAGTTTGGATAATCTCCCCATAATTTAGAGATTCCACAGCTCCACTTTTAGTAACGTTTGCAAAGGCCCATAACATAAGGAAAAATGACAAAAAAACTATGATAAATGTGTTCAGTACGAAAGAAAAATATCCACCTTTCGGCAATCTCGGAGCATTAATGCTTACATTAGAATCTGCTTCAGGCCAGAATTTTATGAAATAGGGGAATCTCTTTAAAACAATATACCAAAAATAAAATTGAAAGATTAATGAAAATACAAGCAAAAATATTGTTAACATCGCTAACAATGAACTCAAACTTTGATATTTAGTGAAGTAAGAAAAAATAACAGAAATACAAGAAATTAAAAATTGAATGTGCATAAAAGATACAAAAGCAATTCCTATAATTACAAGGGTCATTATACCTTTTATGAAGTCTAAAGTTCCAACTTCTTTAGGTTTTTTAACCTTGACATCCCGATAAAAAAACAGTAAATTGAGGGCTATATCACCCTCCGTAACAGGATTACTTTTTTTTATGTTTGAATTTTTTTTATTCTTACCCCATATATTGCTAAAACTAAAATATTCTCTAGTTAACCATACAACCATTAAGAAAATAAATACAAAATCCAACTTTAAAAACAAACACCACAAAGACCCTAACATGAAAGAAATAAAATTCAAAAGCATACAAGAACATACAAAGGCACAAAGAATGATCTTTGGACTTAATGATTTTTTCATTTCATCGAATTTGAGACCTTTAAGGCTTCCAACAAACTTTATAAAATTAGGCACAGGACCATAGAAATGAACCATATCAGATTCATTTTTCATTATTTTAATCGTGATAACAAAAGCTACTAAAAGAAAAATCACATGAAAAATACCAAGAGAAGGGATGTAATACAGAAATAAGAAAAATATAACTGAATTTGAACTGAAAAAAAGTCTCATCCACCACTTTTCACTAAAAGAACCATAAAAAATAGAAAGTATATCCGAAGCTATTTCGTAACCAATTATGAAATAAATTAATACTGATGTTGCGGTTGCAATTTCATCAGGGACTATGTTAAAGTAATCACCAGAGAAAATCATTATTGGAAATAGTTTCCACTCAACTAATTCTTTTAAAATAAATTCAATTTTGTAGAGATACTTTGCGGCTATATAAAATAGCAGTAGTATCGCCGTCATATAGGCTGATACTTTTTTTCTCTCCTTTCCTTTATATTCAGAAGTGTCCTGAATCATTATCTTCAACAATAAATGGTTTTTACACTTAATAATTAACGAATTTGTTTTATTATAAAATTCATTGGAATTTCTTGGCACATATAACGTCCTAGAAAAAGTACCTTGAGAAAACTTCCTTTAATATCCTCTTCTTCGACAACAGGCCCGACAGAAGCGAACCCTGGACAGAGAAGCTCTGGATCTACGACCTTCGGACCAACATGCACTTCACCCTCAAAACAAACTCCCTGCGCTTCGAAGACCTTGAGGACTTCATTAAATACTACAATGCCGACGACATCAACGCCAGGACCGAAACGGAGCGCTTCCGCTCCTTCAGCTATGATGAACTGATCCAGAGGGACAAGGTCAACCTGGACATCTTCTGGCTCAAGGACGAAAGCCTTGAGGACTCGGAGAACCTGCCTGAACCGGATGTGATTGCGGCAGAGATCGTGGAGAACCTTGAGGTTGCTCTGGAGCAGTTCGGCAGTATTTATCAGGAGCTGGGGAGAGAGGAGTGAGGGCTCCCCTCCGGATTTTACGAAAAAGGTTGATAGGGGAAAGATGATTGGAGCGGGAGGTCAAAGGTTGCCTGGGGAAGTGCCGGACGAAAAATAAAAAAGAAGTTATTAAAACCCCTGGATTGTCTTTTTGAGCGCAGTGGAACTCGGGAAGTCGAGCAGCTCATGGGTTTGTGCGATGAACTTGAAGGGAAACTTAGAAAGGCACGGGGAGATAACGAGAAACTTATGGAAACGGTTGTTCGGGGTTTGTTAGAAGGTGCCGCCTCCAAAATATAAAAAATAAGTTATGAGAATCGGCTACTTTAGCGAAAAGTGCTTGGAAAAAAGGGTTTGGTCGTGCAAGTTCTTATTCTTCATCTTCAATTTTTGGAAAAGGCCGTTCACTTCGTGAACGGGGCTGCTGACGGGTGCTGGGAAATAGTGAGGGCCGCCGATTCCGAACTGCTGAAAAAAAAACGTAACTGGGGATTTTAAGCGGATTTTATGAGAAAACGGGGCGGCCGGAATGCCGTATCAAACCTTTCTTTCCACCGAGTGTAAGCCTATGCCTTTTTTAAAAAATTTGGTAAAAGGATGAACTCATGAATAACAGATCTTTAACCGCTATTGATTTTCATCGTTTACTTCAAATATTCCATATTCAAGTTTTCTTATATATTCGTGACTGCAGTATTTACATCTGTAGTAAACGGTCGTTATTCTTTTGCCGATACTAAAATTTTCTTTTATATCTGATCTTCGAAATTCTTTATATGCAAAGCTTTTCCCACAATTTCTGCACCTAAAAGTTCTGGAACTATAGGCTGCTAAATGGAATAGTACAGCTAGAAAAAGAAGAATTATATTTATAACGATTATCCATGAAAAACATTCTGTGCTGGAAAAAAGAAGTGAGACAACAAACAAAATAGAGAACCGGAAGCTCAGACTGCGGAGGAGAGGTTCTCCGAAAACGTGAGTTAAATAGGGATCTAATTTATTCGCAGCAGAAATATCCATCATCTCCCCTTTTTTAGTCCAGTATTCATGAGGACTTTCCACAACATCATCATAGCCACAATACCTACACTTATAACATCTGTAAACTTTCACACTGTAATCTTCTAAGGTGCTTATTTCTGTTATTTCAGGCTCCCCGATCTCATCATAAGCAAACTCTCTCCCACAGTTCTTACACTTGCGAGACTTGAAATAAGAAACAGAATTGGACACCTCCAGAGCCAGTATAAAAAAGAACATACCTAATAAAGAAAGACATTGCAAAAAATTAGATTTAGAATGATATCCTATGATGAAAAAGATTAATCCAAGAAACAAGTAGAGAAGACCAGAAATCCAGCACCCTAAATACTTTATTGATTCAATAGCTACAGTCTCAAGCCTGCCAAGTTTCTTTGGCTCTCCTTTGTAAGTAACGATGATTGTGTCCTTGCTGCCAAGTTTCTTTGGCTCTCCTTTGTAAGTAACGATGATTGTGTCCTTGTTTTTTTCATCAAACGTATATTGTTCATCCTGCTCCATACTTATCCCGGCTCAAAATACAGGAATAGAATAAAACTAAGCACCAAGTGTATCAATTATTAAATATAGTTAGGAAAAACAGTTTAAGGTATAAAATTTTTGTTGCAACAACTTCAAACAAACAGCTAAATTTCCGAAAAAACGGCTGTTTGAGTGAAAAGCGCTTGAAAAAAAGGGGTTGGGAGTACACTTTCTTATTTATAATCTTCAATTTTAAGGAAAGGCCGTTCACTTCGTGAACGGGACTGCTGATGGGGCTGGAAAATAGTGAGAGCCGCCAACTCTGAACTTATGTCTCAAAAAACGCAACTGAGATGTCTATAACTGATTTTATCAGAAAACAGGGCGGCTGGAATACCCTCTCAAACCGTTTTTGTCCCGCACGAAGTGCGGCTATAGCAGGAAATTAACAAAAAAGAAGCGGAAGTTATGAAACCTGCCCAAATCCGTCCTCTTGAGCGCAGCGAAAAGGACAGCGTACTCCCGAGGCGCAATTCGGGAAGGACACCGTGCTCCCGAAGCGGAACTCGGGAAGGGAAACTTAGAAAGGGGCGGGAAGAGAGCGAGTGGCTGATGGAGGCGGTTGTTCGGGGGTTATTAGAAAGTGCCGCCGCAGAAATATAATAAAAAAGTTATGAAACCACCGGATAGTCCTCTTGAGCGCAGCGAAAAGGACGGCGTACTCCCGAGGCGCAATTCGGGCTAGAATGCTGTATCAAACCGTTTTTGTCCCGCACAAAGTGCGGCTGTAGCAGGAAATTGATGAAAATGAGGAAAATGAAGCAAAAACCAAACATCCGCAAGTTCTAACGGCTAACACACAAAAAAACGAGGAGCCAAAAATAATGGTGATATTGGGGGGATGGGTACCCGGATATTGGGGAGTGGGGGTATTGGGGGGTGGTTGAAAAGAGAATGAAAAGAGGGGTCATGAAATGACCTTCCCGGATGCCCGGATTATAAATATTCGTCATTGTATATAAAATTAGATGAGTACTGAAATTATCTGGATATTCTGGAAGTACTGTAAAAAGTATTACAGTAAATCGTAAAAGTTATTTTTTATGTAGGTGGAGGAACGGTTATGCAGCATTTGCCAGTTAAGCGACACCGGGCAAAAATAGCTACGAACTGAAGGGAAGGGCATTCCTGACCCTCTGCACCCCTATAGTAAGAAAAATTGGTTCCTAATCTATTATATAAAAGTTTTTCATTTGTTTATTTAGGGATGTAGGGGTGTTTCAAGATGAAAAGGTTAATAGCTGCTATTTTTGTTATAGCCGTTTCGATAGCGGGTTGTATTGGCCAGGATGATTCCGGCGACGTCCGGGAAAATCCTGAAACAAACATATTAGATAACGGATCATTGGCTAAAGCTTCTCCAGAAACCGAAGTTCAAGAACCGGTAGAAGAGAGTTCAGATGATGGATTCCTTAAAGTCTTCTCAACAAAGACAACTGTAAAATTAAATGGTGAAATCGGACAAAAAATCGGGGATTCGTACCTGGGCATTAATGAGGGAAAAGTCTACCACTTTTACCCGGAAACACTATATGACTACACAAAATACACAACAATTACACTAAATGACGGACTCCATGTACTCCACCCTGAAGGGCTATTTTTCCTGGAGAACGACACAGCCACCATATATTCAAATAACGCTGTTGAAGAGGCTGAGTTTCCATGCAGGTGGAATCCGGTACTCCGTGATGCAAATGGGGATTTGTTCAAGTTATATTTGCTGTATATGACGGCAAATTTCACCGAATCCGGATACCGGATCGATGAGGACAGGATCTATACATCCGAAGGCACTCACATCTTCCTGTGCAGTAACGGAAACACAACATATGTCAAGAACGGGACCGAGCTGGTGGACAACGGATGCTATTTTACATTAGAAACGGAAAACGTTATTCCGGACAGGGTAATCTTCGACCGCTTTGTCATCGGGGAAAATGTTAGCTTCATAAGGTATGAAGGTGAAACATACCAGCCTGAACTGTTTTGTAACTGAGTTATTTTGAAAAACGGCATTCTTACTTTTTTGATATTTCCTTTCTCGTCCCATCAGGGTGCGCATTCTCCTGCAATGTACTGACTTAGCCGCCAGTTATGAATTGCTAAAATAAAATACGCAGCAGGAATGACACAGGCTAATCTTCAGAAAAATAGTAGCCGGAATGCCGTATCAAACCGCGAACTGTCGCTGCTCAGTTTCAGGACTGTTTTTTCGACCCTTGAGATTTCCACGGCAATGCCGAACAGGAAATATTCGAACCATTCGGCCAAATCCCTGTCCCCCGCATCAGCACTCGAAAGGGCGGAATAATAGGAGGAACGATCTTTATTGTAGTACTCTTCAAGGGCAAAGAACCGCTTGGTATCAAAGCCCCTCTTTGTCAGGATCAGGGTGGCAAGGGCTCTCGCAGTTCTTCCGTTTCCGTCAACAAAGGGGTGGATCCTGGCAAGTTCATGATGGGCAATTCCTGCCTGCATGGCGGGTATGAGGTCAAGGGCATCTTCACTGTTCAGCCACTCGACAAAGGTTTTTGTAAGCGCAGGGACTTCCCCAGGGCCTGGAGGGGTATAGGTGACCTTTCCTGTTTTCGGGTTCCCTACTATAACCCGCACTTTCCGGTAGTGTCCGGCGGAATCATCCGGCAGGATATTTTTTGCAGTGAGCCTGTGGATTTCCAGGAGCGACTCTTCGCTTATGGTTTCGTATTCAGGAAGAGAGTCTATCTACTTCAGTACATCCACATAATTTTGAATTTCCTTTTTGCTCTTCTCATGGGCAAGGACATCCTTTCCATCAATGACCGGTCCCACTTCCTCAAGCGTAAGAGGGTTCCTCTCAATGCTTGTCGTGTGATGGGCCTGCTTGATCAGGACTTCTCGCTGGAGCGCTTTTCCTAGGCAGGAATGAGGGGACTGTTTACGATCACTTCCCTGGCAGCCTGGATCCTTGCAAGCTGAGGGTATAAAAAGTAAATATATATTCCTACACATAATATCTACAAAATAAAGGGGTGACAAAATGTTCTGCTACCAGTGTGAAGAAACAATGAACGGGGAAGGCTGCACAAATAACGGCATGTGCGGTAAGAAAGGGGAAGTCGCAGACCTTCAGGACTATCTCATCTATGTGCTTAAGAGCATTGCATTCTATAACCAGAAAGCAAGAAAGGCAAAAATTTCTGAAAAGAGCACTGATGAATTCATGCTCGATGCACTGTTCTCAACCATAACGAATACCGATTTCAGAGCGAGCGGAATTCAGGACCGCATTGACAGAGGATTCAAGGTTCAGAATGAGATCAAGCAGAAACTTCTGGATAACAATTTGCTTGATGAGAACGATCTGCCCGAGATCGCAACTCTGACCCCGGAAAACCTCAAGGAAAGGAACACCGGTGTACTTGCAACAGAGAACGAGGATATCCGATCATTGAGAGAACTGTTGGTCTATGGCATCAAAGGAATTGCAGCATATGGACATCATGCTATGATGCTTGGAAATTCCAATAAAAAAGTCAATTCGTTTATAGAGGAAGGCCTTCTGGCAACCACTGATGACAGCCTGACCGATGAGAAACTCATCTCATTGGTCCTGAAATGTGGGGAACATGGTTTTGATGTAATGACAGCCCTTGACATGGCAAATACCACTACATTTGGAAATCCGGAACCTACACAGGTCAATATTGGAACAAGAGACAAGCCCGGTATTCTCGTGAGCGGTCATGATCTAAAGGACCTGAAACAACTATTGGATCAGACTGAGGAAACCGGTGTAGATGTCTATACTCACTGTGAGATGCTGCCTGCAAATGCATATCCTGAATTTAAAAAGTACGAACATCTGGTAGGAAACTACGGCGGATCATGGTGGCAACAGAGGCAGGAATTCGAGAGCTTCAACGGACCAATATTACTTACAAGCAACTGTATAGTCCCTCCGAAAGAGACCTACATTGACAGGTTATACACCACAGGGTCCGCAGGTTATGACGGTGCCACACACATCGTGGCTGAAGATGGTAAGAAAGACTTCTCGGCCCTCATCGAGCAGGCAAAGACATGTGAACCTCCGGTACAATTAGAAGAAGGGACTGTCATGACCGGTTTTGCTTACAACTACGTACTGTCCAATGCAGACAGGATCGTTGATGCCATCAAAGCAGGCAAGATAAAGAAGTTCATTGTCATGGCAGGTTGTGACGGACGCCACAAGAACAGGCAGTACTACACAGATTTCGCAGAGGCGTTGCCCAGAGATACTGTCATACTTACCGCCGGATGTGCAAAATATCGCTACAATAAGCTTAACCTTGGGGACATTGATGGAATTCCAAGGGTACTGGATGCAGGACAGTGTAATGATTCTTTTTCACTGATCATCATTGCACAGGGACTTATGCCCAGGCTTGGATTTATAGATGTTAACGAAGCCCCGATCTCGTACAATAGCGTGGTACGAACAAAAGGCAGTCCTTGTGTTGCTTACCCTCCTGAGGCTTGGAATACAGGATATTACCCTTGGCCCGACACTTCCGGCCTTTGTCTCACCGAATGTCCTCAATGTGCTGGTGGAGAAGTTCAATATAACACCGAACAGCACCATAGAAGAAGACATGGAGAGACTCTTAAAATAAACCCTTAAAAATGGAGACGAGGGAATATTAAAGACGTTTCAAATGAAAAGTGTCGAATTCCCAAACTCCCTGAATACCGAAACTATATAGAAAGAGACCATAAGTGCAGTCAGGCCGTCATAAAAAGAATCACATAATAATCTTCCCCGACTTTGATTTCGTAAAAACCTTTTTCGTCAAGGAATTCAGCTGTTCGGGTCCACTCTTCCGGGTCTGCTTTTATGGAATTTCCGGAGGCTTCTATTGCTTCTTTTAGCGCCGGGTATTCATTTAGTTCTTCTTCAGTGACAACCGCATATTCGTCAGGCTCAAAGTCCAGTTTTTCAGCCTCGATCCATTTTGCACTGGAATGGCTCTGAGCGCTCAGGGCAAAGAAACCCACTGAGAGAAGTAAAAGAGCGGCAAAAGAGACAGCAAATGCCTTCAATGCAAAACCGACCGAGCGCTCTCTGGAAAGGACGATTCCCAACGCAAGCAGGGCCAGGTAAATCAAACCCATCAGGTAAATTGACATTGGGGCATGGACCCCGCTCAGCACATAGCCGCTCAGGAAAAACGTAAAAATTCCCAGAAAAAAGAAAAGCACATATTTGTCCGCTTTACTGTCCGAATCATCCATGCAGGCGTCATACCCCCATACTTGTTCCCATAATTATTCCCACAAGGAACAGGTAACTTCAATTCATCTCAGGAACACTTCCTGTAATAATATACACACTACGTATTTGCTATTTTCTCCGGCCTTTTCGGAATACCCCTGAAGCTTCCTTAGTAGTTTCAAATACCTTTAAATGGTTTGCAAACATTTTATATAAATAAAAAAATATTAATATTTTTTAAGAACACCGGGTCCGCGAAACGGGGGGTTGAGCGGATGAACTTCGGATTCCATATCAACAAAAAAGGGAACAAGAACGAGTATAAAGAAAAGAATTCATACCCTGGCAGCAGTCCTGAAACTCAGGTATTTACCTTTGAAGGGGAGTTCAGAAAAGGGTTTTTGCTTCAAGGAGCGGCTCCTTCGATAATCAGGGCTTTTGGTGGAAACAGGGGAGTCATGGATGTAGTCTACTACGGGCTGACAGCTTTTACTCTATGGTCGTCCGTTGTCCTGGCATTCGGGTACTTCCCGGCTTTCCTGGGAGAAAGCAGGCTGTACAGGTACCTGGTAATAGGGCTGGTTTTCGGCATTTTCCTATTCTCCAAACAATTTGCAAGGGTTATTGAGTACCACAAAGAGACCCGGTGCAGGAACTGCGGGATGAGTGCAGCCTGTGAAGAATTCAAAAAACCGGTCCTTAAAAAAGAAATCAGCCCTGAAAACGTAACAATCACCCTCACATCCTACTGGAAATGCGGGCTCTGCGGGCATGAAGATACCCGGACCTACCATTCAACGTACAACACGGAAGGGAAACGCGAGGCAGCAAAAACCCTGGCTGACCCCGTGCAGGTAGAAGAAAGAAAAAATCCAGAAAGAAAAAATCCCTGACCCTTTTTATGCCTTATTGGAATGAGGGAAAACAAAATCATGGGAAGGAAAACAAAACCCGATAAAAGTTCCGAATAACTCAGGGAATCTTACTCCCGAAATTCAGGGAACTTTACTCCTGAAACCCGGCGAACTTTACTCCTGAAACCCGGTGAACTTTACTCCTAAAATTCACGGGATTCTTTTCCGGATACGCTCTTTTTTTACTTCGACCCGCTCATGTCCGCAGTATTTGCACCTGTAGTAACAGGTCATCATAATTTTAGATCCGGTTTCAACTAGATCCGGCTCACCTGCCTGCAAGAAAGCAAAAGCCCTGCCGCATTTTTCGCACTTCCTGACCTGATAGTAGTCCTCCACACCGAAAAACACTCCCGAAATAGCCAGCATCAGCAGACCAAACAATAAATTTCCCACCGATTCCTGCCCAAAACCGAATAAGGCTGCAATCATACCGGCAATCAAAAATCCTGCTGCCATAAAAACAAGCTTTGACTCCCCGAGTCTGGAAACCAGATATTGAGACAATGTCTCCATAAGAGAACCTTGCTCCCCCACACCAGGCCCCCTCTCATCGGAACATCCGCCTTCCCGGCACCTTCTCTCCAACACGGTAAATTTATCCACCAAGAAGAACACCACCACTTAAAAAGCCCCACTTAAAAAGCCTTTTTCTAAAAATTAAGCTGGTAAAATCCCCCTACAATAATATGTTAGCAATCAGGCATAACCCTACCTTAAGAAGTCAAACATGGAAAAAATTAAAAAACCAAAAAATGCATCAAAGGCGAGAAGACTCCGGGATTTGGGCATCTGTTTAGGGAAGTGGTGAGATGTTGGAGTTGCTAAAAGAGGTGCTAAAAATGTGCTTTCTATAGCATACCTTTTCAGATGCCCATAGTCAATTTATTCTTTTCAGTATATAATAGTAGAGGTATCCTGAACGATAGCAGCTATTCCAGCAGTACAGTAAATTAATTCAATTGTTAAGAGGGGAAAACTCCTGAAAGATATCCATAATAAGAGCCATGGACTTCAAAACCGACAGGGTACGCCATACCGGACCGGAATTATTCATCAGAGCACGTACTTCCAGCCTTCTTTTTTCAGCCCCTCCCTGTGGACCCTGTAATCCGGCATGAGCTCCTCAACCAGTGCCCAGAAGTTTTTAGAGTGGTTTTTTTCCTTAACATGGCAGAGTTCATGCACCACAACATACTCAAGCTGTTCGGGCGGGGCCATCATAAGCTGGAAATTTATCCTGAGGACATTGTCAGCAGAGCAGCTCCCCCAGCGTCTTTTCTGGTATTTGACTCTAAAGGAAGGAGGAGATATGCCCATTTTATCAGAATAAGCCTCCACCAGCTCCCCGACTTTTTCATCGGCACACCCGAGGTACCACTGCCAGACCGCCCCTCTCACAGAAGCCGGGCCCAGGGGTTCCGGCACCTTTTCCGGGATCACGACTTCAAGCACCGGACCTTCCAGGCCTGCCGATAGTACCCCGCCGCCGAAGGTCAGTTTCAGGGGGTATTCCTCCCCCAGATACAGGAATTTTTCCCCATCAATATACCGCTTTTCAGGGTTAAGGTTCCGTTTTCCTTCGAACCCGTCAAGTTTTTTCAGGACCCAGTCTGCTTTCTTCCGGACCATCGTCCTGATAGTTTCAGAGTCCAGCCCGGGAGGAGCCCGAAACTCAACTTTCAGGTCAGGACGGACTACGATTGCCGCGCTTTTCCGCCTCTTGCTGTAGATAATTTCATATGCAATGGTCCTGCCACAGGCTTTGATACTATCGTTGGCTTTGATACTATCGTTTTTCTTCATCGGACACCTCAATTCAAACTTTAGCTTCCATTCCTTTGCTGTCGTCCTCTTGCCGACAGGATACCATTAACGAGACATTTAAAGAAAAGTTTTTCCAAACTGATAGGAAGGGAAACCCGGAATAGGGAAAAAGTAAGAGATGAAGAGAAAATCTGCTGAAAATATTTGATTGGAAATTCAGGAACAATAAGGCCCTGGTGTCCGAATATGGTTCTGATGTATGAATACGGTTCTGATGTATGAATATGGTCATGAGGTACGATATTCATAAATACAAATGTCATATTTTATAAATTTAATTATGTGTAAATAATTATTTAGAGTAGATTTATTCAAGAGATTAAATGGAATGAGGTAATATTTCAGAGAACTATTATATATTTTCGAATATAATATAGATATATTTCCAAGCAAAAAACCCCATTCAGAGAGAGGAGACTTTTAGATGAAATACAGCATGGGCATTGACGCTGGAGGCACATACACCGATTCGATCATCATCCGGGACTCTGACGGAAAGGTCCTTGACTCGAACAAGGCGCTTACCACCTACCCGGACCTCCTGGCCGGGATCAGGAACTCCATCGACGGACTGGACCAGAAATACCTGAAGGACATAAAACTTGTGTCTGTTTCCACGACGCTCGCCACGAACACTATCCTCGAAAAAACCGGGTACCCTGTGGGCCTGATCTTTGTCGGGGACTACGAACTCCCGGAAAAAGTGCCTGTTGACTACTATACCGTGGTAGCAGGCGGGCACGACCACCATGGAGCGGAACTGGTACCCCTGGACATGGAAGCTGTGGGAACTTTTGTCCGGAAGCTCGGGGATAAGGTCTCGGCTTTTGCCGTCTCCTCTTATTTCAGCGTCCGAAACCCGGCCCATGAGCTGGTTATAAAGGAAAGCATTCAGGAACTTACCGGGCTTCCGGTGGTCTGCGGGCACGAACTTTCCCTTGACCTCGGAGCCTACGAAAGAGGAGTCACCGCTTACCTGAACGCCCAGTCGATCCCGATTGCAGACCAGTTCATCCGCTCGATCAAGGAAGAAATGGAGCACCGGGGAATGGATGCCCGGCTGCTCATGCTCAAATGCGACGGGTCGGTGGTGGGCATCAACGAAGCCCTGGAAAAACCCATCGAATCCATTTTTTCCGGCCCTGCCGCAAGCCTTGTAGGGGCATCCCACCTCTCGGGCCTGAAAACCTGTGCCGTTATCGATGTGGGAGGGACCAGCACGGACGTCTCCATGGTAGAAGACGGGCTTCCCGAACTCTGTCCTGAGGGGGCTATCGTGGGGGGCTGGCAGACCAAGGTCAAGGCCATCCGGATGGAGACCTCGGCCATGGGAGGGGACAGCCACGTCTGGGTCAAGAACATGAAAATCAACATCGGTCCCAGGCGGGTAATACCCCTCTGTGTGGCAGCCGTCAGGTACCCCGGTTTTCTGGAAACCCTGAAAATGGGCAAGACGCCTGCTGCCCTGCGGCTTGAAGAAAACGTCCAGCCCACCAAGTTTTTCATAAAAACCGGTTTAGTGCCCACGGAACTTGGAAAGTATGAAAAGGAGATTTTCGAACGGGTAGAGGACACTCCTACTTCTCTTAGCGACATCTTCTGGAAGCTGGAAAAAAAGCCGTCTCCTCACCTGTTTGATTCCCTGATTAGAAAACGCCTTGTCCAGGCAATCGGCTTCACCCCGACCGACGCCCTGCACGTGCTCGGGGAATATACCGCCTGGGATGCGGAAGCTTCAAGAGTGGGAGCAAAGCTTCTGGAACGCTATACCCAGACAGATTCCCTGGAACTCTGTAAGCAGATAAAGCAGGGAGTCGCAAGGAACATGGCACTGAACCTCATGTCATATATCCTGAAAGATGTGCCCCCTCAGGAGCTTGAAAAGATCATTCTCTCTGATAAGTTCACACAGTTCAGGATGAAACTGCCTGTTGTCCTTATCGGCGGCCCGGTAGTCGCTTTCACGGAAGAGATAAAACAGATCCTCGACGCCGACATCGTGGTCCCGAAATACGCGGAAGTCGGAAACGCCGTGGGAGCTCTTGTAGGTAAAGGCATAAAAAGAGTTGAAATCCTTATCAAGAACACCTATGCCAAAGACCGGAAAAGGCTTGTCCTTGTCTTTTCCCCGGCAGGTAGGGAAACTTTCGGAAATTTCCCCGAAGCCCTGGAGCATGCGGACACCCTCGGGAAAAAACTCGTCATGGAGTACATGACCGAAGCGGGCCTGGACAAAGGCCAGGTCCAGATAAGCGTGGACAGAAAAGATATTTCCCTCAGCGAAGCAGGAACGGTACCCGTTGAAACAAAGCTTGTCTTCGTGGGAGTAGGTATGCCTAAAACCTGAAAGCCGGACCTGACCCCCGGCAAATTTATATTTACCCTCATATATGCAGATATTATAAAAATAGATAAAAACCGTAAAACGGGTAAAAACCGAAATTTCTGTTAAAATCAAGATTTCTATAAAAGCAGGTTTCTGATTCTGGAGCAAAAGAATTAATGACCAATCTTATGGGACATTTAAACCCGACCCAACAATAAGAATGGCTGTAACTCATAAAAATGGCGCAATTTGCGATGATGCATTAAATGGCAATACGTTTACGATGATGCATTCAATGGCGATACATTTGAAATGATGCAGTAGATAGTGATGAATTCAAGAAAGAATGTACCGTGGATCAGAGATACTTCAAAAAAGGATTCATAGAAAGGAGTTATTAAAAAATGGCATACAGTTTAGGCATTGATGCCGGCGGAACTTATACGGACTCGATTTTAATCCGGGACTCGGACGGCGCTGTTGTTGGCTCGAACAAGGCGCTTACAAGTTACCCTGATCCTCTGGAAGGAATCAGGAACTCAATCGACGGGCTGGACCCGGAAAAACTAAAAGAGGTTACCCTGGTCTCGGTGTCCACCACCCTTGCGACCAACACTATCCTGGAAAAGACCGGGTTTCCGGTCGGGCTGGTCCTGGTGGGGGACTATGAGATCCCCCGGGACTCCGAGATTGAGAATTACATTATGGTTAAGGGAGGGCACGACAGTCATGGGAACGAGATCGAGCCCCTTGACCTTGAGAGAGTCAGGGGTTTCATACTCAGGCTCAAGGACAGGGTTGCGGCTTTTGCGGTTTCTTCCTATTTCAGTGTCCGGAACCCGGACCATGAACTGCAGGTAAAAGCCCTGGTCAAAGAGCTGACAGGGCTTCCCGTTGTCTGCGGGCACGAACTTGCCCAGGCCCTGGGGGCCTACGAAAGAGGAGTTACGGCTTACCTGAACGCCCAGCTCCTGCCGGTAGCCGAAAGCTTCCTGGAAACCGTAGTGGGGGAAATCGAAAGGGGAGGGATCGATTCAAGGGTTGCCATGCTCCGCTGTGACGGTTCGGTCGTTCGCATGCAGGAAGCTATGAAAAAACCCATCGAATCGGTATTTTCAGGCCCTGCGGCCAGCCTTCTCGGGGCGTCCTACCTTTCAAAACATGAGACATGTGCCGCAATCGACGTCGGGGGGACAAGCACTGACGTTTCCCTGATCTACAGGGGACTCCCTTACCTGAGCGAGACGGGAGCCATTGTAGGGGGCTGGCAGACCAAAGTCAGAGCCCTCCGGATGGAGACCTCAGCCATGGGGGGGGACAGCCACGTCTGGGTCCAGGGCAGCAATACCAGTATAGGCCCCCGCAGGGTCATTCCCCTCTGCAGGGCTGCCGTGCTCTACCCGGACTTCATGCACAGCCTGAAAAAGCGCTGGATCCCTGACCGCCTGAAACTGAACGAGCACATCCAGGCAACAAAATTCTTTGTCAGGACAGGGCGAAAACCCATAGAACTGAGCGGAGAAGAAAAGGAACTCCTGGCCCTGATAGGAGACGAACCCAAATCCCTGAACGATGTCTATTGGGACCGGAAAGTCCTGCCGTCCAGACGGGTGATGGACTCCCTGATCCAGAAGCGGCTGATTCAGGCAATAGGCTTTACCCCCACAGACGCCCTCCATGTGCTCGGGGACTACGACGAGTGGGACTCCGAAGCCTCGCTTATAGGGGCGACCCTGCTTGCAAACTTTGTGGGGATGGACAAGTACAAGTTCTGTACCAATGTAAAACATCTCTTTGCCCGGAACATGGCAAAAGACCTCCTTGCTTTCCTGATGGAAGGAGTGGATAAGGCCGAAATTGAAAAAGTACTTGAAGGAAACTTCTTTTCCCGCTTCAAGGTGGACGTCCCCGCCGTGCTCCTGGGAGGGCCTGTCAGGGCTTATCTGGAAGAACTCAAGGAACTAATTGATGCCGAAATCCTGCTCCCCGAATACTCTGACGTCGGAAACGCTGTGGGAGCCCTTGTCGGAAAAGGCATCAAACGGGCCGAGATATCGGTCCGGACCATGTACAGCGAGTCAAAGTACGACCTCAGGACAAAAGGGATCTTCGTATACACCCCGGTGGGAAGAAGGCACTTCCTTACAAGAAAAGAAGCCCTGGAATATGCCGAGGGCTTTGGAAGAAAGCTGATCCTTGACTACATGGCGGAGTCAGGGCTGAGTCCCGAGCAGATAGAAATCAATATCGAAAGAAAGGACATCGCAGTTTATTCTGGTGGAGTCCCCCTTGAGACTAAGCTCATTTTCGAGGGGATTTCGAAGTCCGACGTGTATGAAAAAGCCGTAGGGGTAAAAGAAACCGTGACTACCTGAATACCCGGTTTCTCCGATATTTTTAAATCCCGATCATTCATTACTTAGATACTAAAAATGGTATCCACTTACAATGGCATCCACTTACCAAAGTTTATTGGCCGTCCAGACACGGCTAATCTTCAGCGAGTATAGAAAAACATATGAGGAATTCACATGATCCCTAAGAAAGCTTTTTTGACCAAGGGCACCGGAGTTCACAAGGACAAATTAGCCTCCTTTGAACTTGCCCTTAGGGATGCAAAGATTGAGAAATACAACCTTGTGAGCGTTTCAAGCATATTGCCTCCGAATTGCAAAGTTGTTTCCAAAGAGGAAGGTCTAAAAGAGTTAAGGCCGGGGGCTATTGTCCACTGCGTGCTTGCCAGAAATGAGACGAATGAACCGGAACGCCTAACAACCGCAGCCATAGGCACCGCGGTCCCGGTTAATGAAAACAACTACGGTTATATTTCGGAACACCACTCCTTTGGAGAAGATGAGGAAACCGCAGGAGAATACGCAGAAGACCTGGCCGCAACAATGCTTGCCACGACTCTCGGAATAGAATTCGATGCTGATTCGGCCTGGCATGAAAGAGAACAGGTGTACAAGACAAGCGGTCATATTTTCGATACGATGCACATGTGCCAGACTGCAAGAGGCGCAAAAGGCGGAAAATGGACCACCGTTGTGGCTGCAATGGTCTTCGTAACAGAATTTACCCATTAAAATCGATTAAAAAGCTATTGAAAATAACTTAAAAATTGCTTAAAAATTGCTTAAAAATTGCTTAAAAATAACTTAAAAACCATAAAGGGGAAGTGAGAGGAAACTCAGAGCTTCCCCGGTCTCGGGGGCATGAAGGTCTGGAAAAGACCCGGCCTGCGCCTTCGTGACAGCCTGAATAATCTATTTTTTCCGGGCAGAGGGATACTGCCTTTCAAGCTTACAAGCAGTCCTCCACAGAGGATGAAGCAGCAGCCAAATAGGGTGTTTGCCTGAAGCGGGTCCCCGAGGAGGGTGCAGCCAAAGAAAATACTGCTTACCGGTTCCATGAGGCACAGCACGGCTGCGGTTTGCGCCCCGATGTGGACGATTCCGTTCATGTAGAGGAGGGTTCCGACTGCCGTAGTAATGATACCCAGGGGCACGAGCCTCCCGAGGTTTTCAAAAAGCACTTCCCCGGGCACCGAAACCCCGAAGGGGAGGAGCAGGAGCAGCCCTACCAGGGTAGACCATAACAGCTGTGAAGTGCCCGAATAATCCGATTTCAGGTGGTTGACAGTCAGGATGGAGCAGCCAAAGGAAAAGCCTGAAAGCAGCCCGAAAAGCAAGCCCAGGAAATAAGTGCCTTCTTCCCCGGACGCCCCGGTCCCAATGCCCATATGGCCGGGGTTTACCGTAAGCAGGATTCCGGCCAGGGAAAGGGCCAGGGCAATCATGCTTCGTGCCGTGATTTTTTCCTTGAGGAGAAACGGGGAGAGAAGGGTCACGTAGACCGGAGCGGTGTAAAGAAGGAGCACTGCTACTGGAATACTGCTGTACTTCATTGCGGAAAAGTAAGAAAACATGGTTACAGTGTTCAGAACCCCGAGCAAGAAGAGATAAGATTTTTTATTTCCGAGATGGAGCCCTTCAAACCTTCCTGCAGCCATCAGATAGACTAAAATCGCCGCAAATCCGAAAAAAAGGCGGTAAAAGAGAATAGAGGCTGCTCCCATCTCATTTATCCCTTTTACAAAGATTCCAACCAGTCCGAAGAGTACACAGGACAATATAAGTGTTGAGGAAGGGTTATTAGTTTTTAAAACTGTTATGGGCATGATGTTGAATGAATAAGAGTTCCAGCATATATAATTTTTTAAAATAATCAATAATGACAGACTAAAACTTAATTAAAGACACAATCGCCGCTAATTGATTATTAAACACGATAATAATTGTTTATTAGAAAATTAATGGTAATAATAAAGGATATATCGAGATAAAAAGCAGTTAAAAGAGATATTATTAAGAAAAAAAGGGTTAAAATGGAGATTAGTGGGAGAAAAGGGGTTAAAATAGATATTATTAAGAAAAAATAAGTGAAAATAGATATTATTGGAAAAAATAAAGTAAAAGTCGGGTTAGAATTTAAAAAATGGAAAAGATGAAAAACTGAAAAAAATCTTTCCAGCCTTAATCCGATTATTTCATTAGAGCAAACGACCCCTTAAAATTCATTGTAACTATTCAGGGTATAG
>DUKH01000044.1:2467-4982 GCA_013329415.1 Methanosarcinaceae archaeon | reverse complement strand
AGGATTAATTTTATCCTGTTCTTCATTTAGTCTTTAAGGTACCCTTTTCTCTGGAGCCAGTCGACCTGGGGTTTCGTATATTTCCAGATTACGTCAGCTTTGGAGTCCTGGATATCCCAGGGAGTTGCAATAACAATATCCCCTTCCCGGATCCACATCTTTTTGTTCCTGGAACCGGGGATCCTGCCCATGCGGACAACTCCGTCCATGCACTGCAGGGTAACTCTTTTCGAGCCCAGTAAACTTGCGACCGTTGCCAGGACTTCGTTTTTGTCCTTGCGGGGGGTGCGAACCCTTGTTACTTCCGGAGTGTCTCCTGCTGGTTTAGCGCTTCCTGTCCTTCTCTTTCTCATGTTGCTTCTGTAATTAGCCAGGTTAATTCCTCATCTCTTGGTTCTTTTAATTTCCTCCGGGCTGGTTTCCCTGAATCGGCATCCTTTCGCTTTTCCGGAACCTTTCGAATCATCATTTTTTACATAATGCAGGCGTGAGATCGTGTTTTATAACCCGGATTCCACGCACGAAAGCAAAAAACAAGATGCTACTGTGCAAAAGCGACTGAAGAGTACCAGGAGGAAGAGCTAATATACTTATTATAAAAACAAAAAATAGTTTTTAATAACAATTATACGCCCTTGTTTTTCAATCCAATAGTATGCTTATTATATATAAAAGTATCCGCAATTTTGAAATAGGAGGAACCGTTCACAGGCCTGCTCTCTGGCGACTACCCAGCCATTAAAATCAGATTTTCCGATAAACTCTTCACTAAATCGGAACCTTCCAAAGCCCATAGCAAAAGTAAGGAAGTATAAAATGGACTGACGGTGGGACAGACAGATGAACAGACGAATGGACGGATAGTGGACGGACGGCGATTAACCCGGAAACAGGCGGCAAAAAAGGAAAAAATAAGCATTAAGATTAATAGAATTAAAAATAATATGAAAAATTAACACAAATAGATAAATAGATATTAAATGATGCTATTTATAAATGGAAAGATTATACTAACATGTAACCGATTTATAGTAAAATCCCCGAATTTGTAATCGTCAAAAGTTACAAACTGACGAAAAGAGCCGACTTACAGGTAAGAAATTTACAGAACAGATTTACACAATCGTGAAAGGAAATTCACACCACAGTGAAAGATAATTCCTTTTGAAGTTGATCCCTTCATGTATTCCCAGAATTTTCATCATGTATTTCCAGGGATTTTCATCATGTATTTCCATTCAAAGCTTTAAAGGAAATCCACTACCCATCTCACATTTCTGACCATGCCATGCTGGAAAGGCAGCGAAGTGCAATAGGGTGTAATATTCGCCTCCGCTGCATCTTATATCGGTTTTGAAGTATCTGAAAAAACGCTATCGGAACTGTTCCAAAGCGGGAAATCGGTGCATGGCAGTGAACTCCAGCTGAAAATTAATTTTCATTCCCCTTATTTTTTCAGCTTCCGGCCGTTTTCGCATCCTGTTTGTTGGCTTTTGATGTGCGGAGAAAGTTCCAAAAGAACATTTCGATCTGCAAAGACGTCATTTTACAAAGGAGGTGCAATAAAGTGATCAAAAACAAATTCTCTATTTTTTCCCTTGCAGCCCTGCTTCTTGCAGTTGCCCTGCTGGCCGCAGGCTGTGTAAGTTCAGCAGATAACCCCGAAAACGAAGCTGCTTCAAAAGGAACCGTGATGCTTGTAACAACCCCCTACGGAACAGCTATATCCAGCTCAAATGTCATGAAGCTTGTACTTGAAGAAGCAGGCTATGACACAGAATTAAAGTTGGCAGATGTAGGAGTTGCCTGGCAGAGTGTTGCCGCCGGGTCTTCGGACCTGTTAACAGACGCCTGGCTGCCTGACACCCATAAGCAGTACATGGACAAATACGAAAACGACGTTGTCTACGTAAAAAAGAACCTTGAAGGCGGTACCAGGTGCGGGCTTGTAGTACCTGCATACGTGACTATCGACTCCATCGATGAGCTGAACTCCGAGAAGGAAAAGTTCGACGGTAAAATCATCGGCATCGAACCCGGAGCCGGAATCATGATCAGCAGTGAAGAAGCCATTGCCGAATACGGCCTGGATTATGAATTAATGACTGGCAGTGAAGTGAGCATGATCACCACTCTCATGGATGCCATCGATTCCGAGGAATGGGTTGTTGTAACAGGCTGGTCTCCCCACTGGAAATTCCAGCGCTGGGACCTCAAGTACCTTGATGACCCGAAAGGCGTTTACGGAGATAAAGGAGATATCGTGACCATCGCCAGGACCGGTCTGGACGAGGACGCTCCCGAAGCCTACGCAATCCTTGAAAAGTTCGAATGGACCCCTGCAGACATGGAAGCCGTGATGTACGACATGGAACAGGGAATGACGGAAGAAGAAGCAGCCGCAAAGTGGATAGAGAACAATCGAGATCGGGTCGACATGTGGCTCGGAAACGAGTAAGTTTCCAAACCCACTTCTTTTTCCTAATTTTTACATTTTTACTGTTGTTTTTTACTG
>DUKH01000044.1:0-2130 GCA_013329415.1 Methanosarcinaceae archaeon | reverse complement strand
ACTGTTGTTTTTTACTGTTGTTGCCTTTATTTTTACCTAAAAATTCCCCTTTACTTTCAGTTTTCCATTATCAACAGAATTATTATAACAGAAATTAATATATTAAGTATAATAAATCATTAAAAAAGAACTACATATCGTCAAAACGAGTACAACAAACAATTAAAGAGAGTACTACAAACTATTAAGGAATAAGCAATTACTCAGAAAAGGAGATTTTTCATGGAATGGCCCGTAACTTCCGGTGATTATGTAATAGGAGACCCGAATTCTCCTGTAGCAGTCGTGACCCTTGCCTCGGACTACCGCAGTCTCAACCTTAAAAACTATGCCATCTGTGGGACCTGTTTTACGGAAAACTTCGGGATTGAGAAGGTGATAGTCAATGTGCTTTCGAACCCCCGGATCGGCTCCTTGATTGTCTGCGGGAAGGAGAGTGACCATTTTGCCGGGCAGTCCCTGCTGGCACTTGCCGAAAACGGGGTTTCGGCTTTCGGAGGATCACGAAAGATTGTCGGGTCAGAGGGAGTGATCCCTTACCTTAACGAAATCCCGGCGACCGCGATCTCCCGATTCCTCCGGGAAATAGAAGTTATTGACCTTGTGGGAACTACAGACCCTGCAGTCATCCAGAAGGCAATCGATTCCTGCAGCGGAAAAGAAAGAAGTGAAGCCCCGGGACTTTCCATGCCCGAAATTGATGAACACAGCTGGAAAAAGTATGAAAAACTGGTAAAGCAAAACGTAATGTCCAGGATAAAGAAAGGATAACAATAAAAAAATGATGAAGTAAATTTATAGCTTTTTAGAAATATAGAATATTCACAAAAAGCATTTCCTGCTTTTCCCGGACCACCCCTTCATGCCATAGGTTTTGCGGCCTGTGCTTCTGCCGCCTGTTTCAACCTATGAACGATTTTCTCCGTTGTCACGACCTCGTTTGCTATCAGCCCGTAGTTGACATAAGCTGCCTGTGTGGCTTCTTTCCCGGGTCCGGTTGTCGCGTCCTTTACCACGAGCACATCAAATCCATGTTCGATCGCGTCCCTGAGGTGGGACTCCACACAGAGGTTTGCGGACATCCCGGCAAGGATGATTGTCTGGATATTCCTCTGCCGAAGCTGGATCTGGACGTCCCCGGACCAGAAGTTGCTGAGCGCCTTGTGGGGCGAGAGCACGATGGTGTTTTCGTCGGGCTGGAGCTGCGGGTGAAACTCGGCTCCCCAGGTCCCCTTACGGAACATCTTCCGGTCGAACATAAGCCGGTCGATCGGGTTCAGATGCGACCAGGAACTGAACTCCTCATCCGAATAGTAGTGCGGGGAATAAACGACCGGGATCCCTGCTTCCTTTGCAGTCCGCTTCAGCTGCACCAGCAGAGTTGCGGCTCTGCAGTGCGCTGTCCGTTTCACTCACTTCGTTCGCTCAAGCGGACTAAGAGAACTTCTTTTTGTTTTTATGTAGGACATCTCTCCAGGTCCCAGACCACACCTCCTTCGGATAAGAAGTCATTCTGGGGGTCGATGATGAGCAAAGCTGTCCGTTTAAGATCAAGTTCAAAGCTATGTTACCCACTCCCTTTTTGTTGATTAAAGGTACCTTGTTATTAGGAAGGTAAGGGATAAAAAAAGGTTTATACAAATCACGATATATATCAATGGATATAATAGTGTGAAAGAGGCAAGAAAGCTAGAAGCAGACATATAAAAAATAAGAAACATAATGTAAATATTGAAAGGAGAATATATAAAAAGAGAGCAGATTATAAAGAGTGGAATGGAAATATATAAAAAGAGAGATATGAGATATGAATTATTATTACACCCTACTTTTACTGGCAATAGTATTCGAGGTTTTCGGGACCACCTGTATGAAGCTTTCCGAAGGCTTCTCCAAAATGCTCCCTTCAATCCTGATTTTCGTATTTTATAAATAAGAGCGTAAAACCCCTAGGTCTTTAGCCTAGGGGGATATAAGCGTAAACTTAACCTGACTCAGTATATATTTTCAAAGTTCCCCTTCTAACTTCTATTTACGTTTACCAGAATATATATAAACCGTTAAAGCATATGGTGATATGATGTTAAAAGCCTATAAATTCAGGTTGTATCCTACAACTGAACAAAAAAC
>DUKH01000043.1:7729-10025 GCA_013329415.1 Methanosarcinaceae archaeon | reverse complement strand
GCGGCGGAGTTAAGGTTTTAAAAAGAAAGTTTTTGCCTGGGGTTTATTTAAGTTTCAGCGGGCTTCCGACCCCAAGGCCTGACAGGCAGGTCTCTTTCGGAGCTCCGTATCCCGGATTGAAGTCTTTTCTCTCAAGATCGAAGCGGGCCTGCTCTTTCCGGAGCCCGTGCCCGTCCATATGCTCGGAAATAAGCTGTTCCATGAGATCAAGCCCGTAATCCACGGCTTCCGCGTAGCTGTCAGCAACTGTCCTTTCCTTTTCCGAAAACACGTGGTACCGGTCAGACCCGGGCCCCACAGGACGGATAAGAATTTCACTTCTTTTGATTATGTTTCCGACAAGAGCTCCAACGGCATTGCCCACCTCATGGAACTCGGGAACCAGGATGTCCGCATCGATAAACTCCCGGAGCTCGGACACGTAAGCTTTCACCGGGGCTCCGATCATCACTAAGGGCGTCGTGATTTTGTAATTCATAAATCTGGAGCCTTCCATCAATTTTTCAAGGTTCTCCCGCTTGACATCCTTTGCAAGAAAGGTCAACAGATCAAGAGCGACATTCTTTGCAAAGTTTTTCTTTATCTCCCTGGAAAAACCTTCCTCATCCAGGCCCAGGTGACGGCCGAGGAGTTCCGCCCCAAGCAAAGAAGCCGCCCTGTCCCAGGCCTCGTAGTCCCCCAGCACATGGAGAGCATCCGTGGGAGTAAAACCGATATGGCAGATGCAGTGCTTCTGGATCAGGGAACGCAGGGCTTTTGCAAAGTAAAGGGGATGCTTCCCGATCTTTCCCGATATGCCATAAACAGAAATAGGCTCATATTCTATCAGGTCAAGGACCCGGCGTTCATAATCGTTAAGTTCGAACTCGATTGCGTAATTAAGAGAATGCAGGTCTTCTTCGGAATCCGGATGCCCGCTCCTGACAAAAAAGCTGGTTGGCTGAAGGACATCGTCCATTATCCTTTCGGAGGGTTTTTCCCCTTCCAGCAGCCTATCCACAAGGGAAGGATAACGGGAAGCTACAAGACAGAGAGGGACGACCCTGTGAGGCCCTATGCAGAGTTTTTTCTGTACCCAGACGTGGCTGTCCCCGCCCAGTGCCGAAGTCTGGATCCTGACTGCCCGGACCATTGTCCTCCAGTTCCCTACGATAGCACCGTTTTCACTGATTTCGGGGACCCCATCCTCGATAAGGGCTATATCGGTACTGGTCCCCCCTATGTCCACTGCAACACAGTTTTTCAGTCCGCTGATGTGCGCAGCCCCTACAAGACTTGCTGCAGGCCCTGAAAAGATGGACTCGACCGGCTTTTCAACGGCGTCCTCTATCCTGGCCAGGGAGCCGTCGCATTTCATGACCATCAGGGGAGAGCTGATGTTTCTCGCTTCCATTACGGAGAGGACTGCCCTGATGAAATGGGAATTTATAGGGATCAGCCGGGCGTTCAGAGTGGCAGTAACCGCCCTTTCGTAGGCTCCCAGGTCCAGGGAAAGCTCGTGCCCGCAGACCACGGGCTTGCTGGTAAGGCGCTCTACGGTTTCCTTTATGGCAAGTTCGTGTTCGGGGTTGCGGATGGCAAAATAAGAAGATACGGCATAGGAAGAGACACAGTTACCGGTGCTATTGACGAACTCCTCAACTGCTTCAAGGTCCAGGCGCCCGATTTCGTTTCCTTTTGAATCATGCCCTCCATTTACGGTCACCATATCCCTGGCAGGGACTTCCCCGCTCACGGAGTAGCCGGACAGGATTAAACCCGCATGGTGACCTTTTCCTTCAAGCGTAGAGTTGGTGGCAAGAGTCGTAGAAACGGAAACAAGTTTGACGTGCTCCAGATATTCCTGCCCCAGACCTGCAATTACGTTTTCAATTCCTTCGATCAGATTGGAATGAGTGGTCAGAGCTTTATTAGAACAGAGGATGGCACCGTCCGAGAGGTCCATGATGACGGCATCCGTATATGTGCCACCAGTGTCGATTCCTAAACCCAGTTTCATAGATTCTAATTTATTTTCAAAAAGATATAACATAGCCGATGTGAGATTTCCAGGGAAAGGGGATTCTGCAGGGGTAAGAAATATTGAAGGGCATCAAATATTGAGGGGTGTTAAATATGAGAGGGAGAGAAACAAATAAAAAAATCCGGCATGTTCCTGCAGAGTCTTGAAAACATTGAAAACATTGAAAACATTCAGAGGAAAAAATAAAGAATCGATAGCTTCAGCCTATTTGTAACCCATTTGTAACCCACTTGTAACCAATTTGAAGAAAGAGAAGTGAAAATAAGAAAAATC
>DUKH01000043.1:0-7411 GCA_013329415.1 Methanosarcinaceae archaeon | reverse complement strand
AAGAAAAATCGAAGAACTGGATTGAAAAAGCAAGATTGAAAAACGGTCAAAAAGTCAGACAAACAGGTAAAAAAACGAAAAAAGAATGAATGTGTTTTGAAAACACATCCATTTCTCTTCAATCTTTTCTCTTTCCTGCGTACTCATCAAGGCAGCTGCCATCACAGAGCTTTACACCCATCCTGTAGGCCGCCCGGGCGATCATGTGCCCGGAAATCGGAGAAGTAAGGAGGATGAAAAGCCCGACTGTAAAGGCTTTGATGCCCATGGGAGTGAGACCTTCCTGAAAGATGATGCTCAAGAGAACCCCAAAAGCTCCCATGGTACCGACCTTGGTGGTTGCGTGCAGTCTGTTGTAGACATCAGGCAGACGCAGAAGGCCGATCATACCCACAGAGAGGAAGAAGATGCCTATGAACAGGCTGATAATGCTCAGGATATCTGCCACGAGTGCCAGTTCACCTGCCATCAGATCACCTCCCCTTTATCGAGATACTTTGCAACCACAACTGTCCCCACGAAGGAGATAATTGCAAGAAGCACGGCGACGTCCATAAGGAAGATCGAGCTCGCCTGATAAGCATAGAGCGCGAATATCACCACAAGGGTATTACCCATGGCATCCTCAGCCGCAATCCTGTCAGCGAGGGTAGGACCGTACAGTACTCTATATACACAGGGTGCTGTTGCGGCTACCATAACTATCAGGGCAAGGAAGTCTGCTTGTTCCAGAGAAATCATTCGAATGCCTCCAGTACATACTTTTCAAGGTCATCCCGGATGGAATCACGGACCCCCTGAGGATCGGTTGAATCGATAGAGTGCACATAGAGCACTTTCTGGTCGTCCGAGATATCCACTGTCAGGGTTCCTGGAGTTAGAGTGATCGTGTTTGCAATCCCGGTGATTCCAATGTTGGTCTTTGTTCGAATAGGAACGGCGATAATCCCGGGTTTGATATCGATCTTGGGGCTGAGAACGATCTTTGCGACCACGATGTTCGCTTTTATGATCTCCTTGATCAGCACGTAGAAGTACACAAGCTTCTTGGGGATCTTTGCAAGCCAATCTCCTGTAGGTGTTACAACCTCATCCATCCTGTAGAGTTTGCTGAAAGGCTGGACGACCACCATTCCGAAGACGAAGCCCAGGAAAATGCTGCCGATAGTTACTTGCCCACTGACCAGACACCATATGATCGGGAGTCCCATGTAAATAATCAGACGGCGTTTCATCGAATCACCCTCACTAATACTGCGTCAATATATGGTTGCGGGTCTATGACTTGAGCTGCGATGGTCTGTGAAATCTCCAGGAGCGGCTCTGCAAATATTCCGAAAATCAGCACAAGTGCTGCCAGGAAAAAGATAGGGCCTACCATCAGGAGGGATAACTTGTGATGGGAGTATTCCCCGTACTGTGGATCTCTTTCTCCCCAGAACATAAGCATCCAGCCTCTGAACATATAGAACAGAGTGAAGACTGCAAATATCAAGGCTATCAAAATCGGGATGTAGAACTCCGACCTGAGACCTGCATCAAAGAGGGAGAACTTGGCAATGAATCCACCCATAGGGGGCACACCGCCAATGGACATGGCTCCCACCAGGAAAGCAACGCACATGGTAGGATTGCTGTTAATCATGCCTCCCATCTTGCGCATATCCCTGGTTTCCGCGTGGTGGATGATTCCACCGGAGGTAAGGAACAACATGCTCTTTGCAAGAGCGTGGTTTACCAGATAGACAAAGGACGCTGCAATGATTAAAGTAGCTCCCGCCACCGAACCTTCCGCATATGCAATTGCTCCCATTCCAAAGCCCAGGAAGACATATCCGATCTGGGATACACTGGAATAAGCCAGCAAACGCTTGACGTCGTTTTGTCCTATGGCAGAAGTTGCTCCAAGTCCTATTGTGATCAGAGCGAGCATGAGGATAATTGGTCCGTATACTGCCTGAAGGGGAGCAAAGATCACAAAGAGGACCCTCAGTATACCATAGGCTCCGATCTTGATGATCACACCACTAAGCATTGCACTTATCGGGGACGGAGCTGTCGGGTGCACATCCGGAAGCCAGTAGTGCAACGGGAAGACTGCCGCCTTTCCTCCGAATACAATGATGAAGAGTAGCCCGATTGCGTACATGTGCCAGGGCATGGTCCCTGCATCGGCAAGAATCCTGACCTTAATGGCAATGTCAGCCATGTTCAGGGAACCGATGGAAGCGTAGAGAGAAGCTACGGCAATCAACATCACGTTTGACCCGAGCATGTTCAGGACAATGTACTTCATAGTGGCTTCCATCTTATCCGAGATCTTCGTAACCGTTGAGGTTTCGTTTGCAACGATCAAAGCTCCCGAGGAGAGCAGCATGATCTCGAAGAAGACAAACAGGTTGAAGATATCCCCTGTCAGGAAGATCCCGTTGATCCCGGCTAGCATCAGGTTGTACAGGGAGTGGTAAGTCAGGTTCAGGGATTTACTTTCGATATAATCGTAGGAGTAAATCAGGCCCATACAGCCGATTAAGCAGTTGAGGCCCACCATCGAAGCGCTGAGGAGGTCGGCCACAAGTACGATCCCGTACTTCCCGAATTCTCCCACTTCATAAACCGTAATCCCACCAGTCCAGACCGAAGAGAGCAGAAGCCCGCTTAAAGCCAGCAAACCAACGCTCACTACGATATCTATAGCCTTTTGCAACCCCGGAGAGCCTTTGGTCAGGATCGTAATAGGAGCCATTAAAAGGGGAATGGCAATCAGGAGAATTGGAAGGTGTTCCATTAAAAAGCTCATCCCCACAACCTCCTGAGTTCCTGAACATCGGTGGTGCCGTATTCTTCATAGATACGGTATGCAAGGGTCAGGATAAAGGCCGTTGTTGCAAGCCCGATCACAATGGCTGTGAGCACAAGGGCCTGGACAAGAGGGTCCACAAACTCGGTATACGGGTTGGCCGTTATCGGCCCGATTACCCCGGTTGCCAGGTTATCAGCGACTATCAGGCCCTGGTCAAGACCATGAACAGCCTGGTGGTGTTCCAGGATAGGCACGAGGGTACCGTCACTGAAAACCCCGCTTGCAACAATATAGAGGTTTATGGCATGGGAAACGATCCCAAAACCGATAATGACTTTCATCATATCTCTCCTGAGGATCAGGAAAGTCCCGATCCCAAAGAGCAGAGAGACAGTAAGCGCAAGCATAACATTATTCATTTTCCACCCTCCGGGTCTTTTCCTTTGTCAGTACCGACCTGTGTTACGATAAACAGCAGTCCACCGATAACAACAAAGTATACACCGAGGTCAAAGAACATTGATGAGACCAGTTCGAGCTCACCCAGATGGAAACCTCCCACTATAAGCGGGGATAACTCAAAGGCACTTCTGAAATAGTTGTGGCCTGCAAGTAAGGGAGAGATGGCCGTTATGCTTGCAAAAAGCAAGCCGTAGCCGAACCAGGAATGCCAGTCCGGGTTCCAGATTTTTTTGACATCTTCATACCCATATGCCACATAGATCAGTGCGATTCCGCATGCACAGAGCACACCGCCTATGAAACCACCACCTGGCCGATTTCCTCCAATCAGCAGAAGGTCGAGTGAGTAGAGCATGTCCACCATCAAACAGATCTTTGCGATTGTTTTGGTTATTATTGTGGTCATTCTTCCTCACCTTCTTCAGCCGCTGATCCGGATCTGCTGAGGATCAGGTTATAGACACCCAGGGCTGCAAGGGACAGCACCGAAATTTCTCCGATGGTATCATAACCTCTGAAGTCCACGACTATCACATTTACCACATTGAGTCCACCGGTCAGCTGCAAGCTGTATTCCATGAAGTAGTGAGAGAAGGACTCGAATGGGGCAAGGATTCCAACGCCTGCATTTACCATGATGGCGAAGACTGAAAACGCAACTGTACCTGAGATTAGAAGGTTCACCAGGACTTTACCCGCTGGCATCGGCTCCTTGAATTTCTGGGGAAGCTTGATGATCACCAGGATGAAGATAATGGTGGAAAGCGTTTCCACACAGACCTGGGTCATTGCAAGGTCTGGAGCCTTGAGGTACATGTAGAGCAAAGATACCAGGAAACCAACCGCCGAGAGGGATAAGACTGCGGGCAGGTATCTCGGAATTATCGCAGCACCCAAAGCTGACACAATTATCAGGGCATAGAGCACGATTTCATAGGGCTGCGAAGCGAAGTTCATGCCTTCAGGCAAAATATTGGCAGCACCTACACCAAGGTAATAGAGAGGCCATACGACAAGGAAGATCATGAAAAGCTGCACGATCTTGATGTATCCTCCGAGGGGACCTGGCTGGGTGATATTTGCGAACTTCTTGCATATTCCCTTTGCATTGTTTACGGTTGCATCGTACCAGTAGTTCACGCTGACCCAGGGGAGCTTTGCATTGAAGCTGTTCTGCATGGCAGCGAGTGTGTCATAGAACTTGTAGAGCACGATACCGATTGCAAAGGTTGCTATCGTCATCAAAAGCGGCGTGGTAATTCCATGCCACAGCTTTACGTGCAGGTGGTCTGCATGGGGGACAAGACCGCTGTATGCAGGCTGGATCAGAGTCTCAATCGGGAACTTGGGGTAGACCCCGAAGAAGATAATCAAACCTACAAGGAAGACTGCCGGAGCCAGCATAACCCAGGGTGCTTCATGTACATGGTGAGGGACATCCGGGTCATGGGTCCTCTCTCCGAGGAAGATCCCGTCTATCAGCCTGATGGAGTACATAAGGGTGAACACACCACCGGCCACTGCAACCACCGGGAAGATATATACCCAGGGTCCTCCGACCAGGTGTCCGATTTCAAGAGATGTCTCATAGAACATTTCCTTACTCAGGAACCCGTTGAGTGGAGGAACACCGGCCATCGAAGCCGCTGCAATCACCGCTACTATGAAGGTCTTTGGCATCTCCTTACGCAAACCACCCAGTTTCCGTATATCTCGGGTTGTCGCCTCGTGAGCCACTATGCCCGCCACCAGGAAGAGCGTAGCTTTAAAGGTGGAGTGGTTTAGCAGGTGGAAGGTCGCTGCAGCAAATCCCAGGCCCGGATGTTCGGCCGTACTGTAGCCGTACATGGTCATCAGGTAGGCCAGCTGGCTGATTGTAGAATAGGCCAGAATGGCTTTGATGTCCGTCTGCCGGAACGCCATGAAACCCGCCATCACCATGGTTATCATCCCTGTTCCTGAAACAAGGATCAGCCACTCGGGGGTACCCGAGAGGATGGGGTGCATACGTGCAACCAGATAAACCCCGGCCTTGACCATTGTGGCCGAGTGCAGGAAAGCACTCACCGGAGTCGGAGCTTCCATAGCATTGGGCAGCCAAACATAGAACGGGCCCTGTGCTGATTTGGAAGCAGCTCCTAAGAAGACGAGAACCAGGACTGCAACATAGAACTCGCTTCCGTGGAGTATTGATAGCAATTCCTGACTATGGGCGACCTCTGAGATCCCGTAGGTACCTGTAACGACTCTGAGCATCAGGAAACCTAAGAACATGAAAAGTCCGCCACCTGCAGTTATCAGGAGGGCTTTGGTTGCTCCGTATACGGATTCTGGTCTTTCTCTCCAGTACCCGATAAGCATGAATGATGTGATACTAGTCAGTTCCCAAAAAATAAACATCTGGATAGTATTATCCGTATAGGCAATGCCTAGCATTGCACCCATGAAGAGTAGGAGCCACTGGTAGTACCTCGGCAGGTCTTCCTTTGTGGACATGTAACCGTTTGAATAGGACATGATGATAACACCAACGCCCGAAACGATTAGCGCCAGGAGAACGGCCAAGCCGTCTCCGTAAATGTCAAAGGATAGACCAGCTGTCGGCAACCAGACCCACGAACCCTGTACAGGAGTGCCCGCCATAGCGTAAGGGATTACCTGGACATTCAGCATAAAACAGGTAAATGCAATACCTGCTGCAATCCAGCCAATCCTCTGTTTAAATACGCTATATAATACGGGTAATGTCCATGCAAGTATAAATGGTAAAAAGACAGCTATTACTATCGCATTAAATGGATCCATGAATCATCAACCCAACCTCTGAAATTGTTTATAGATTCAATTAATATAGTCAGGCATAAAAGTTTCAATCCAGAATTCAATCCACATAGAAAATAAAGATATAATGTAATCTTATATTTTCCTCAACGTATACTCTTTTGTCATATAGTTAAAAAATGTTTCGGTTTTTGTTTGGGGCGTCTTCAATATCAAGCAAACTATTTTTCCTCCAGATTTGCACGAAAAACTCCACCGGAATGCTCACAAATAACAATGTTACATCCTCACTAAACCTTGCATATTTTTTAGTCACCCTCACAAAAGAATAATTTTATTTCATTTGTGAAGAAGATTTCATCTGCTTAATGAATTAAATTAATAAATAAGTTGCTCCGGCTTCAATCAAATAAATAAAGGTAAGTAAAATATATTTTGTTAGTCAAGTTAAATTCAAAAAAAGAAACATAAACAATAAAAATAAAAATCTAGAACGACATATGTTCATTTTTTAATAAAAAAAAAGTTATGTTGTAAGTAACAAAACTCTCTGAAAAATAATTACATATAATGAAAAAAGAGTTTATATATATAAAAACGAAAATTTGGAAAATAGTTTAAGAAGTTTTAGGGAGAAATCTCGTACAATTGTTGCCAATAAAACGAAAAGTTTTCCGGAAAAAAGGGAACAAAAGGAAAAAAGTTTATTCAACAAATTTTCCCAAAAAAAGATTTAGTAAACAAAAAAGCAAGAATGAAAAGGAAAAAGTATGCCAGATATAAGGCTGATAGGAAAAATATCTAAAAAAGGCTGATCAAAAAAAATGTCGAAAAATAATCCAGAGCAAAAGTAAATAATAACATTGAAAAGAAGTCAAGTTAAAGAAGTAAGGTTTGGAAAAAACAAGGTTACGAAATGTAGAAAAACTCAGAAAAAGAAGCAACTGGAAAATTAAGGTTTGGGAAAAAACAGGTTACGAAATTGGGAAAAACTCAGCATTCAGAAAAGCAAAATGCAAAAGAAAGTTTTCACCTTCCTCTGCTCTTTTATCTTTTATCCCTGATCTCTTCAGAAAAGTTCGAGATCTTTTTCAGCGCCTTCAAGGGCTTTCGGAACTTTCCTGAACATTTGGAAGGTTCCGGAACTTTTAGGAATTTCCGGAATTTTTGGGAGATTCCAGGAATTTCCGGAATTTTTGGGAGATTCCAGAAATTCCAGGTCATTTTTGGGGTCTTTATTAAACGGATTTCTTGGGAGGGCCCATTCAGGCCTCATTCAGGTTTCTTTTGGATATTATCCGTACATTGTTTTTTGGACATCTTTCGGATCTCTGTCGGATCTCTTCCGGATCTCTTCCGGATCTC
>DUKH01000162.1 GCA_013329415.1 Methanosarcinaceae archaeon | reverse complement strand
CGAGTAAGCTGGCAATAGATGTTGAAAATCAAGTTTCGTAAAGAAGAAATACAAAAATATTACTCTCATCTCAAGGATCCAAACCATGTCTGAAAATACCTCATCCATCGTTTCCAAAGTCTGGAGCTTCTGCAACGTCCTGAGGGACGGGGGCGTGAGCTACGGTGATTATCTGGAACAGTTGACCTATCTCATTTTCCTGAAAATGGCTCAGGAGTACAGGAAGGAGCCATATAACAGGGATATTGGTATCCCGGAGGAATATACCTGGGACAGGCTGAAACAGCAGCGTGGAGCGGAGCTCGATACTCATTACAAGGGGCTCTTGGAAGAGCTGGGGAAAAAGCCGGGAATGCTGGGGCAGATCTTCCTCAAGGCCCAGAACAAGATAAGCGACCCTGCAATGCTGTACAAGGTCATTGATATGGTCGATAAGGAAAGCTGGGTCATGATGGGTGTGGATACCAAGGGAGAAATCTACGAAGGGCTCCTGCAGAAGAACGCAGAAGATACAAAAAGCGGAGCCGGACAGTACTTCACCCCGAGGCCTCTTATCAAGGTCATGGTCCGGTGCCTGCAGCCCGAACCCCTGAAGACCATAGGTGACCCCTGCTGCGGTACAGGCGGGTTCTTTTTAGCAGCTTATGACTTCCTTACCTCACAGCACAGGCTGGACCGGGAACAGAGCCGCTTTTTGAAAAACAAAACCTTTGGAGGGAATGAGATCGTCGCAGGGACCAGACGGCTTGCCCTTATGAACATGTTCCTGCACAACATCGGGGAAATCGACGGGGAGCCCATGATCTCCAATTCCGACGCTCTTATAGCCGATCCCGGCTACCGTTACGATTACATCCTCACCAACCCGCCCTTCGGAAAGAATAGCAGCATGACCTTCACCAACGAAGAAGGCGAGCAGGAAAAAGAAGAGCTCACCTACAACCGTCAGGACTTCTGGACAACCACGAGCAACAAGCAGCTCAACTTTGTGCAGCATATCCACACCATCCTAAAAACCGGCGGGCAGGCAGCAGTAGTACTGCCGGACAATGTGTTGTTTGAAGGCGGAGCAGGGGAGACCGTGCGCAAAAAGCTTCTTGAGACCACCGACCTGCACACAATCCTGCGCCTGCCGACAGGCATCTTCTATGCGAATGGGGTAAAGGCAAACGTGCTTTTCTTTGAGGCAAAACCCGCAGCCAAAGAGCCCTGGACAAAAGAAGTGTGGATCTACGACTACCGCACAAATGTGCACCACACCCTCAAAAAGAATCCGATGAAGTATTCGGACCTGGAAGACTTTGTCAAATGCTATAACCCCGAAAACCGTTTCAGCCGTACTGAGACCTGGAGCGAAGAAGCTCCCGAAGGCAGGTTCCGGAAATTCGGCTATGAGGAAATTGTAGCAAGGGATAAAACGAACCTGGATATCTTCTGGCTCAAGGACAAAAGCCTTGCTGACCTGGACAACCTTCCGGACCCAGATATTCTTGCAAACGAGATCATCGAGAATATGGAGGCTTCGCTGGCAAGTTTCAAGGAGATTATGCTCACAATTAATGGAAACGGGGGAGACAACGGAAGCGGGGGAGACAATGGAAACGGGTACGGGAATTGAAACTACTGCCCGCTCTAATTTTGTCTCCCGGTTGAGAACCGGACTTTACCCGGTCTCTTCCGGTACCTGTCGGGCGCGCCCGAAAACTATCCCCATCAGCAGGAACACAAAGGGGGAGACCCCGGCGTAGCCCAGGATTCCGATATTTCGGACATTCATGTTTGCAAGCGGTACCCCGATTAACCCCGCAAGACTCAGTAAGCCGCTGGCAACCATAAGAATCCGAACAGTTTTCTCCAGCCTTCCTCTCCTGAATACAGGTGCGGCAAAGAGCATTGAGAGGGCAAAGAAAAAGTCCCATGCGAGTATGTCCATTGTATATGCTACGGACGGCCAGCTGAAGGAAAAGAATAGTGAAGCCAACGGCAATCCCGCAGCCTCGATCTGACGGCTTACAGTAAGGATAACGAAGTGGACACTACAGGTAATGCTTGCCATAAGGACCATAAATGCAAGTGCAGTATGGCTGTACATTCTGGTCTCGGGAGAGGCATAAGCGTGAACTGCGACCATAACAATGACCATCAAGGGCGCCATCACAACGATGAGCAGTTCCAGTATGGTGAAGAAAGGGTCCCCGATCGGGTCTTCGGGCGACTTGAGTGAGAGGAATCCAAGAACCAGCGTAAGCAGATATGCTATCAGGAGGAAAAACACGGCCAGGGCTGCAGCTCTTCCCAGGCTGCGGTGTTGTCTGGTGAAGCCTTCATGTTCCATCGTTCAACTCCTTTCGTCGCGGTGTTACTTTACGTGACATCTTGAAACAATATGCAGCGCATGGAAACCGACGCATAAACTATTTCTTCGCAAAAAAAGCTGGCAGTCTCGTTTTTGTCTGTTGCGCCAAGGGCGTAGATTAGAGGGATATAATGTTCGGCGGAATTGACAGATAATATTGCGTCTTCCCCGAGTGATTCGTAATTGACCAGCTTCAGGTCGTCCCTGGCTGTAACATATTTTTTCACTTTTTCATCAAAATTGATTGCCCATTTATATGGAGTTTCGGACATTCTTGCCAGCATGAGGTTATGCACGACGTTTCCGGTGCAAAAAATCAGGATTCCCTCTTCTCTTAATTTGTAGAGTTTCCTTGCCAGTTCATAGTGCTGCTGCATGCTGAGTTTTCGATTTATGCTGAGTTCGACTACCGGGATGTCAGCATCAGGATACATCCTTGAAAGTACACACCAAACTCCGTGGTCAATGCTCCATTTGCCATCAAAATTAACTTCTTTAACCAGGTCTTTTACTTTTGTAACAAGTTCCTTTGAACCGGGACACTCGTATTTCTGGTCATATAATTCCTGTGGGAATCCATAAAAATCGTGGATTGTTTTAAGCTTCTCGCTTGAAGTAACACTGGTATCCTCTCTCTCATAGTGTGCGGATATGGCCAGTATTGCTTCAGGTTTTGGAATTTTTTTGGAAATATTTCTCCAGCCTCTTGTAAACTCATTGTCCTCTATGGCATTCATGGGGGAACCATGGCCTATGAACAGAACTGGCATAATTTTTTCCATACTTTTGACCCCGTTGTCCATTCTGTTTTCAGTATCCTCTTCTCCCATATCTCAAAATAATTAAGCACATGAGTATATTATGTATCATAACCTATAAATCTCATAACCCTGTCAGAACACGTAATGGTTGCAATCATTTCAAAGCAGTTCGTTAAAAATATGGGTAAGTGGGAAGTGTTGACATGACTGAGAGGCAAGTCGAAAGCGTGGTTATCGAAATTCCGAAAGGAAGTCGGAACAAATACGAGTACGATAAGGAAAGGAAAGTGATCAAGTTCGACAGAATGCTTTTTTCTTCAATGATGTATCCCTGTGATTATGGTTTTTTTCCTGATACTCTGGCACTTGACGGTGACCCTTTAGATGTCCTGGTTTTAATGTGGGAACCTACATTTCCGGGATGTGTGATAGATGTACATCCTATTGCATTATTTGCCATGGAAGATGATAAGGGAGTAGATGACAAGATACTCTGTGTTCCAAAGGGTGACCCCTTATGGAATTATATAGAATCAATCGACCAGGTCCCTCCTCATCTCTTAAAAGAAATTACTCACTTCTTTGAAACTTATAAGCATTTAGAGCATAAACACGTGAAGGTTATTGGTTGGGACGGTCTCGAAGCAGCAGTCAATATAATCCAGGAAGCTAAATCCCGATATCTCGAACAAAATAAATGATCTTCCGGTCTTGCATAAACGATGTAACCGTCTTGCTTAGTTTAGTAAGTTTTGGTTTTTTTGTAAGGCCTATAAAAGGGACCTGCTGGAATAGTACTGAAAAATGGAAAACATCCGTTGAATGTAAACTTTCCGAACTCAGCCGGTTTTTCCGGAATAGCCTTCTCCGTCCGTTTCTGTCCCGGACGTAGTCCGGCTTTTCCTTAATTAAAAATATTACGATAATTATAATGTATCTACGGTAACATCAAATTGGACACCGGAACTAAAATTACATAAATATTTAAAAACAGTCTTTACTTATTTTTATATGAATTGCGCATTTGAAATGCCGAACAGTCAATTTCACTATTTATATAATAATACACTTTTTCCATAAAAATACAATTAGAACCATTTAAATACAACTACTTTTGAATAAAAACAGTTTTAGGGACAGCAATGCCAGTCTATGAAAATACCAGGTTGACCCTTGAGGAGGTCGGAAACACAAAACTAGTTTGTGTCACCAAGACAATTGAACCTGCAAGGATAAACGAAGCTATCAGGGCCGGAGCCCCTATCATCGGAGAGAACCGGGTCCAGGAGTACGAGGATAAGTGTGCCGATGTACTGCCCTGCGAGACCCATCTTATAGGCCATCTGCAGACAAATAAAGTCAAAAAAGCCGTAGATCTCTTTGATCTTATCCAGTCAGTTGACTCCCTTAAGCTAATAAGGAATATAAACAGGAGGGCCGGGGCTATTGACAAAGTACAGAGGGTCTTCCTTCAGGTTAACATCGGCAACGAGCCGCAAAAACACGGCTTTGGACCGGATGAGCTAAAAAAGGTAATAACAGAGATCCGCGCTCTCAGGAATGTCCGTGTGGAAGGCCTCATGTGCATCCCTCCTTTTCTACCCCCCGAACAAACCCGTCCCTATTTCAGGAAGATGAAGGGCCTTTTTGATGAACTGAAGCAGGAAAACCGGGACAACATCGATATCAAGGAACTATCAATGGGCATGTCCGGCGACTACAGGATTGCCATCGAGGAAGGAGCCACGATGGTGCGTGTGGGCTCTGCCATATTTGGGGAGAGGAAGTACTGAAAGTGCTGCTTTGTGGAAAATATAAATTCAGTATATACTTTTTTCTAATGGGGTCATTGAAAATATTTAGCTGCCGCTAAAATTGGAACTTATTCAATAATTTTATACGATCAACTATTTCAGAGGCAACGAGCTCTATAAAAACGCTAGTATGGGATGCCCTGGCACTCCTGAGCAAAAACCACCCCTCGAAAACTAGGCGTTGAAAATGAGCAAAATTCATTATGGGCCTGCTGAGATTCAAACTCAGGACCTCCTCCGTGTGAATGTGTCTTATGATGTCGAAAACGCATTCATAAACTTATATATATAATTATGTACCATTTTTTATATGAGCAGTTGTGCTGCTTATATAGGGGGAAGTGATAAGGTGGCTGAGAAAAAACCTATCATCAGAGTGTATTTCGCCAAAATCAAGGAAGCATATTATAACCTATCTGAAGAGGAAAAGCAAGAGTTCATGCGTAAGGACCGCGAGCAAATGGACGAGCTCGGGATGAAACTCCTGATGATGATTGACTGCCGCTGGTCCAGTGAAGAGTGGGATTTTATCGGGATTGAGGAATGGCCAGGCATAGAAGCTCTTGAGGAGCGTGCCAGGTTCGAAAAAGAAGAACTGGAAGCATTCAGGTATGCTGAATCGAAGACTTATCTGGGTACCGGTACTTTTGGAATTGGCGAATATGGTAAAGAATAAAACCTGAGGCAATGGAGACCTGAACCATTTCCGGAGTGTCTATATCACAACGCAAAGCTGCAATAGTCGCAGGGTTAGGGTTACTAATCATGACTCTGGCCTATTTCTTCGCTGATTTTTTTGCTTTCCAGAATCCTGGAATCAGGGTCTCATTTCTTCCATGTGAGAATAAATCATATAAAACAGCAACAACATCTCTAAATTATGGAATACCGGAACGAAGAGTTTGAAGCGGAAACCTTTAAAGATATTGATCTTACAGACGTATCTTTCAATAATTCAAGGTTTATTGATTGTGATTTTGAAAACTGCAACTTATCAAACGTCGATCTGGATAACACAAAATTTCAGAATGTAAGATTCAAGAGCTGCAAAATTCTGGGATTGGATTTTTCAAAATGTAATGACTTTATACTCGCTTTTGGATTTGAAAATTCTTTTCTTTCCCTGTCAGTATTTTCCGATATAAATTTAGAAAATACGGATTTTACCAATTGCCAGATCTATGACTGTGATTTTGTGAATACCAATCTTACAAATGCTAATTTTGAAAATTCCGATCTTAAGAACAGTCTCTTTGAAAATGCGAACCTTAGCTTTACATCGTTCAGGAATGCAAAAAACTATGATATAAATCCAAATAACAATTTTCTAAAAAAGACAATCTTTTCTATCCCTGAAGTTATCTCCCTTTTAAATATCTATGACATTGTACTGGAATAAACTACTGTTTTAGCATCTCCTGGTGAAGAATTTAATGAATACTTGGTAGTTGTACAACCATTAAGCAAAATATGTGATTAAATGGTAATTATTAGCTTCTTAACAGCATTGATTTTAACAATATTAATAGAAGAGACCGTTACTTTTCTTCTAGGCTACAGAACTAAAAACACATTCTTAGTAGTCTCCTTAGTCAACGTAATAACAAATCCAATTGCAAATTACATTGTAATGGCAAACAATATTTTCAATATCATAAAGCCTGATATTTCACTGGTAATCGTTCTTGAAGTCTTGATTGTTTTCATTGAGTGGAAAATACTGGAATACGCTCTTCCAGATCAGAAAAAACAATCCTATTTAATCCTTTCAATAATAATGAATCTCGCCTCTTTTTTAACCGGCGTAATACTATTCGGCCTGCCATAAACTTATATATCAAAATCAACCAAAATAGCTTATGCCTTCTGATTCTAAAAAAAATCTCACAGTTTACGGATTATCTCACGCAGCAATCGATGCAAGTTGTGCTGCAGTGGCATTTTCATTATTATCTTCAAAATCAATAACTAATGACTACTTTATCCAGCTAGTCATCATGTATAATGTTATTGCTTTCGGCTCCCAGACTTTAGTCGGCCTTCTGGTAGATAAGTATAGATGTCCAAAACTCTCAGCAATTTCCGGTTCTGTTATAACAGCCTCGGCAATACCTGTCTCTTTTCTATCGCCCCTGTATGCAATAATCCTTGCAGGTATCGGAAATGCCCTATTTCATGTAGGCGGCGGGACAATAAGTCTCAACCTGACAAAAAATAAGGCAGCAGCACCAGGGATATTTGTAGCTCCCGGAGCATTGGGACTTTTAATAGGAACGCTTTACGGAAAAAGTGGGTCCTTTACAGCCTGGCCATTGCTGATAATAATCGCTATTCTCTGTGCCCTCATGTATTATACAAAATATCCGGAAATAAATTACAAAACAGACGAGAAAATAAACACAAACTATTTTGAATCAATCATACTCTTGCTTCTTATGACAATCGTAGCAAGATCAGTAATCGGCTCAGTGGTCGTTTTGCCCTGGAAATCCGACATCTTTCTATTAGTAACACTAACCTCAGGTATAGTCCTGGGAAAAGCTTTCGGTGGAATTATAGGAGATAAATACGGCTGGCAAAAGGTAGGAGTCATATCTCTTTTAATATCTGCTCCACTACTCGCATTTGGAGCAGCAATACCGGAGGCAGCAATACTCGGAATTTTCCTCTTCAATTTTACAATGCCGATTACTCTGGTAGCAATCTCAAATACACTTCCAGGAAGACCTGGCTTCTCATTTGGCTTGACAACACTGGCATTAATAATCGGAGTTCTCCCAACATACGCAGGCGCAGGCAGTTTCATGTCACAAAGCCATTCAGTATTCGCGATAATCATCAGTTCAGCAATAGTCCTGTATTATGCACTATTTTTATATAGCAGAAAACCAAATGTCTAAAAAAGACAAGAAAGTTAAAAGGTAAAAAAATGAAAAAAGCAAATATTATCATAATATCATTGTGCCTAAGCGTATCCATTTTACCTTCAGTAGTTCGTGCAGATATGATTTCTCCAGGGGCTACTGCTGCCTTACTATTGATTATTATAGCACCTATAATTGGAATAATTGCCCTGATTGCCTGGCTGGTGATTAGAAAAATTAAGAAAAATAATGATTCTAAAAGAGAGCCAAAAATCAGAGCCTAATGCCACAGAATTTTTTTTAAGGATACTGGTTATATTCAGAGGAATAATAGTTTGAATTGTAATTATACTTCTTGTTTTAGTATCAAGGATATTTGATCTGAGTTATATTTTCTTCTGAGTCAACTGGAAAATTAATTCTTGTTTTAAAAAAATTAGGTCGTGTCCCCAGGTTATTGAACCGGAACTCTGAAAGTTAATAATTCCCTTCGAGCGTGTCTTAATATTAAATTTGATTCTACAACAGGGACAGACTTACGGCATTTGAACTGAAAACGTTAGCATTAAACCGTTAGATGCCTAAAGTGGAAATTCTAGCTATGATGTCTACTATGAAACCTCTAAATCTGAAAAGAAAGGAGATAAAAGTAGTGGGCCCGCTGAGATTCGAACCCAGGACCTCCGCCGTGTGAAGGTGACTTTAATCCAGTATTATTCCATAAAAATTTCCTGGTACATATGCTCTGGAATGTGCCAGAAAATGATTTATTTCACTTTTTAACCTGAAACTAAATTTTCAATTTATCTAAATTGCCCCTTCATCCCTTCTGCTTTTTTGACCACTCTGCCCTCCGATCATGAGCCATTTTCAGCAGGAACTCCTCTGCAGCTTCAGAGGAATTACAATATTCATGCCAGAGCCAGCCGCTTGGCTCTCCGGGCACCACAATGATTCCCTTTTTCTTTGCAACGCCCTCAAGGATTATCCGCGCGGCTTCTTCCGCTGGAATTGCATCTTCAGGAGCCTGTACCTCTTCATGGACCGGACCCAGTATTGGCTTTTTCCAGATGCGTGAAACGACAGCTGAGGGGCATGTCACCGAGAAATGAATGCCTTCTTCTGCAAATTCGTACCGCATACTTTCACTCATCCCGACCACGGCGTACTTGGTGGCGCAATAGAGTGCCTGGAATGGGAACGGTACAAGTCCTGCAATGGAAGCCGTATTAACTATGTGACCTCCGCCCTGCAGCCGCATAACTGGCAGCACGGCGTTAATGCCGTATATTACACTCCAGAGGTTGACATCAATAATAGCTTTCCAGTGCTCAAGAGTGGCGTCGACAGTCGGCATCGTACCCCCGATCCCTGCATTATTAAATAAAAAGTCAATTCTGCCTTCCAAGGTGATCATATCCTGAACAGCCTTTTCAACTTCCGGTTGTTTTGTCACGTCAACAAGCAGAGTACGAATCTGTCCTGCATACGCGCCAAGATTTTCAGCCGCTGATGCCAGGCTTTCTGCATTCCGACCAGCCATGAAGACTATCGCTCCCTTCTCCAACAGGGCTTCACTTACTGCATAACCGATTCCGGAATTCGCACCGGTTACCAGACAACATTTGTCCTTGAAATACTCGTCAACTCCCATTTCACTCCCCCTTTTCCTTTTCAACGGTTCTGTTTTGGTTGATTCTGTTTTGATTAGTTCTGTTCATTTTTTTAGGATACAAATTTCTCTTATGCATTGTCCAGCAGGGTTATAGCTGGCGAATTATTGCCAGCACAGCTACAACATAGGCAATCGGCCCTGTATAAATCACCTTAAATAGTGCCAATCTGTCCACAGAAAGCTCTGCAATGCCGAATAGAGAGAACATGGAGACGGTTAAAGTCACCATGATCAATACCGTACAGCTGAACAGCACCGTGCCCAGTAATGCCCCTCTCCTCGACAGCCTTGACAGTATCGGCCCCGGCTGGGGTAGGTTTTCATCTTTGAAATGGCCGGCGCGAAGCTGGCGGTTAATATCGGCTGCCGAGAAGACTGTCACAAGCCACGTCATCACGATTGAGGTGATTATAGTATCAACCAGAATCCCGGATAAGGCAACGGTGTCCACATTCCTGTTGATGAGAAACGCCAGGAGCGGATTTACCACCATGTTAATCAGGGCGGCTGCCAGGGCCTGTTTCTGGATATACGAGTCAATCGAGCTCAGACTTACCATACCTCTGCTCCACTGCCAAAGTGGGCAGTGAAGACCTTGCCCGGGTCTTCTGTCTCCTCTACATTTGGTATCCGGCGTGTTTCCAGGCTCCCGTATCCTGCGGGGACATACAGTGTGAAGTCGAGAGGGTTTTCGCCCTCAGAGACAGCCTTAAAGTAGTTTTTAATAGAAGCGGGATTGCTGGTTAATTGATCCGTGCTTCCGGTATAGGCTCCTCCATTTCGAGTTTTATCTGCGTACAGAAATGCTGCGCCGTATAGAGATTGGAAGATGATAGTCTCAGGTGACTGGGAACCATAGATACCGTTAGTGAGCTGGATATAGGTAGCCAGCTGCCAGCTAGGCCACATGCCTTTGCCCCAGTTCATTCCCGGAACGAAGGGATCTTCCCCCCCCCTCTTCAGATCGTGACATGTCAAAGGCCTGGGTTGCTATCGTTACGAGTGAATACTCCTGCATGAAATCATGTCCCTGAGGATTCCAGTCTTTACGGGAAGGCTTGAGGCCGAAATCGGCAATAGAATAAAAAGTCCCTCTGAGCTGGCCGTACTCTTCTGTTAGCATAATATCAAAGGAGTGGCTCAGTATTCTGAAACCCGGGGTCCAGACTCCTTTCCTCCCGTTTTCATCGTAATCTATTATCCCGTCACTGTTCTCATCGTAGCCATCCATGAATTCTTTTAAAAATGAGGAGCCTGTCAGCTTATCGTGGGCTTCTGCATAGCTCAGGAGGGTCTTCTGCATGTCCCATGGCATGCATGAAGGGTTATAATACATCGTTTTCGTCATCAACTCCAGGAATTTCCTGTCCTCTATCCTGCCCAGGTGCCCATCCAGGGAAGCCAGTGGCGTTTTTGTCAGGGTGTCCCAGCCGACAACATAGTATTTCTGCTGCCCCACACCTCTCGCTTCAGCATAACGGTACAGGTTGTACCTGAAAAGAGGTGAATCGAGACCTTCCTCTGTTGCGATGTTTTTCCCGTCAATTATTGCTACAGGAACGTGGTGGACAAACTCTGTAGGCCAGCCGTTCTCATCCTTGAGCTTCAATGCTTCACGCATAGGTACCGTTTTGAAACAATATCTGGCGCAGAGGAGGTCGAGAGCCACACAGTCCAGGGACGCCCAGACGTAACCTTCAGGGATTCTGACAGCTCTGCCATCCGGGTTATGGGAGATATTAATCATATCTATTCCATCACTTACATGCACCATGAACACGTTCTGGTTCTGCACTGCCCTGATAACGTCCGCCTGGGTCCCTGGCATTCCTGCAGTTTTTGTTGTGATGTATTCTCCTTTCTCATCTTTTACAGGCAGGTTGGTATCGTCATCCATCTTTACGATCCAGGGCATATGCGGTAGCTCACCTTTGTAAGATGGTACTGCTCTGGACGGGCACGCATATTTCCATTTCATATCACCGCTTCCCGTCTCGCAGGGAGCCTGCGTGGGGTAAAGGCCGATACCAAGGTTCTTGATAGCATTTGTGATAAGATCCTGAGCATGGATCTTTAGCTTGGGGACATTAATAAGAACGCAGCCGGGGTAGTCTTTAAGGTCTTCACTGTCATCCGGGTTCCCGCCGACAATCGCCTTGTGCAGTGTGATCTCTTTGTAGTTTGCTCCATCTGGAACTTCGACCGTCCTGCCCCTTGAAGCGTCTTCATCAAGTTTGTTCAGGTCATAGACCATCAGCCGGTCTCCTGCTTTCCCTGGCGGGAAGAACCTTCCGGCAACGCTATCTTCATATCCTTTCATAGGGTCGTCTTCATGGGAGGAAGGATGGCGCTCTGACAGGTATCTGCGGACAAAGAAAAAACCCCATCCCCCGTAGAAATCCTCACTCCGCCCTTCAAAAAGGGCTTCTGTGGTGATGTCCTTTCCGAAGGTTAACCTGAAAGAGATTGTCATCAACAGGGCGGAAGTCGAAGCCTCCCCCAGTGCCATCTGATAATAGTGTATGTCAAGCCTGTCATGGAACCACCTCATCAGAGCGGCTATAAGGGGCCATTCGGTACAGATGGGAGCACCCAGGCCTTCGCCATGTGTCCCTGCGTCAATGGCGACCGGGCCAACCAGGTTGGGCTTGAATAACAATTTCTTGCTGGACCGTATCGGTGACTGCACCTGGCTGACAAACCCTGTCTCCCGGTCCAGCTCACCCAGGGAAGAATCAAGATTGGCGTAGATATAATCAATTTTTTCAACTATCTCCGCCCAGGCTGCTGTATCGTTCTCGTTGATGACCTTCTGGAGCAAACCGGGGACTCCGGCATAGGCCTTTGAGACATCCATCCTGCTGCCAGCGACCGGTGATCCCTCAGAATCGACCTTCCTCTTTCCCAGTTTCGAATCGACAACCGCATCTTTCGAATATTCTTCGTTTATGGTACTCATCTTTTCCCCCCATTGACGCGAAGTGGATAAGGCTGCATCAAACACTTCCCAATAAAAAGACAAATTCCAGGTTTTCTATAGCTCCAGGTTTTCTATAGCCTGTTGTGATACTTCTTTTTTGACTCTTTCTGATGCGCCCCTTCGATATCGTTATTCCTTATATTATGTTTTCTCAACGTCATCTGAATATTACGTGGCATGTATTATAGATATTATATATATTATCCCTATTCTATATATCATCTAATATCACATATTAATCCGAATATTGGGGGGTTGATTATGTTCCGATTTGAAGATAACAAATGCTATAGAATGCCGGCCCACTTTGGCGGTTTTGACTGCCCTGGCCCTGAAGCAGCGCTGTATTATAGGGATGCAGTTTCTGTAACCTTTACGTATACGACGGACGAAAACCAGCTGGCAAGCTATGTGCCCGAAGGTTTTGAGCTGTTACGACCTGAATTGAACATCTCCTACAGTCAGTTTCGAGAGATCGACTGGATGGCGGGAGGTGCGTATAACCTCGTCCAGGTCAGTGTGCCTGCCCGTTTCAACGGCAAGCGTGACCAGCTGGAAGGGCAGTTTATTCTGGTAGTCTGGGAGAACAAAACCTGGCCGATCCTTGGAGGGAGAGAAGAGACCGGCATCCCAAAAATCTATGCCGACATCGAGGACCTGCACACTATCCAGCCGAACTACTATACCAGTGCCAGTTACGAAGGAAACACATTCCTGCGCCTGGAGCTGCTCGGAGCAAAGCCTGTAAACGAGCAGCTGTTATCGGAGATGCAGGCTTCTGCAGCCACAATCAACGCCCTTGGGTGGCGCTACATTCCAAAAGTCGGCGCTCCCGGGGCGGACTTGAGCCAGCCCATACTGTACCCACAGGGTGCTGAGGTCCACAGCGCATGGGCGGGCAGCGGCACTGTCAAATGGACACAATTGAGCTGGGAGCAGAACCCGGGACAGTGGCATATCATCAAGGCACTGGCAGAGTTGCCCATGCTAGAGATGGCTCCGGCCATCATGGTGAAAGGGGTCATCATTTTAAAACCCAATAATGGACGTGTTCTCGAATAATTGAAAGCCTGCCCGCTGAATCCTGCAGGTTTTTTCATATTCTTTTTTGCGGATTGATCTGACAACAGAGCTCTTCAATTTAAAAAACATACATGATATTCTTCGAATAACAGACAAAAAAATGAAAGTACTGGAGAGCATTTTCATGCCAAATTAGGTTGGAGCCTCAGTAAATCTGAAATTAAAAAGCGAAAAGTAAAACCAGAGATTACACATCCCTCGGTAAGGCTTCAACAATCGGAAACAGAAGAAAATAAAGACAAAACCACATGGGCCCGCTGAGATTCGAACTCAGGACCTCCGCCGTGTGAAGGCGACGTCATAACCGACTAGACCACGAGCCCATGGTGTATAAGGAAACCCCTGAGGGTTGAGCAACCATAAAATAGAACTTCTTACGTATAAGCTTATCGCCTGTTTGTCGGTTTCGGGCTTTCCCTGACCGGTTATACTGCTCTTTTATGGTGTAAGCCGGATTTCTTGCGAGTTCTCTCTTTTTCCAGGTCTCCCGGCTCAGCCAGACCGCAGGTTATATAAGCGTTCTTTGATATCTTTACAGTGGTAATATCATTACACTGATATTTTACTGTACACGGCATAAATTTTCCTTTATACGATAAATTTTCCTTTATACCGCAAAAAAGCTTCATCCCGGTTTACATGATCGAAATACTGAAAATCCTCTTCTGCATGCCCTTTTTGCTCTACTCATGCTACTCCGACCTGAAGGCCCGGCGGGTCTCCAATAAGGTCTGGAAATACATGCTAGCCTCGGGCTCGGTCTTTGTCCTCTATGAACTTGCTACAGGCGGGGTTCCCTATCTCAAAGCCCTTCTCATTTCCGGTGTAATCGTATTTGTTATCGTCTACATCCTTTTCCAGTTCGGGGCTTTCGGAGGCGGGGATGCAAAAGGGTTGATCGTGCTTTCCATCCTTCTTCCCACTTACCCGGTCTTCAGGCTGGGCGGGGAATTTTATCCCCTGCTCGGCCTTCCTCCTATCGGGCTCTTTACGTTCACGGTGCTCGGAAATGCCCTGCTCCTCACAATCATCGTGCCCCTCGGGATGTTTTGCTACAACCTCCTGCACTTTTCCCCTGAGATGCTCAAAAAGCCCTTCTACATGTTCATAGGGTACAGGACTGCGATTTCTTCCCTGAAGAATAAAGAGCACCTCGGCCTGCTCGAGAAGTTTGAGATGAATGAAGCCGGAGAATTGAAACGGAGCTTTGCCAGGGCTGGGCTTAACTTCGATGCAAACCTGAAGCCCGAACTTGAAGAATACGTAAAAAAAGGTTTGATTGGAAACGAGGTCTGGGTGACTCCCGGCCTTCCGTTCATGCTTTCGATTACTGCAGGTTTTGTTGCTGCAGTTGTGTTTGGCGACCTCCTGTTTTACATGGTCATGCACTTGATGCTTGGGTGAACACTTGTCTCAGGCATTGCAGTAACGGACTCTTTTATAGTCCCGAACGTAAATATTTACACTTACATTATAACCACGGAAGACACGGAAAGCGCGGAAGGATTGTGCCTCCATCTCCTTTATTCC
>DUKH01000171.1:9673-21400 GCA_013329415.1 Methanosarcinaceae archaeon | reverse complement strand
GGGGCGCCATTACTCAATATCAATTGTTATGGGACCTTCTTCCAGATAGCGCCTGAAGGTCACTTCAAGTACACCGTTTTTGTAACTTGCCTTCGCACTCTTCGGGTCTACCGGAACCGGAAGCTCCACATTTTCCGAGTAACTGCCGGAAAGTCCTGAAACCATGATTTCAAGGGAACTGGCTGTTGCCCGCAGGCAGATATCTTCTTTTTCGGCTTCCGGAAACTCTGCAAGTACCTGAACCGTTTCATCAGTTTTGAATACATCGATCAAAGGTTCTTTGGCTTCGGAGGAAACGAAATCCCCTTCCTCATGGGAAGATTCAGGAACGTTCCCGAACTCCCGGATCTCCGGGTCTTCTCCCGGGCGGTGGATGATGGAAAATCCGTAAACAAAGGGAGAGGATTCCCCCATCTCATCCAGGAGGGCATCTATCATCTCTTCCAGGTTGTCAAAAAGTTCGGATCCAAAGTCTTCAAAGAAATCTTTTCTTTTTCTTGCGCCCACCATTATTACCTCTGCTTTTCCTTGCGCTCCGGAAAACTTCACTCGGAAAACTTCACTCGATATCGATTGAAGTCCGGGAACTGGATTCCAGCCGCTTAAAGATAACTTCCAGCACACCGTTTTTGTATGTGGCTTTTGCGCTCTGGGGGTCCACCTTTACGGGCAGTTCCACACGTTCGGAATATTTTGGATTCCCATTTACTGTTTCGATTTCAAGTATTAAATCAGTTGCGTTCAACCGGATATTTTCTTTTTTGATTCCCGGCATCTCCGCAATCACATGCACAGTCTCCTCGTCTTCCAGAACATCGATCAGGGGCCTTCGCATGTCAGTGTAGTGCTGCATCTCGGTTTCGCCCCGCTGTTCGAAGGCGGAGGGGATATTCCCGAACTCCCGGATCTCAGGTTCTTCCCCAGGCCGCCGGGTTATGGAAAAGCCGTAGACGAAGGGACGTTTCTCGAAATCGTTCATGTTCATGTCCATTCCCATGGCCCTGCTGATACGATCGAAGATCTCTTCCATATCCTGCAGGGGATCGATCCCGAACATTTCGTCAAAGAAACTTCTCCTTTTTCTCCAGTCTCTGTCCACCATATTCATCACTCCATATATTAATATCCGGTAGTAATCTATTTTTTCGGATAGTCATCTACGTCAGAAGTCATCGTTTATAGCCGGCAGGCATCCATTAGTTGTGAAATCGTCTTTAAGTCGTGAAATCAATAATTCAAAAAGTCATAAACCGGCTTAATTAAAAACCGGCTTTAATCAGCATTCAATGAGCCTGGAATGCCCGGGCAGGGAATGCCTTTAGACAGCCTTATCTTTCAGGATCGAGACTGCTTCTGCCTCTTCCACGACTTCAGATTCCGGTTGTTCATCACTAATTTCGCAAACTCCTTCGTCAATCTCGGTGGCGTATTTGGCAAAGAGTTCGGCACTTTGTTCGTAAATCCCGAGCGTCTCCCTTGAGGTTGTAGGTTTCACCCGGCGGACTGCCTGTTCAAAGTGCTTCTTCGTAAGCTTGATGTTCCTTGCCCTTTCCGTGAGCTCCTTTCTGCTGATCCCGGAGCAGATTACTTCCCGAAGGGCAAGCATTGCAGCTTCCCTGCAAATACCTTCGATATCTGCTCCCACATAACCCTCGGTTTTCTCTGCAAGTTCGATAAGGCTTACATCTTCTGCAAGGGGTTTATCTTTCAGGTGGATCTCAAAGATTTTCTCCCTGCTAGCCTTATCGGGAGGCCTTATATATATGAGCCTATCGAAACGTCCCGGACGGAGGAGAGCCGGGTCTACCATATCCGGGCGGTTCGTGGCAGCCACGATGATCACATCTTTAAGCTCCTCGATCCCGTCAAGTTCGGTCAGGATCTGGCTGACGACCCTCTCGGAAACGTGGGTATCCGAAACCGCAGTCCTCTGGGGAGCAATGGAATCGATCTCGTCAAAGAAAACCACAGTTGGAGCAGCCTGCTTTGCCTTCCGGAAAGTCTCCCGGATCGCCCGCTCGGACTCCCCGACATACTTGCTGAGAAGTTCGGGGCCCTTGATACTTATAAAATTAGCATCGCTTTCACTGGCAACGGCTTTTGCAAGCAGGGTCTTCCCCGTACCCGGCGGTCCGAAAAGCAGCACTCCTCTAGGAGGCTTTATTTTGACTATCCTGAACATTTCAGGGTACTTGAGGGGCCATTCCACAGCTTCAATCAGTTCCTGTTTTGCTTTTTCAAGCCCTCCGATGTCCCCCCATTCCACATGGGGCACTTCCACAAAGACTTCACGCATTGCAGAGGGTTCGATGTTCTTCAGGGCTTCCCTGAAGTCTTGTTTCTTGACCTCCAGGTTATCCAGAACCTCCTGAGGGATCTCTTCATCGATATCAATATCGGGAGTGATCCGCCGGAGGGCGTGCATGGCAGCTTCCTTACAAAGGGAAGAGAGGTCCGCTCCCACGAAACCATGGGTCACGTCAGCAATCTCGGAAAGGCTTATGTCTTTTTCAAGAGGCATGCCTCTGGTATGGATAAGGAGGACCTGCTTCCTGCCGTTCCGGTCAGGGATTCCGATCTCTATTTCCCGGTCGAACCTCCCGCCTCTCCGGAGGGCTTCGTCGATGGAGTTCGGACGGTTCGTGGCAGCAATCACCACAACCTCACCCCTGGACTGCAGCCCGTCCATCAGGGAAAGCAGCTGGGCAACGACCCTGCGTTCCATTTCCCCGGTGACTTCTTCACGCTTCGGCGCAATGGAATCGATCTCGTCTATGAAGATGATTGAAGGGGCGTCCCTTTCCGCTTCCTCGAAGATTTCCCTGAGTTTATGTTCACTTTCCCCGTAGTATTTTGAGACAATTTCCGGGCCGCTGATGGTAATGAAGTTGGAATCGGTTTCACTGGCAACAGCTTTTGCAATCAGGGTCTTGCCGGTTCCGGGGGGACCGTGCAAAAGCACACCTTTGGGAGGTTCGATCCCGAGTTTCTGGAAAAGCTCCGGATGCCTGAGAGGCAGTTCGATCATTTCCCTGACAAGCTGGATTTCCCGCCTGAGCCCTCCGATATCCTCATAGGAGATACCTTCCGGAGTCTTAATCTCCTCAAGAGACTTTTCCTTGATGACGATCTCGGTGTCCTTTGTAACCACAACCGGACCCGCGGGCTTTGTGGACGTCACCACGAAAGTCAGGGGGTTGTTTACGGTCTCCACCCTGATCTGCTGCCCCTTGTTAAGAGGCCTACCCTCAATGATCCTGAGAATGTAATGGGCACCCCCGACAAGCCTTACCGACTGGGAAGGAGTCAGGGTGACTCTCTGAGCATGTTTTGCCCGGACTTTCTGGATCGTAACCTTATCGTCAATCCCTACTTTTGCATTGCTGCGCAGGTTTCCGTCTATCCGAATCCTGTTTTCCTGCCCGGGCCCGCGTTCCACGTTCGGCCAGACAATGGCGTAGGTATTGGCTTTGCCTGAGATCTGAATGATATCCCCGCTCACAAGTCCCATCTGCTGCATCAGGCGGGTGTCGATCCTTGCAATGCCTCTTCCTACATCCTTGTGATAAGCTTCGGCGACTCTCAAGCTTACGTCTTCAGTCATACCTTCTCTTCTCCCTTTTCACATATTTTCCAGTACTGCTGGTTGTTTCTGATCGCATATTGGATAAAACCCCTCTCTGCAAGGTCAATGAGGTTCGCGTTGATAATGCTCGGGTGAAGGCGCAGGTTGTAGCAAATTGCGGCTACGGTGGTTTCATTCTTCAAAAGCTCAAAGAGGATCTCACACTCCAGCGGGTTTTTTGCGACCCCCTCGATGGAGTCCAGGCAGTTGTCCATCAGCTCCGTACAATCAGCCTGCAGTTGCTGCTGCATCCGCGCAAGCTCTAGCTGCCTCTGTTTCAACTCCCGGAGCCTCCCGCTCAGCTTCAGGAAAACGGTTGAAGAATCGGGCCTGGAAGGAACTTCTTTCTTCCCGGCAGCAACAGGAGCAGCACCCTGGATCTCACCATTCGTTTCAGGGGCTTCCCCCGCACTTCCTTTTTTCTCCTGAATGCCTCCTCTCCTCTCCATTTCAAATGAGATGTCCTGAAGCGATACCGTATAAGCATACGGGGATACCGACACTTCCAGCCGCATGTTAGTGACAATGTTGAAGTACTTCCGCCTCTGATCGTCCACGCTGCACTCAATGAGTCCAGCCTGCTCAAGTAAACTTAAGTGGTTGATAATGGCTTTCGGCCCGACACCCAGCCTGCCCGAGATCTCACTGACATAGCAGGGCCGGTTTGCAAGAAGTTGAATAATCTTCCTGCGGTTTTCATTCCCCAGGATGTCAAGTAATTTTGCTGGTTCCATTGTTTTTCCCTTCAATGATTTGTGTAATGGCTAAATGTTGAAAAGCGAGTTCCACCCTATAGCAGGTAAATTTGTGACTTATGCGTTATACATTGAATTATGAGTTATTTGTGATACCTTAATTTGTGAATGATTTATAGTACATTAGTTCGTAATTTTCAGGGAAATTGTTACGACGATCTTAAAAACAAACTTTTACCCGGGATTTTAACAACCGATTATTGATGCTTTCTGCAGCTTTTTTTGGTTACTGATCCCTGCTTTTCTGAAATTTTGAGTCCTTAACCCCATACGTCATTTTTCCTGAACGAAATTAACGTAAACATCCCCGAATCAAGGTTTTTTCCTGGTAAATCCCTGTCCGGGATTTTTGAAATGAAATAACATATAGAGAAGTACAAGTTAGTAACCATTAGTTAGTATTAATAATATATAAAACTTGCTTTGCAAGATTTTTTGCAGAGAAATGGAAGAAGAGGGTATTAAATAATCCATAATAAAATATAAAAATCAAAGTTGCGCTGGCGCACCCTGCAGCAAGCTGTCGAGGTATTCGACTGAAATAAATCGCTCATTTAGAATTCAGCTTCCACTGTTGTTCTCACTGTAAGGATCAGACCAGACTTTGACACCGATCCCTGAAACAGCAGTGTTGCCTTCCAGGGTGTTATTGCTAGAATTTGCCAGCGTGATCCCGTATTTGTATACATTTGAATCCACAGTGTTATCCAGAAGTTTATTGTTATCGGAATCGTCAAGGCAGATGCTGAAATAATTCATTGAGACTACGTTTTTACTCAGCTCGTTATCCGAAGAATTGCTGAGGGATACGGCCCTCCAGCTGCGGGACACATCATTGTTGATCAGCTTATTTTTGCAGGAGTCTTCAAGCCGAATTCCGTTTCTGTCAACCTTAATCCCTGGATTGGAGATGTTGTTACCAAGCAGCCGGTTGCCATCGGAATTTCTTAGAAAGATTCCATACTTACCGATTGAGTCTGCAAGATTGGAGTCCAGTTCGTTGTTGCCGGAGTCTCTAATATACACCCCGTACCAGGAGTTGTTGTTTGCTTTATTGGCAACCAGGGTATTCGTGCCGGAGTCACTAAGATAAATTCCGTATTTACCATTCGATACGGAATTATTTTTCAGTACCCAGTCCCCTGCATCCTTAAGAAAAATTCCATAATCGTTGTACACCAGCCTGTTACCGGTAATATTCCCATCGGAAGCGTGCAGATATATTCCGGCTTTTCCCCGGCCACCTGCACCGGTTATATTGAATCCGTTAATTGCCACATGGTCCGAACTTACATGGAAAACATGATTTTCGGGATCATCAGCCCGAATAACCGTATCATCCGGATTTCCTGAATGCGAGACTACGGTCAACGGTTTGTCCACAAAAAGATTTTCCGTGTAAGTCCCGGGGTAGACAACAATGATGTCCCCGGAAGCAGCCCCGTTTATAGCCTTCTGTATCGAATCCCCGGGATAAACAGCAACCCCATTCCAGGAATCGGTATCTTTTAAAGTCCAGGTGATTTCTCCGGAATCAGTATCATTTATGGCCTGATGAATTTCCTCTTCCATTTCAGGGCAGTAATTGAAAGTTTCATAGAAGAAAGGAAGAGCGTAATAGGCTGCTGCCAGGGCAATGAGAACCGCAACTGCAATTTTTGCTTTATTTTGCATCCGGAAGACTCCTCAAGAAATTACAATTAGGTATTCAATCCCCTGCATCCAGAACTTCCCTCTCGGGAAACTCTGATTCCTGATTCAATCCTCTGCATCCGGAAACTTCCCCTCAAGCAACCTCAAGCAACTTCAAGCAACCTCAATCCCGATTTCCATGGGATATTCCGGATGGTCTATAAGGTTTACATACAATTTTTCGGATGAACACAGTTCAGCACCATAGTCAGCCCTTACTTTTTGCTCGAAAGGCGGCTGTCCGTCCAGGGTTATTTCATACCTGTAATACCCCAGTTCCACATTTATTTCAGGGGAAACGACCTCATCGCCCGGATTTAACGAGTACGTTTCGTTGAATAAGGACTCATTGTAGAAATCAAAGAGCTCGATTCTTACCTCATGGACTTCCTTATCGCTGTTGCTCAGGAAAAACTGCAGGGGGTCTAACGAAGATTCCTCCGCCAATTTTTCGTCCATCCCTTCATTATAATACATCCACACGAGATGAACCACGTTTCCATCGTACTTTTCATCGGTAGCTATAATACTGTAGGATAATGTGTAGAAGTCCACGTTAATACAGCCGGAAATCGTGTCCTCGCCTACTGCAAAAAGCGCGATACTTTGTGGTTTTCCGGTGATGTACCCGGCATAAGTTGTCCTTGTGTTGGAAGTGTCCGTTTCATGCAGTTTCAGTTCCCTCTCCCATAAGGCTAAGGTTTACCGTGCCGTTTGCAGCGGATTTATTGAACTTTTCAGTATTTACGATTACAGAGTCTACGTAATCGCGGGATTCCGGGACTTCAAGCAAGTTTTTGTCGAACCCTATTAGCGGAATTATCCAATCCCCGCAAGTTCCCGAAAGGTTCTCCGGGGAACTCTGACAAGGTCCCGTTTCGTTAAGCTCCGGGTTTGTCCCTGGCGGCAAGTTTGCATCTTCCCCATCTGTCCCTACTTCATTTACCACTCCTTCGTCTTCCGTTCCATTGCCCACGGCCCCTGCCAAATTTTCATTCCCCTGGGAGACACATCCAGAAAATGAGACAGAACCGAAAATGACTGTGAGTAGCACAAATATGCTGAGTATAGATAAGCTGCTAATTTTCATCCTTCCACATTCCAGAAATAATAAGTAACCACGATTTCGATAAAATAAATAATCACATGTTAGATAGAATAATTTTCATATAGATACATAATACTTTCCAATAAAAATTAGTAATTATATGATAAAAAGAAAAGATGATAGAATAAGCAAGCGAATAAGCAGTGAATGAGCAGTAAACAAGCAGTAAATAAGCAATGAATAAGCAATGAATAAGCAATGAATAAGCGGATAAACAGAAAAAGGAATCAAAGACTAACAACAGAAAAGTGGATCAAAGACCAACGGAAAAAGCCAGGAAAATCAGAAACAAAGAAAAAAGGGCGGAAATCTAAAAGGAAAAAGTTTCCAGCAACTTTTCCTTAAATTTCATAAAAGGCCTTAAATTCCATAAAAAGGAATTACTTTTGCTTTTTCTTGCCTTTGCCTTTTCCTTTCTCTCTAGCTTTTTCTGCCTCTCTCTGGGAACTGAAGACCGAGGGCAGGTGCAGAGCGTAAGAACCTTCCTCTTTGATAGCCATCACGAGTTCCTTGCGCCCGAAGAGAGAGTCGAGGTTCAGTTCGTAGGAACCGGGGCCCAGGATCCTGACGGACTCCACCCTTTCTTTATTCTCTTTCTCTGCTTCCTTTTCTTTTTCTTCGCTTTCTTCTTCGGAAGCCAGGGCTTCGTCAATATTCCTGACAACCTCATCAAAGGAGGATTCCAGATCCAGCTTCTGCTCTTCTTCAGCGGGCGGGTCCTGGTTTTGCCGGGGTTCCTCACCCTTTCTTACGTAGAGGAACTTGTTCCAGCCGCAAGTAGGACAGCCGCTGAGGATGGCGCCATCGCCGTTTTCGAAAACGGTTCCGCATCTGGTACATCTGTGGGGCATGGGTTCACCGATTATAGATAGTGTAAAAGTAAATTAATTCAAACACAATTAATTCAAACGTAAATTAATTTGAACGTAAATAATATGTACGGTGATATTTACCGTTTGCTTTGTTTGCTTCTATTTCGTTTACTTCTTCCGACTTTTCAATGAAAGCAGGGTTTTTAGCCATATCGGTTTGGATAAATTTATAATTAATGTTGAATTTTCATAGAAGTTTCCAGTACTTTTTCCCGTCAAGAAGCTCGGAACTGATTTTTCCTGTCCTTTCCATCTCAGAAAGGACTTCAGGAAGCCGCCCTGGCTGGGTTATTTCAAAAACTATCGGGTCGAGGGCATGGTTTACATAGAGGCTGTGCCTGAGAGCGACAAGGTCCCAGCTTTTTCCAGGGGATTTTCTCATAATTTTTGTGATGAGGTTGAGCATAGCCTCCATAAAATTCCAGGGATAAACAATCCAGGCCCAGTCCTCAAGCCTTTCTCCCACATAATCGGGATCAAACTTAGAGCTCTTGACGTACTGCAGGGAAGCAGTCCGAATCTCCAGAGGTTTTCGCCCTGCCACGTAGGCTCTGGCTCTCAGCATGCTCTCCCCGCTGTCCACGATATCGTCCACAATGAGCACTTTTTTTCCCCTTATGACGTTGTCCGATAGCGGGTACCTGATGTGGGGTTCGCCCGTGTCAATGGCAATCTCTCCTACATAATGTTCGATTTTCAGGCTTGTCAGGTCGTCCAGACCCAGGAAATCACAGAGCACACGCCCTGCAAACCAGCCTCCTCTGGCAAGTGCAATGATCACGTCCGGCTCGTAGCCCGAACGTTTGATTTCGTTTGACACGTTTCGGCACAGGTTGTAGATATAATCCCAGTTTGTAAGCACACATTTAAATGATTCCGTACAAAGCCCTCCCTGAGCCAGAGCCCGGCATAGGGCCGATCAGCACGTCCGCTGCCCTCAGAGCCGGGATGTTTTAAGCTTCCTCCTGCAAACAGATATAAATCAGAGCCATATCACTTTAAGGTTTCTTGTTGGGTCTGATCCTGACGAACTATTAAAGGAAATGTTAATGGAAATGTTAAGGGAAATGTTAAGGGAAATGTTAAGGGAAATGGAGATAAATATTTTAATAGTTTACACTACCTTTTCGTAAGTTTAATTAAGCGTGATTTCAAGAAACCTTTAAGACAACTTCCTCCAAAAAATGATATGAGAATTTCTTGAAGGATTTTTTTTCCCGAAAAAGGGAAAACGGAGATACTGATTCTCCATCAGAAAACAATAAACATCCCTCAGAATGATAAAAAGGGAAAAGTGAGAACAATGGAAAAAACCCTGACTGACCTGCTCTTCATGTCCCAGAAAAGGAAAGACCTCCTGCTCCTTCTAAAAAAGGAAGTAAAAATATAGATGAAATCGTGGACGAGCTTCACGTCAACCCTACAGGGATGCTTCCCCAGATCAAGAAACTGAAAGAAGAGTACCTGATAATCCAGAATGATAGAGACTACGTGCTTTCTTCCCTCGGAGAGATACTCGTAGAAAAAATGGAACCCCTGCTGGACATTCTGGAAGTGATCGAGGAAAACGAAGATTTCTGGCAGGAACGCGACCTTAGTGGGGTGCCAACTGCTTTTCTCGAAAGGCTTAACGAATTGAAACCCAGTTCCCTGATCAGACCCAACCCGGACAATATCTTCGAACCCCCAGAAGAATTTATGGAGAACATAAAAAAATCAAAGCATATACTGTCCCTAAGCTCGGTTTTTCATCCATTATACCTCAAAACATTTCTCGGAAAAAAGGATGAGGAAACCGAAATTACTCTAATCGTCACTGAAGGCGTTTTTACAAGATTTGAAAATGACTTCAAAGAAGAACTGGAGAATTTTCTAACTCAGGAGAAAAAAAAGTTGTTCGTGCTTTCAGATGAAATAAAAATAGCAATGCTCACGAAAACGGAATGTTTTATGATGGTCAACTTCCTGACACATAAGGGCACCTTTGACCAGGAAAATATCCTGAGTTTCGGACCCACAGCCCTGCAGTGGGCTGAAGACCTGATCTTGTATTATAAAGAACAGGCAAGGGAAATAAGTGGAAACGAGTTAAACTGAGCCGGGAAAGCTTCGAACCTGACTGCAGTTTAAGCAAAGGATAAATCCAACCAGAGACATCTTTTCATTCATACGGCACCAGAAGAATCCTGAGGCGATTTAGAATGAAAAGAATGAAAAATAAAAAAAGTCCAAATTTTGTAAAAGCTATTGCAGCTTTGCTCCTTGTTGCCGCAGTCGTGGTTTCCGGCTGCGTGGACGGCGGGGAAGAGAATGATACGGACCTGGAACCGACAGGTCCCACGGCAGGGGGGAATAACACCGTGGACGAAATTGACAGTGAGGAAGAATTCATCTACAGGACCGCAAATGTAGAGAATATAGAGATCATTATCCTGGAATCTTTCCCGGTACAGGTTCAGGTAAAAGCTTCAGGCAACCTGCCCGACGGATGCACGGAAATCCATGAAATTCAAACCGAGAGGACAGGAAACACATTTAAGGTCAGCATCAGCACGAAAAGGCCCAGAGATGCGATCTGCACCCAGGCACTTGTGCCCTTTACGGAGACCATTCCCCTCGAAGTGCGGGGCCTGGAAGCCGGGACATATACCGTGGATGTAAACGGGGTTACCGATACATTCGAACTTGCAAACGATAACGTAATAGAGGAACCTTTCCCGGAAGCAAGAGGAAAACCCTCATTCACCGAAGCCGACAATGGGACAACAGCGGTCTTTGAAAACGGAACAGTCTTCTACCTAAAGCTTGCCGAAAACCCGACCACCGGCTATTCCTGGGAACTTGAACTGAGTGAAGGACTCAGCCTGCTTAATGATGAATTCATATCTCCGGAACCTCCCGAAGGAGCCGATGAGCCACTTGTAGGGGCAGGTGGAGCCCATATCTGGGAAATAGAAGCTGTGTCCGAAGGAAACCAGCGCCTGAAGGGGATTTACAAAAGACCCTGGGAGAACGAAACAGGAGAGGAAGAAACCTTCATGCTTGATATTGAAGTGGTCTGATTTCCCCCTGAATCTACCCATTTATTTTCTTTCGGATCAGAGTCTCCGGATTAGAGTCTCCGGATTAGAGTCTCCAGATCAGAGTTTTCCAAAGAGGGCCTAACGAAGAGAGCATACGCTGCCTTAAATCCAGGTATTCAGCCGGGGACCCAAAACAGATTCAGAAGGTCCTCAGGGAACCCCCAGGGCCTCTTTCAGATCTTTCAGGCAACTGTCACATATGTAGGAAGTCCCTATCTGGGTACATCCGAGAATATCTGAACTCTCTTCCTCCTCTTTTTTCCCCGAACTTCCCGGATAACCCTCGCAGTAAACCCCACACTTTACTTCACAATAAGCCCCACAGAATAGACATTTAGTCATAATATAATCTAGGTTTTTAGATTTCAAATAGATGCCCCTGGAAATACCAGGAAGGGAAAAAATAAAAAACGAACAAAAAAAAGCTCAGAAATCGGACCTTTCCCGTGAAAAACATACAATCTTAAGGAAAAATTCACGATTGAATTCCAAAAAAACTGTAAAAAAGGAGCAGCGACCGCAAACTATTTACATGATCGCCAGTATGTTGTGGTTGCTGATTCAAAGTACATCCCATTAATAACCCAGAAGC
>DUKH01000171.1:8926-9372 GCA_013329415.1 Methanosarcinaceae archaeon | reverse complement strand
CATTAATAACCCAGAAGCGGGGTGGGGTAGCCAGGAGATCCCGACGGGCTCATAACCCGTAGACCGATGGTTCGAATCCATCCCCCGCTATCTAAAAATAATCTTTTTTATGATGCTTTTCATAGATCTTTTTTGAAAAATGTGTTCTGATTGATCACTGCTATATTTACTGGTTCTAGTTTACTGTATGGTTACTGACTCTCGTTTACTGTATGGTTACTGACTCTCGTTTACTGTATGGTTACTGACTCTCGTTTACTGTATGATTATATAAATGGATATTCGGAAGCTTATTAAGGAAAGATTAACCTTCTTATATAAGGTAGAATAAAGTATGAAGACATAATTTTAAAGCGCACCCCTTAGTAACACACTTTAAAAGGACAGGGACCGTAAACTATTTACATGATTGCCAGCATGTTGTGGTTGCTGATTCAAAGTATATC
>DUKH01000171.1:8219-8509 GCA_013329415.1 Methanosarcinaceae archaeon | reverse complement strand
TAATCTTTTTTATGATGCTTTTTATCCACAGTTGCGGCACTATTCCGTAAACGGATATTCAAAAGCTTATTAAGGGAAGATTGCTTTTCTTACACAAGACCAAAAGAATTGTGAAGACATCTTTAAAGCGTACATTTAACGCTTACCCTAAACACACTGCTCTAACAATTCTCCAAATATATTACTCAATGTGTTACTCTAAATACTACTCAATATGTTACTTTAAATAAACACACTACTTAAACAAACTAACTAACTCTAACACACCACTTAAACAAACTAACTAACTC
>DUKH01000171.1:0-7888 GCA_013329415.1 Methanosarcinaceae archaeon | reverse complement strand
CACACTACTTAAACAAACTAACCCTAAACACATTTTTTCATCCATCCTCAAAAAACCAGGCAGGACGATTTTCATATGGTAATGGATAAACTGGGAGACTCCTTACAGGGGGCGCTAAAGAAACTTATCGGTGCGGGGCGCATTGACGAGCGCACGGTAAACGAAGTTGTAAAGGATATCCAGCGGGCTCTTCTCCAGGCCGATGTCAACGTAAAACTTGTCATGGGGATGTCCCAGAAGATAAAGGAGCGCGCGATGAAAGAAGACCCTCCTGCGGGTATGAACCCGAGGGAGCATGTAATCCGAATCGTGTATCAGGAACTGCTGGCAATCATCGGCGAGGGAGCTGACATCCAGCTCAAGCACCAGACAATTATGATGGTGGGGCTCCAGGGAAGCGGGAAGACCACGAGTACTGCAAAACTCGCCCGCTATTTCCAGCGCAAAGGCCTCAAACCGGCAGTTATTGCTGCGGACACCTTCCGCCCCGGAGCTTACCAGCAGCTAAAGACTCTCTGTGAAAAGCTCAACGTGGCTTTCTATGGAGAGGACGGGAACCCCGATGCTGTCGAAATCGTTAAAAACGGGCTCATTCACCTGGAAAAATACGAGGTGAAAATCGTGGACACTGCGGGCAGGCACGCCCTTGAGGCGGAACTGATCAAGGAGATGGAGCAGATCCACGCAGTTGCAAAGCCCGACCACAAGTTCATGGTCCTAGACGCGGCCATAGGGCAGCAGGCAAGCCAGCAGGCCCATGCCTTCAATGATTCGGTAGGGATTACCGGAGTTATCATTACGAAACTGGACGGGACAGCAAAAGGTGGCGGAGCCCTTTCTGCAGTTTCAGAAACCAAAGCCCCGATCGCGTTTATAGGGGTAGGGGAAACCCCGGAAGACTTCGAGAAGTTTGAAGCCGACAGGTTCATTTCCCGCCTCCTCGGGATGGGGGACATCAAGAGCCTCATGGAAAAAGCCGAGGAAACCCTTTCGGAAGAAGACGTGGATATCGAGTCCCTGATGCAGGGCCGCTTCACCCTGAAAGACATGTACAAGCAGCTTGAAGCCATGAACAAGATGGGCCCCCTGAAACAGATCATGTCAATGCTCCCCATGGGCATGGGCGGCATGAAGTTCTCGGATGACATGTTCGAGGCCACCAGCGATAAAATGAAGCACTACAAAATCATCATGGATTCAATGACCGAGGACGAAATGGTGGACCCGAAGATAATAGGCAGCCCAAGGATCAAAAGGATTTCAAGGGGTTCAGGCTGCAGCCCGGAGGAAGTCCGGGAACTTCTTAAGTACCACAAGACCATGCAGACAGCCCTGAAAGGGTTCAGGGGCGGAAAATTCAATATTCAGAAAATGATGAAAAAGAAGCTCGGGATGTAAACATCCCGAAACCTGTTTTTAAAGGGAAAGTCCGGTAAAGAAAATCGGCAAATTCGGGAAAATGAGCAGAAAAGAAATCAGTACTGCTCACAAACCTGCTCAATGCTGTTCACAAACCTCAAAGAAATTCATCAACAATTCTTCGCCTTGTTCCGTATGCGAAACTTCAGGGTGCCACTGGACACCGTATATCGGTTTTGTGGGGTGGCGCATAGCCTCAATTTCACAGATATCGGAACGGGCAAGGTGAATAAAGCCCTCAGGAAGAACGGAAACCTCGTCGGCATGGGATGCCCAGACGGTGGTTCTGGGGCCAAGGCCCCTGAGGATATCGTCTTCCTCGATAACTTCAATTTCTATCTCTGCATACCCACCTTTTTTTCCGGAATGGACGTGCCCTCCATAGGAAAGGGCAATTGCCTGATGCCCGAGACAGATCCCCAGGACCGGTAAGTCGATTTCCTTTACATAGTCAAAGCATAAGCCTGCCCGGTCTATCTCCGGCCCGCCGCTCAGGATCAGGCCGTCCGGCTCTTCAGCAAGGATGTCCTCGATCGGGGTCGTGTTGGGGATGATCCTGGTGTCCATATCAAGGTCCCGGACAGCCCGGTGGATGAGGTGGCAGAACTGTCCGTAGTTGTTTACAACAAGGATTTTCAATTCTCTCATGTTTCCTTCCATGTCCTGTATTAATGGTTCTAACTGGTTCTAGCGCTCTGAGTTTATTTTATTAGCCTATGTTCTCCTATTTTAAATCTCGTATCCCTTTCATCCGACTTCCGGATTTATACCCTCTCCGGAAATCAGTTTCTTCCAAATCCTGAAGGAACTTTTGTTTGCAGAGTCATGTGCAGCCAATTATATATTTGACGTAATCAGTTAAAATAAAAAGATGCGGGGTAACAGGTGAATGTGATGCACATAGTTGTACAGAAAAGTTCAATAATGTTCATTGTGTAGAGAGGTGTATCACATGTATCACTCAAAAGAGCTCTCCCTATCAGGCATCTTTCTGGCATAACTATAAATACATGAATTGTGTTAGTATGTGACATAGTAGCACAGAGGATTTTTCGGAACCAACTATTTCAATAGGGAAGAGGGTGACGAAAAATCAAAAACCCTGTGAAAACCGAAAGCAAACCTTTGACGAAAATGTTTCATTGAATTAAATTGTTGGATTAAAATCATTGAATTAAAATCATTGAATTAAAATTATTGAATTAAAATCATTGAATTAAAAAATTTGATACATAAAGAAAAAATCCCGCACCTAAAAGGGGGATCATAATGTCCGAAATTGGCAAAAAGATACGCATAGAAAGGCTGATGAACCGGGAGAGCCGAAACATGGTCATCATTCCCATGGACCATGGGATCTCCGACGGGCCTATAGAGGGATTGATCAACGTAACTGACACTGTAAACAAGGTGGCGGAAGGGGGAGCCAACGCCGTCCTCATGCAGAAGGGCATGGTTAGGTACGGACACAGGGGATACGGGCATGACATCGGGCTAATTGTCCACATCAGTGCATCTTCCGCCCTGAGCCCGGACCCGAACGCCAAGGTCCAGGTCTGCACCGTGGAAGAAGTTATGAAAATGGGAGCAGACGCCGTTTCCATGCATGTCAACATTGGGTCAGAAACCGAAACAGACCAGCTAGAACAACTGGGAACTATTTCAAGGGACTGTGAAGAGTGGGGAATTCCCCTCCTTGCCATGATGTACCCAAGGGGCAAAAAGGTAATAAACCCACATGACCCTGAAAATGTAGCCCACGCTGCCCGAATAGGGGCCGAGCTGGGAGCAGACTTGATAAAGACCGTGTACACGGGAGACATAGACAGTTTCAGGAACGTAGTCCGGGGCTGCCCTATACCGGTGGTAATTGCCGGAGGCCCGAAAACCTCAACAGATAAGGAATTCCTTGAAATGATCGACGGGGCAATGGAAGCAGGCGCCCGCGGGGTTGCAATCGGGAGAAACGTCTTCCAGCATAAGGACCCGATCAGGATTACCCGGGCGATTAGCGAGATCGTACACGGGAGAAGACCGGTTGAAGAGGCCCTGGAACAGCTGAAATGAAAATCAGCTTAAGGAAATGAAGCTTACAAAACCCGGAAATAAAAAACCGGGAAAAACCGAGAAGAAAAACAGAAGAAAAACAGAAGAAAAGACCGGGGTTGAAACTTTTGCAGAAGAAAAGTGTCTGGATAAAAGCCGATGAAGGCGGATGGGAAGAGCAGAAGGATAGGATAACAACCGGCCTGGAATCAGGGGCCGACGGCGTGCTCGTAAACGGAAGCGACGTGGAGAAAGTCAGGGAACTTGGAAACATCAAGGTCGCAGCCTTTGCCCGCGATGGAAAAACCGGAGCTGACATCGTTGTCGTAGGAAAGAGGGGAGAAGGCGACGGGACAAAACCCCTACCATCGGAAATTCCGGGTTCTTTTGATGTAAACACAGCAACCATGCTAACGGACAAAGGGCTCACTGTGGGGGGATACGTGGTGATAAAGGACAAGCACTACGAGCACTTTGCAACCGAACTCGGGAAGGTCTGCGACTACCTGCTCGTCACAGGCACCGACTGGAAGGTCATCCCCCTCGAAAACCTTATCGCCGATTTGCAGCAGCAGAAAGTAAAAATCATTTTCGGGGTAAAGAGTGCAGAAGAAGCAAGACTCGCTTTCCAGACTCTTGAAAGCGGGGCAGACGGCGTCCTTCTGGATAACGGGGACCCGAATGAGATCAAAGAGACGGTTAAAGCCGCAAGGGAAATAGAAAGCGGACGCACCGAACTTGAACCCGCGACAGTCACAAAGGTCGAACCTCTCGGCATGGGAGACAGGGTCTGCGTGGATACCTGCAACCTGATGCAGCCGGGAGAAGGAATGCTAATCGGCTCCCAGGCAAGCGGGATGTTCCTGGTAAACTCCGAATCCGAAGACAGCCCTTACGTGGCAGCCAGGCCCTTCAGGGTGAATGCTGGTGCCGTCCATTCATACCTCAAGATCGGGGAAAAGACCCGCTACCTCTCGGAACTCAGGACCGGAGACCCGGTTACCATCGTGAACTCGAAAGGGGAACAGCGGGAAGGCATCGTTGGCAGGGTCAAAATCGAAAGCCGTCCCATGATGCTTATCGAAGCGAAAGCCAGGAACAGAACCCTGAGCGCGATCCTGCAAAATGCCGAGACCATCAAGCTGGTCGGAAAGGACGGAACCCCGATTTCCGTTGCCAAACTTAAAGAAGGCGATGAAGTCCTGGTCCGCCTGGAAGAAGGAGCCAGACATTTCGGAAAGAAAATCGAAGAAACGATTATTGAAAAGTAAAAATTCCGGTTCGCAAATCATTTCGATCCCCCGGAAACCGGATTAACCGATAGTGCAAGATTTATCCATGACACGCATAGGAAACTTCGATCTGGAAAAAAAAGCCGCAGTTGTAGCGGTAATCAACGATAGCCTCTCCCCTTTCGAGAATTCCAGGAAGGCAGCCGAAATGGGAGCCGATGTCCTGGAGATCAGGCTGGACCTCCTGGGAACCCGGGATTCCGGACTTGCAGTGGGAATAACCGGAAAGATCAAAGCCGAAACCGGCCTGCCCCTGATACTTACAAACCGTTCCAGTGCCGAGGGAGGAAAATGGGAAGGAAGCGAAAAAGAAAGGATTGAAATCCTGAAAGAACTTCTTACCTCTTTTTCCAGGGAAGGCGGCGTAGATGCCGTAGATATCGAACTTTCGGCCGGGGAAAAGGAAAGGGCGGAGCTTATAAGCACTGCAAAAAAGCAGGGAAAAACCGTAATCGTTTCCTTTCACGACTTCTCAAAAACTCCTTCTTTTCAGGAAATGGAGAAAATCATTGAAGAAGCATTCCGGGCAGGGGCAGACATTGCCAAACTGGCAGTCATGCCCGGGTCCATGCAGGACATACTTGACCTGCTCCGGCTTACCCTGAACGCCAGGGAAGCAAGGAGGCCTGTGTGCACAATAGCAATGGGAAAGCTCGGGAAACACACAAGGGTCATTGCTCCCCTCTACGGTTCGGTCCTCAGTTACGCCTCTGTGGAAAGCAGCGCAGCCCCGGGACAGCTGCAGGCGAATAAAGTAAAGAAAATGATGGAGCTGCTCGGATGAAGAAAGTATTCGGGGTATTCGGAGACCCGATCGAACATTCCCTTTCCCCTGCCATGCACAACGCCGCCTTTTCCGCTCTCGGAATGGACTGCATTTACCATGCCTTCAGGGTGAAGCCGGAAAAGCTGGAAAAGGCAATCCTCGGGGCCGAAGCCATGGGTTTCGGAGGCCTCAACCTGACCGTGCCCCTGAAAGAGGCAGCCCTGAAACTGAACTGCGTCAAACCGGACCCCCTTGCAGTGGAAATAGGAGCCGTGAACACAATAGTGTTCAGGGGCGGGGAAATCCGGGGCTATAACACCGACGGGCTCGGGGCCAGACAGGCACTTCTTGAAACTGCAGTGGAAATAAAGGGGTCTAAAGTCTTGATCACAGGAGCCGGGGGCGCAGCAAGGGCCATAGCCTTCCAGCTTACAGCCGACGGAGCGGAAATCCTAATCGCAAACCGGACCGAGGCCAGGGCAGTTGAACTTGCGGAGGACATCTCTGCGGCAAAACTTCCGGGAAAAGTCAAAGGAACAGGGCTGCTTGAGCTTGGAAATCTTATCCGGGAAGTAGATATCCTGATTAATACCACAACTCTCGGGATGCACCCCCACGTAGATGTAAGCATCGCGGAAGCGGGAGACCTCCACCCAGACCTCACCGTTTTTGATATCGTTTACAACCCCCTGGAAACGAAGCTCCTGAGGGATGCAAAAGCCTCCGGGGCAAAAACCGTTAGTGGGGTCCTGATGCTCGTCTACCAGGGGGCTGAAGCTTTCAGGCTCTGGACAGGAACGGAACCGCCGGTGGAACTTATGAAAAAGACTGTTCTGGAGGCTCTGAAAGTTTGAAAAAGGAGCACGAAGTAAAACCGGAAAAAACACCGGAAAAAACAAAGGTCCTGATCCTCGGCGGGACAGGGGAAATGGGACAGTGGTTTACCCGTTTTTTCGGGGAAAGAGGGTACGAAGTTACTGTCTGGGGCAAAGGAGGAAAGGTGGAAATTGCCCGGAAAATGGGAGTTCCTTTTGCAAGCGACCTCGATTCCGCAATTTCAGGGAGCGACATAGTAATCGTGTCCGTGCCTATCAACGTAACGGAAGACACGATTGCGGAAACCGCCCCGAAGATGAAAGCAGGAAGCCTCCTGATGGACTTCACATCCACCAAGGTTAAACCCGTGGAAGCCATGAAGAAATTCGCCCCTCCGGATGTTGAAGTCCTGGGGACTCACCCGATGTTCGGGCCGACAATCCCAAGCCTCAGAGGGCAGACCGTTATCCTGGTACCTGTGGAAGGGCGCTCGGAAAAATGGTTTCCGGTCATCAGGGAACTCTTTGAAGAAGGCGGAGCCCATGTGGAGGTCACCACGGCAGCCGAACACGACCGGCTGGTCTCCGTAGTGCAGGGTCTCACCCATTTTGCCTATATCAGTATCGGAACAACCATTGATAGGCTTGATTTCGATGTAAGGAAGTCCAGGAAATTCGTCAGTCCCGTCTACGACATCATGCTGGACTTCGTGGGCAGGATCCTGGGCCAGAACCCTTACCTCTACGCCCTGATCCAGATGGAAAACCCTAGTGTGATCGAGGTGCACGACGCGTTCCTGGCAGAATGCAAAAACCTTTCGGAAATGGTAAGGGAACACGACGAAGAAGGCTTTGTCAGGAAAATGAAAGCAGCCTCCCTGAAATACGGAGACACCTGCCACGCCCTGCGCAGGTCCGATAAGCTGATCAACTCCTGGATAGTGGAATACGAGACAATCCTGAACTCCATCGGAAAGGTCTGCGGCTTTTACCATGTTTACTCCGGAAAGACCCATGTAGGCCTGCTCGAAAAAGTCAGGCCTGACGATGTGGTCCTTTCAAAACTGGTCTCAAAAGGAACTTCCCCACACATCAAAAACAAATACATCCGGCTCAAACTTGAAAACCTTCACCTCCTTTCCGAAACGGAACTTCGGGAATGGAGAAAAGAAAACCTGGAACACCCGGTAAGGGACATTGCAGTCCTTATCCCCTCAGGAGCCAAACCTGAAATTATCCTCGGTGCGATTTGCACGAACGAGCACCTGGCAGTTTGCGAAATCAGTGACATCTATACCGGGGTCCGTAATGTAACTCACCCCCGCACCTGTAAATGTCCCGGGGAAACGGATGTTGACAAAACGGAAAGGTTTGGCGTGACCTACAGGATAACTATTTTTGGCGATTGCAATGCCGATAAAGTGGAAAAAGAAATCACGGAACTCCTCTGTGGACTGGGCTGCAGAATAAGGGAAAAAAACCTGCCACAAAAGGCATGAAATAGTTACACAACCCTTATAGGAAGATTTTTTGGTCGTCCACTATTTATC
>DUKH01000035.1:26660-36513 GCA_013329415.1 Methanosarcinaceae archaeon | reverse complement strand
GAGATTTCAGGAGGAAGAGAAACGATATTTTTGTAAGACAGGTCTAATGCAGTTACTCCACCTCTTTGAGTTCCTCTAATCAGATCCTTAATCTCGTTTGATTCCATCTATAATCCCTACCTCACTGTCCTCACGAGTTTGCCATCATAACCAACGAAAAATTCAATTTATTATTAGCAGTCGGCACGTGGAGATGAACTCTACATAAAAAAATAATTGAAACTAAAAAATATAGGGTGTTACTGACTAAATAACTTTCGATTTTAAGAAATTACACTGGAAAAGCCGCGCCGAGGCGCGGAACAAAAACGACAGAATACACCATTCCGGCTACCCCGGAACTTAAAAAACCTAAAAGGTTAACCAAATTCTCTCACAAACCCACTTTCTCCCCCGCCGCTGACCCCATTATCCTCTCAATATCCTCAACCGTATTAATATTCTCAAAAGTCACCAATTCAGGATCAATTCCCCTGATCTCCGAAACTTCAACCTGCACCACATCCCCCATCGCATAAATCGGCGCAAGTACAAAGCGGTCCCCCTTCTCAAAAGCCTTCTCGATCTCAGGCACCATCTTTTGGGAATAAACCGCGTGGAGGGTTTCGAACCTGCCGTTTTCCTGCTTCGGGAGGGCAGCGTCATGGCCCCTGGCTTTTTCAAAGAGGAAATCCACAGCCCTGCTGTTTACGAAAGGCATGTCGCAGGCACAGACGAAGGCGTATTCAGAGCTTGCTTCGAGCAGGCCGGCCCGGATGCCTTCAAGGGGGCCGAAGTCTTCCCTGGTGTCAAAGCAGAAGCGGATTTCGTGGTCCGGGAATTTTTTGATGACAGGCATTAGCCGGGCTTCCTGGGTGCTGTCCCTTATCGAGATGATGACCTCGTCCACGGCCTGGAAAAGGGAATCGAGCAGGCGTTCGAGGATGGTTTTTCCTTCGAATTCCAGAAGGGCTTTTTCGACCATGCCCATCCGGCGGCCTTTGCCTCCTGCCAGGACGATTGCGCTTCGGGATACTCTACGATCTGTTTTTTCGCTCATTTAATTCACAGTCCGGTTTTTCCACTCTTTTGCAGCTTCTTTTTCTGCCCTTTTTCTGCTCTTTTTTACAGCTTTTTTTGCTGTTTCCCTTTTCCCCTTCAGGCATGTTCCCGGTCGTGGACCCAGAACTCTTCTTTTTCCGTGATCTCTTTTTTCCAGATCGGGGCGTCGGCTTTTACCCTTTCGATGGCTTCGCTGAGGGCGGGGAAGAGTTCGGTCCTGTGGGCGGATGCGATCACGATGTAGACGATGTCTTCCCCGGCTTCGAGGACGCCGGTCTTGTGGTGGATGAGGACTTCGAGGATGCCTTCTTTTTGCTTGATATCCTCGCGGATTTTGTCCAGGACCTTTGAGGCTTCGGGTTCGTATTTCTCGAATTCGAGCCTGTCGGTTTTCGCATCCCCGTCAAGTTCGCGGACGATGCCGGTGAAGGTGCCGATTGCGCCTGCGTTTCTTATTTGCGGTTCCTGGCGGATCCGTTTTATGAGGTCGTTCAGGGTGTAGCGGTCGGGCTGGGCCAGGATCAGGCCGAAGATGGAAGCTGAAAGGGTCTCGTGCAGGTCCGGGTTTTCCGGAAGCCTTATCAGGACATTGGAGAGGCCTTCAAGGTCTCCGAGGACGATTTTAGGGAGATTGCTCTCCTTGAAACCTTCGACTACCGCAAAGTCAAGACCCCGGTCACAGAGGGCGTCGAGAGCCCGCTCAAGGTCGGGATCTCCTGAGAAGCTGACCATCTCGGTGTCGGTAAGCCCGATTACCGTATCCGCGCCCGCATCGAAATGCCTGCCGGTGTCCGTGTCCTCGGGGTTGTAGCGGAATTCCCCCATGTGCTTTACCGTGCCCACCGAGCCGAAGCCGGAAAGTTTCCGGACCAGGGCAGAGACGAGAGCTGTCTTGCCTGATTTCTTGTAGCCTACTACGGAAATGACCTTCATCAGGGAGCGTTATGAATTTCCCGGTATAAGAAAGGGCCGGAAGGTCAGGTCGCAAACCGGGCCGAAAAGCCAGACAGGGACTCCGGGGAAGAGGAAAAATAGGGAAATGAGGGAAACTTCTCAGACGAACTTCTTTCTAAAAATAAACAAGTTTTGCCATTGTTAGAAATTTTCAAATATCAAAAAGTCGATATTACATATTCACATTAAAACAAATTTTGATAATAAATATTTTGAGAATAATATTGATACTAAGATACTAATATAGATTATCCATCCAGAATTGATTTATCCATCCAGAAAGCTGGACCAGGGGGAATACCAGATGGAAAACAAGGGGGAAAATAAGATGGGAGTGCCATTATGGAGGTAGTTAAGGTCAGGATTCACGACCTTCCCGAGGAAGAAAGACCGAGGGAAAGGCTGGTCCGGAACGGGCCGGAGTCTCTTTCAAACGCCGAACTGCTGGCGATCATCCTCGGGACGGGGTCACGGGAAGAGAATGTTGTCAGCATGTCCAGTCGGATTTTATCGGAGTACAGCATCAAGCAGCTCAGCCTTGCAAACATAAAGAGGCTCATGCAGATCCACGGCATAGGGGAGGCAAAGGCCTCACAGATCTCTGCGGTCTTTGAACTGGCAAGGAGGCTTGAAACTTTTGTGGAGGAACCCAAGCGAAAGGTCCGCTCCCCGAAAGACGTCTATACCCTCATGTACCCAAAAATGCGCGAGCAGAAGAAAGAGAAATTCATAACCCTGTACCTGGACACGAAAAACCAGATCCTGAAGGAGGAGACCGTGTCCATAGGCAGCCTGAACGCGAGCATCGTGCACCCGCGGGAGGTTTTCAAATCAGCCCTGCTGGAGTCCTCAGCCTCCGTTATCATGATCCACAACCACCCCTCGGGGGACCCAAGCCCCAGCAGGGAAGACATCCTGGTTACGGAAAAGCTGGTCGAAGGAGGAAAGCTCCTGGGAATCGACGTCCTCGACCACATCATCATAGGGGACGGCAAATACGTGAGCTTAAAGGACGAAGGGTTCGTCAGGTAACGGGGATATTGAGCGGCGGACTTTCCAGGAAGGATTCGGTCCTTTTCCTTTTTTGGCCCGGACAGATTCAGGCTCGACTCTTTCTGGCCGGCCCTGTTTTTGATCTTTTTTTGCGGGTTATGTTTTTACGAATTATGTTTTTGCGAATTATGTTTTTGCGAATTATGTTTTTGCGAATTATGTTTTTGCGGGTTATGTTTTTGAGGGATCTGTTCTTGACAAACTGTGCTTTCAGCTCTATCAGGTTCACATTTTTCCGGCTGAATGAAAATAAGTTAAAGGCAGAGGAATGAATTAAAGAAGAAAAGTAAATATTTGATAACGGTGTGAACTTCAGTGTTTGTTTATCCCGAATTTAGCATGAAAACAGGTACGGGGATTGAAGAAACACGGTTCCTTACCACCCACGTCCTGAGAGGACCGAATCATATGTATTTAAATACTTATGGGTAATTGCTCTCTGTCAACTTGCTAAATTCACGATAACTATATATATCTACAAGAAATAGGCATTTCGGATTAAATCAGGATTTCATTTCATGACTTTACTTTTCACCATTTCATCCCTGCGGCAAAAAGGAGGTTTTCGGCATTACAAAACACATAAACGCTTGTGCACTTGATAACATGCAGACTGGAGATATTACCCTGAACGACCCTTATACTGTGCCTTACAGGGGAATATACGCGGTCTGCGATGCGAAGAACGAATATGCGGAGATTATTGAGCACTCCAACTGCTATAGCGGGGCTTCCTGGTCCCTTTACCACTATGCAAAAGCTCCTCTGATCCTTAAAGCCCGTTCGAACGGGAACATGATCCGTTACTTCGTGAAAACCGGAACCTCGAATCTCGAACTCAAGGCCTCAGTTGCAGCCGCAGGCATCGAATCCGTAATCGTGGAAGGGGACGAGGCGCAGGTCACGTACGCCGGACTCGGAGGCGGAGGAGTCGGAGCGACCCGCTGCCGGGCTTTTGCCGACGGGGTTTTACGCTATAAGCTAACCGAATCCGGAGGGGAACGCTGCGCAAAAGGCACTATCGTTGTCCCGAGGCGGGACCGCGTGCTGATCGGCATTGATGATACGGATTCCAAGGACACGGGGGCCACCTGGACCCTGACCCACAACATAGCAAGCGAACTCGACTGCCCCGAAGCCGTCTACCTCTCCCACGCCCTGGTCCAGCTCTTCCCGGTCCCTGAAAAGACCCAGAACTGCATGTCAACGGTCCTGGAGTTCGGCTGCAAGGACGAAAAAGCAAAGGAACGGCTGGTCGAAGCCCTCAAAAAAGCCCTCGAAAAATACAGCGCTTCCAGCGAAACCGGGATGGTCGTCCTCACTGATTTTTATGCTGAAGGCCTCTATGAATACAGCAACCGCTGCCGGACAGAACGGGTCTCGAAAGAATATGCCCTTAAATGTGCCGAAGAAAACGGCGTGGAAGTCGTCCTGGACGGAAACGGCGTAATCGGAGCCATGGGTGCCCTGCCCTGGTTTGGAAGGCCACAGGAATCAATCGTCCCGGGCACCGAAATCAAACCGCTTATCGATTAAAATTATCAACTAAAGCTATTAAGTAAATTAAAATTCGGAATAAGTAAATTAAAATTCGGAAATACCCTAAATATTTAAAAATGTCCTGAATATTTGGAAATATCCGAAATCCGAAACTCGAAACATCCTGAAACATCCTGAACAGAGATGGGAGACGTGAGCAAAGAAACCGGAAGACCCGAATGCACCGGGTTCGAAGCCCTTTACCTTGCAGCCCTTGACAGCGACGTGGAACTCATTACAGCCGTCCCCGGCTACCCTATCACCTCCCTGATGGAACTTTTTTTGGAAAATGCACATTTTGATGCCAGGTGGCTTACGAACGAGAAGGTTGCCCTGGAAATAGCCCTCGGAGCCTCTTCTTCGGGCCGAAGGTCCCTTGTGATTGTGAAACATGTGGGCATGAACCTTCTTTCGGACCCCCTGATCACTTCGGTCACGCACACTATCGGGGCTGGCCTTGTGATTATTGCAGGGGACGACCCCGGCGTGAAAGGTTCCCAGAACGAACAGGACTCCCGCTGGTACGGAAAAATTGCCGAAGTTGCAGTGTTTGACCCACATGACCCGATGACCGCTTACCGGGTTCTCAGGGAGGCATACGAGCTATCGGAAAAAACAAAGACCCCGGTCATCGTCCGGGTCACTGCAGGGCTCGATAAAATTACAGAGGGGGTTACGCGCCTCCCGCCTTCCGAAAAAACCCACCCTGAATTCGACCGTTCGGCCTGGAACATAAGGATGCGGGAAAAGCACCAGCGTTTCCACAGGGAAGTGTACCCCCTGCTGGAGGAAGAAGCCGAAAATACCGAACTGAATACCCTCAAAAAAGAAGCAGGGAAACTTTCAGAAAAAACCAAGATAGGCATTATTTCCTCAGGTTTTGTATCTTCCCTCGTGGAAGAAGTCCTGGGAAAATCAAACAAAGGCAACACGGCAAACAAAGGCAACGCTGTTTCACAAAACACATTTTCGCAAAACATGGTTTTGCAAAACATATTTTCGCAAAACACGGTTTCACACTTGTCCCTGAACCTTGTAAACCCGCTTCCACTCAGGAAAATAGGAGCCTTTCTGGAAGAAAACGACAGGGTACTCGTGGTCGAGGAGTCCGAGCCTGTTATTGAAGACCAGCTCCGTATCGCAGGAAAGGTATACGGGAAAAACACCGGGCACGTCCCTTACGGGCAGGTCCTTGCGGAAGATATCGAATTTGCCCTTGAGCATATCGGAGAGGAAAAACCTTCGAAACCCGGAGAGGGCGGGCTCCCAGAAACCCGGAAACAGAGCAGGACTTCAATCTGTGAAGACTGTCCCTACCTTCCCCTCTACCGCTTCCTCCGTTCCCTCGATGTAAGGGTTGCGGGAGACATGGGCTGTTCCATCCGGAGCGCCCCGGAACCCCTTGCGGCAGTGGACGTGAGTTTTGCCCTGGGTTCCGCAATCTCGGTTGCCTGCGGCTTCGAGAAAAAAGGAATCGCCGTTATCGGAGACTTTGCCCTGGCGCATTCCGGAATCCTGGGGCTCCTCACTGCCGTGAACTCCAGATATGACGTACTCGTGCTCGTACTCCTGAACGAAGTCGCGGCCATGACAGGAGGACAGGAAGTCCCGGACCTCACGAAAGTCGTTGAAGCTATAGTGCAGGATGTTTCGCTTATCGACCTTGACGGTAAAAACGGGGAAAAAGAAAGAGGAAATGAAAACGAAAGTCCTGATTCGGAACTTTCGAATTTGATCTCCGAAAAACTTGCCCTTCCCGGAGTTTCAGTTATTTTTGTCAAAGGAATATGCACAAAGTATTGATTCCGGGGACCTTTCCCTGATCCGGCCTTTTCCAACCTTTCCTGACCCAATATATCCTTTTTTAGCCTTTTTTAGTTTTTTTCCTCGACCGGATTATCCATTTCAACTTTGGACCATTTCTTTCAAATATATTCATTCCCAAAACACCCCCTTTTCCCAAATTTTGGTTCTTTCACAGTTTTCACGCAGGAAAAAAGGAAGCATCTCCTTTATTCCCAGAGTTAGAGAAAAACAGCTCCCTTAAACATAACTTCGAACCATTTTGAAGCTTAATAAAAATATAAATCCCTTGCAAAAAATAGTATAAATGGAACCCTTCTGAAAAATAAAGGAACCGGGATATTCCATCAAACAGACTAATAATGTTTAGACGAAGAATGTTTATATTTGTACCGGGAAACAATACTATGGGACATTTGAACTCAAATATGGGACAAAAAAGGGGGAGAGAATATATTGGATAAGAAATTTCAGATTTTACTGGCAGTTGTAGCTCTGTTGCTATTTGTCGGAGCATTCACGTATTTCACCCAAAACCCTCTGCTATGGGGGACGGGCGCCGTCGCTGTGCTTTTTATGGTCTTACTTTTCAGGATAGACCCTCTCAGCCCTGAAGAAAAATGAGAGAATGAGCAGGAAAAAAGAAGAGAGGGGAAGAGAGGGGAAGAGAAAGAAAGGAAATTGAAAGGACTTTAACTCAGGAATATTTAACGTAAAAACTCCCCATTTAATCTTTAGTAACAGTAGTAGTGTTTCTCAAGATAATTCTTAAGATTTATTTTTCAGAATTCTTCTGGAGCTATTTTAGAGTTGTTCCAGAGTTATTTCCCATAGTTGCTTCTCGGGGTCATTTACCACAATTGATCCCGGAGTTGTTTGATACAGTCGTTTTCCGGAATTATTTACAGGTTATTTTCAAGTTATTTTTCAGATTCAAGACCGGTTTCCGGACGAAAATTAAGATCTGATTCGGGATGAAGCCTATGAAACGGAAGATCAGGATTACTGCAGTATGCTTGATGCTCCTCATCTCTACTCTTTTTGCCGGCTGTGTCGACCAGGAGCCGGCTGAGGATGGAGATGAAGCAGGGGAAGGAGGAGCAGGGGAAGAGGTTGATGAGGTAGACGGGGAAGGTTCCGGGGAAGAAAAACCTTCCGGGGAAGAAGGGGACACCGTGCCCGAACTTGAGGATAAGAGTGCGGGATTTTTAAGATACTACAGCCCCGAAAAAGCTGAATTCGAAGCGAAGGTCCCTGCCTACTCCCTGCCCCTCAGCGAGTCGGGAATTGCAAATTACGGGGATTTTTCGGGAAAGATAACCCTTGGGGCTTCGGACCTTAAGAAACTGAAGGAAAACGGCTTTGTCGTGATCGAAAACCCCTACAACCCCGGGGAAGAGGACATTACAAGGATGTACTCCGTCCTGGAAGAAGAGGAAGTCCCGATCTTTATTACCACCGATTCCCTGCTGCACCTCTACCACATCCAGTTTGACGAGACCCTGCGCCGGATCGAGGAACAGGAATTTTACGATGCGATCTGGGAAACCGATAAAGCCCTGCTGGACGCCTCCGTTGAGGAGTATGACAGCAACTCAGGGGAAGTGAAGGAAGCCGCAAGAAGAAACGCAGCCTATTTTGCCGTTGCTTTGAGCCTGCTCCAGCCTAAACCCGACCAGGTACAGGAGGAGGACCCCTACGGCATGGAAGATGAGTCTCTCTTTCCGACAGGTTCGGAAGAAAGCTATCAATTTGAGGTCCCATCGTTCGTAAAAGAAGAGGTCGAAGCCGAACTTGCCTTGATCGAAGCCCATGCCGGTTTTGCGCCTTCCCCGATTTTCATGTACACGGAAGATTACTCCCAGTACGTCCCCCGCGGCCATTATACCCGCTCCGAGCTGCTGCAAAACTACTTCAAAGCCTTCATGTGGCACGGCAGGATGACCATGCTCCTGAAAGGAAAGCTTATCCAGGCCGAAGACCCCGAAAAAGAATCCAAGGTCCAGACCATGCAGGCGAGCCTGATCTCCTCGGAGCTTGAATCGGACCCGGAACTCTTTGGAAACTGGGACAGGATCTACCTGGTTACGGCGTTTTATGTGGGCTTTTCCGATGACCTCGGGCCCTATGAGTACATCGAAGCCCTTGATACCGTGTTTGCCGGGGATTTCGAGCCCGAAAAACTGGACGAGACCAGTGTTGGGGAGATGAAAGCAAAGCTTGCCGAATTCCAGGGCCCTGAAATCTACGGAGGCACCGGAGCCTGCGTGCTTGAGCCGCCCTTTTCCCCGGAACAGGCTGACGAGTGCCTGAACGACACCCGGGGCTTCCGCTTCATGGGCCAGCGCTTTATCCCGGACTCCTACATGTTCTCTAACCTGGTGGGAGCCTATACCGGAGAATACCTGGGAGATGCGGGGAATCAGGGAGATGTAGAACCGCCTTTCACCCTGGTAATCTCGGGAGCAGGCAGGCCTATCCGGGGTTTTCCCCGCGGGCTTGATGTCATGGCTCTCCTGGGCTCGGAAAGGGCGGTCTTCTGGCTGGACGAACTGGACGATTCGAACTACGAAAACTACAGTGCCCGCTATGATGAGCTGGACGCCGAATTTTCCGCCTTCAATGAAAGCGACTGGAACCGGAACCTCTACTGGGCCTGGCTCTACTCCCTCCAGCCCCTGCTCGAAGACCACGGGGAAGGCTACCCGACCTTCATGCAGACCGGAAGCTGGCAGGACAGAGAACTGAACACCGCCCTTGCGTCCTGGACCGAGCTCAGGCACGACACAATCCTCTACGCCAAGCAGAGCTACACCATGGTGGAGTCCGCAGCCCCGATGCCCCCGGAAGAAAAGCCGGTTGTGGGGTACGTGGAGCCCGTCCCCGAGTTCTATGCCAGGCTCCTTACTCTCACCCGGATGACGAACCAGGGCCTGGACGAAATGGACGTGCTCGATTCCTCCTCGAAACGCAGGCTCACAAACCTTGAGAGCGTCCTGGAAAGGCTGCTCGAAATCTCGGAAAAGGAACTTGAAAACGAAGAGCTCACCGAAGACGACTACGAGTTCATAAAGACCTTCGGGGACCAGCTCGAAGGCGTCATCTCGGACGTCGATGAAAAAGCCCGGAAAACCACCATCGTGGCTGACGTCCACACCGAAGGGAACACCGGCATGGTGCTCGAGGAAGGCGTCGGGTACGTGGACATGACGGTGGTCGCATACAAACTCCCCGACGGCCGCATCCTTGTTGGCGCAGGCCCCGTAATGAGCCACTACGAGTTCAAGCAGCCCATGGACGATCGCCTGACCGATGAAAAATGGAGAGAAATGCTGGAGGAAAAACCGCCGGAAAAGCCGGAGTGGACCTCCACTTACATTTCTTAAATTTTTTTATTTTTAGTTTTGTTTTTTATAGTCAAGAACCAAAATTCTTTCACCGATCTCAAGTGAAAGTTTAACCA
>DUKH01000035.1:19331-26332 GCA_013329415.1 Methanosarcinaceae archaeon | reverse complement strand
GAAAGCACGGAAAACACGGAACAAAGGAAACAGGGACACAATTCTTCCGTGCTTTCCGTGTCTTCCGTGCTTTCTGTGTCTTCCGTGGTTAAATGTAGTGTAAATATTCACTTCCGGGACTATATTTTCAGCTTTAGTTTTAGCTATAGAATATACATAAAAAATTTGAACATTTGTGGATCCTCGGAGTATACGTAGAAAAAAATTTAATAGTTAACATATTATTAGGAAAACATATTTAAAAAATTTAAATGCTGAATAAATATGAAAAAATCTTCACCATAGAAATTCACCGCCATATAAAGACCCCCATACCCCGCCTTCGGTCGCAAAATCAGGAGAGCCTGAATCCACCAGACTGAGAAGGTAAGAAAACCCCACACCTTCAGGAGTTAGCCAGCCCCCAGCCCAACTACGACCAGAAAATGAATTGAAGCGACCGAGATGAAAAGATGAAGCAACGAACTCAAACAATCGCTATTTGCCTGATGCTTTTAGCCTCCGTTTTCATAGCAGGATGCCTGGAAGAAATCTCCGGGAAGGATTCGGAAAACGGGACGGCTAATGAAAATGGAATGGACCTCGAAGAAAACCAGAAGGCTGTCAACTCTGCCACAGGGCACCTTAAGACCGAAGCAGTAAACTTTTCGGGCCTTGAAGCCGGAAATTCCACGCTTCTGGAAAGTTATGAGCTTGAAGCTCTTGATGTCGAATTGAAAGTTCCCCAGTACGGGCTGCCCCTGGAAGAGTCAGACTTCTCCAACTACGAGACGTTTTCAGACAGGGTCCCGCTGGACGATGCAGCCCTCGAGATGCTGATGCAAAACGGTTTTGTGGTGATCGAAAATCCCTATAATCTGCAGGAAGACGACATCACCAGAATGTACAGGAGCCTTAAAGGAGACGGCCCCCTGATTTTCATAACTCCGGATACCCTGCTCCACATCTACCACGTCCAGTTCGACGAGAGCATGAGCGAGGTGGAGCAAAGAGAACTTTATGACCTGGTCTGGGAACTCGATGCTGCCCTGCTGAACGCCTCTGTCGAGGACTACAAGAGCAAATCCGGGGAAACAAAGGAAGCCGCAAGAAGAAATGCGGCCTATTTTGCCGTTGCCCTTAGCCTGCTCCAGCCGGGACCGGACCAGATAAAGGATGTGGAAGACCCCTATTCCCCCGATGCAGGAAAGTACTTTTCCCCCGGAGCTGCAGAACACTACCGCTTTGAGGTTCCGGCCTTTGTAGAGGACGACGTCGAAGCCGAACTTGCCCTGATCAAAGCTCACGAAGGCTATGTCACGTCTCCGATTTTCCTGTACGACGAGGACCATTCCCAGTATGTCCCGATAGGGCACTACACCCGCTCTGAACTGCTGGAAAATTATTTCAGGACCTTCATGTGGCATGGCAGGATGGGCATGCTGCTCAAGGGGAGACTGATTCAGGCTTCAGACCCGGAAAAAGTAGCCCGCATCCAGACCATTCAGGCAAGCCTGATCTCCTCGGAGCTTGAAGCAGACCCCGCACTTCTGGAAAAATGGGACCGGATCTACGCGGTCACCGCTTTTTATGTTGGTCTTTCCGACGACCTCGGGCCTTACGAATACATGGAAGCAATGGATACCGTATTCGGAAGCGGAGAGAGGGAATTTAACGAGACCGCAGTCAAAGAGTTGAAAATCGAACTTGCAGGATACCACAGCCCTGAGATCTACGGGGGCACCGGAGGATACCCCGGCGAACTTATAAGTACTGCCGAACAGGCAGACGAGCTCCTGGAGGATACGAAAGGTTTCAGGTTCATGGGCCAGCGTTTCATCCCTGATTCCTACATGTTCTCCAGGCTTACGGGCCCCTATACGAAAGAGTACACAGGGAACCGGGACCCGAAACCTTTCACCTACGTTTCTTCATCTGCAGGAAACAACAGGGGCTTTCCCCGCGGGCTCGATGTGATGGCTCTCCTTGGTTCGGAAAGGGCGGTCTACTGGCTGGACGAGCTGGACGACTCAAACTATGAAAACTACAGTTCCCGGTACGGCGAACTGGAATCGGAGTTTTCGGAGTTCGACGATGCAGCCTGGAACCGGAACCTCTACTGGTCCTGGCTCTACTCCCTCCAGCCCCTCCTGAACAGCCACGGCGACGGCTACCCGACCTTCATGCAGACCGAAGCCTGGCAGGACAGGGAACTGAGCACTTCCCTTGCCTCCTGGACCGAACTCAGGCACGACACGGTACTCTATGCAAAGCAAAGCTATGGAATTGAAGAGGAACTTCCGGAACTGGAGGACAAACCTGTTGGCTTTGTAGAACCTGTGCCCGAATTCTATAACAGGCTCCTTGCCCTGACGAAGATGACATCCGGCGGGCTGGAAGAGCTGGAAGTACTCGACGAAAATTCAAAAAGGAGGTTTGAAAGCCTTGAAGATATCCTGGAGAAGCTTGTAGAGATCTCAGAGAAGCAACTTGAAAACCAGGAACTTTCAGCAGAAGAAAAACTTTTCATCTTTGAATTCGGGGAATGGCTCGAAGTGGTCGGAGGGGTAGATAAAGATGCGAAGAAAACAACCCTTGTAGCTGATGTCCACACCGAACCCAATTCCGGCATGGTGCTTGAAGAAGGCACTGGCTACGTGGACATGCTTGTTGTGGCATACAAAGTCCCGGACGGAAGGATATTCCTGGCTGCCGGGCCCGTAATGAGCCACTACGAGTTCAAGCAGCCCATGGACGACCGCCTCACCGATGAAAAATGGCGAGAAATGCTGGAGGAAAACCCGCCGGAAAAACCGGAGTGGACCTCCACTTACATTTTTTAAATTAAAAAAATTTCAGTTTTCTGGTCATGACCGCTTAATCAGATTTCGAGAAGATAAAAATATTTTAGCGAGAAAAACATTTAGAAAAAATTAAGCTCATAATTCATTGCATAATTCAGCAGGTGATAGAAATTCTTCCCCCACACACTGCCTTCAGTCACAATATCGAGATTACACGAACACACCAGACTGAGAAGGTAAGAAAACCACCTTCCAGAGTAACAGAACTCCAGTCAGGAACGAATTACAAAGCGGCCAGGATGATGAGAATGAATAACAGAGCTAAAATAGTCGTTATCTGCATAATATTTTCAGTCTCCATTTTTGCAGGTGGCTGCCTGGAAGAGAACGGGGGCAGGAATGAAAATCCTGCCACAGGGCACCTGAAGACCGAAGCAGTAAACTTTTCCGGTTCAGGGACGGGGAATTTTCCACTCACAGGAAACTACCACATGGAAGTCCTGGATGTAGAATTAAAAGTGCCTCCCTATGAACTGCCCCTGGGAGAAGCCGAAATCTCCAACTATGAAAACTTTTCTGGAAAAATCCAGCTGGACGCACAGGCACTTGAAAAGCTGAAAACTAACGGTTTTGTGGTAATAGAAAACCCCTACAACTCCGGGGAAGAGGATATAACGGGGATGTATTCCATTCTTGAGAAAGAGGGAGTCCCGATCTTTATCACCACCGACTCCCTGCTGCACCTCTACCACATCCAGTTTGATGAGACCCTGCGCCTGATCGAGGAAAAGGAATTTTACGGCCTGCTCTGGGAAATCGACAGGAACCTCCTGAATGCTTCCGTGGCAGAGTACAATAACGCAAGCTCATCGGAAAAAGTAAAGGAAGCCGCAAGAAGAAATGCGGCCTATTTTGCCGTTGCCCTGAGCCTGCTCCAGCCGAAGCCTGAACAGGTCCGACAGGCCGATGAACCCTTTTCTTTCGAATACGATGAGTCCCTTTTCCCTGCCGGGGCAGAAGAACGGTATTCTTTTGAGGTACCAGGGTTTGTAAAAGAAGAGGTCGAAGCCGAAATGGCCCTCATCGAAGGACATGCCGGCTTTGCCACCTCCCCGATTTTCCTGTACCAGGAGGACTATTCCCAGTACGTGCCCAGGGGCCATTATGCCCGTTCGGAGATGCTGAAAAATTATTTCAGAGCCTTCATGTGGCACGGCAGGATGAGCATGCTTCTCAAGGGCGAGCTTATCCGAGCCGAAGATCCGGAAAAAGAAGCCCGCATCCAGACCATCCAGGCCAGCCTGATCGCCTCACAGCTCGAAAATGAACCGGAACTTTTAGAAAAATGGGACAGGATCTATGCGGTTACGGCCTTCTATGTGGGTTTTTCCGATGACCTGGGACCTTATGAATATATGGAAGCTATGGATTCGGTGTTCGGAAGTGGAGAGAAGGAATTTAACGAGACTGCAGTCGGAGAACTGAAGGCCAGACTTGCGGAATACCAGGGACCGCAAATTTACGGAGGCACAGGAAACTGCGTCCTATTTCCTCCATATTCCCCCGAGCAGGCCGACGAATGCCTTGAAGATACACGGGGCTTCCGTTTCATGGGGCAGCGCTTCATCCCGGACTCTTACATGTTTTCCAACCTTGTTGGAGCGTACACCGGCGAATATACGGGAGAACGGAAAGAGCCATTCACACTCGTAATCTTGAAAGACGGAAAGAAGATCAGGGGTTTTCCGCGCGGACTCGACGTGATGGCGCTCCTTGGTTCCGAGCGGGCTGTCTACTGGCTTGACGAGCTGGAAGACTCTAACTATGAAAACTACAGCTTCCGGCATGGTGAACTGGAATCGGAGTTTTCAGATTTCGACGCTGCAGCGTGGAACCGGAACCTCTACTGGTCCTGGCTCTACTCCCTGCAACCCCTCCTGAAAAGCCACGGCGACGGCTACCCGACCTTCATGCAGACCGAAGCCTGGCAGGACAAAGAACTCACCACTTCCCTTGCCTCCTGGAACGAACTCCGCCACGACACAATCCTCTATGCCAAACAGAGCTACATAATGCGCTCTACAGCAGCACCCCCGCGCCCCGAAGAAAAAAAACCTGTCGTGGGCTACGTAGAACCCGTGCCTGAGTTTTACGCCCGGTTGCTGGCTTTGACGAGGATGACGAACCAGGGACTGGACGAAATGGGTGTCCTCGATTCCGCCTCAAGACACAGGCTCACAAACCTTGAATCCGTCCTGGAAAGGCTGCTAAAAATCTCGGAAAAGGAACTTGAAAACGAAGAGCTCACCGAGAGCGACTACGAGTTCATAAAGACCTTTGGGGACCAGCTCGAGGGCGTCATAGCAGAAGTAGATGATAAGGCTAAAAAGACCACCGTAGTGGCTGACGTCCACACTGAGCCCAACACCGGCGTGGTGCTTGAAGAAGGAGTCGGGTATGTTAACATGATAGTGGTTGCGTACAAACTCCCTGACGGGAGGATCATTATAGGGGCCGGCCCGGTCTTTAGCCACTACGAGTTCAAACAGCCCATGGACGACCGCCTGACCGATGAAAAATGGAGAGAAATGCTGGAGGAAAAACCGCCGGAAAAACCGGAGTGGACCTCCACTTACATTTCTTAACTTTTTTTATTTAAATGAAAAAAACGGTTCTCCCTCATTATCGGTTGATGTTGTTCCATCGGTTGATGTTGTTCCCAAAATTCCCAAAAATTGCATCTTCCTTGCCCTTATAAGCTCGGGGAATGCTCGCCTGGCCAGAGAAATGTTTCACTGGTCCCCAAAAACCGTTTTTAACTTGATTGTTAAAAAATGCCTCCGCCAGCTTGCCTGGCGGCCCTCACAAAAAGAATAATGAAGAGATATGAAAAAGCGTTATTTACACAATATTGACAGATTGCATTTATTTCTTTTTTGCACTCTTACCAGCTTTTCAGGCTGCTTTTATTACTTGCCTTCCCTCTTCTTCGAACCTTTTTGCCTTTTTTCTCTCCTTCCGACTTCTTTTTTGCCTTTTTTCTCTTCTTTTTATCTGCCTACTATTTATTCTGCAAAAGCCGGCCGCCTTCGACGCCCGGGGATAAGAACGACAAAGGTGGCCAGTTCCGGTTGTAGGGGGCATAACTAAGATTCAGAGCAAGCCATTACTTATTTACTTAAAAGCATCAACCGAATAATGCAGGACGACCATTTCTTTTAAGTACATCTATTTTTGAATTTAGGGTTCTTTTTTGTTAAGTATACCATATAATATTACTAATATACAATGTAAATTAATACCAAATTAAAAAAAAGTGTTAATATTTAACATGTATTGATAAAATGATGTTAACATTTAAATAGTAAATCATCATTTATGTTCATACTGACAAAAAAGTTTGGCTTTCTTCAGAAAGCTCCAATAAGTATCGATTTTCCTGCAAAGAAGGAAGATGTTGGTAAGCGCTAAGAATAATAGCGCTAGAGACGGCATTCTGCGGAATATAAAGGATCTCCGGGAGAGGAGTATACAAACGCTGCAGATGTTGCCAGGGAATTGAAAGGAGACTAAACAAAAGTAAAGGGGGAATATCATGGAAACCGAGAGTAAAGGCGGATTTGTTACAGAACTTCCTATGGATGCTCAGAAGATATTAAAAAATATGGATTTTCCTGTAAAAAGGAACGACATTATTGACCAGGCCAGGAAGAATGGAGCAATCCCGGACATACTAAGGGGACTTGGCATGCTTCCGGACAAGGAATACAATAGCGCTGAGGATGTCGCCGAGGAACTTCACAAAATTTACGTAGGGGTATCATCCTAAAAAGCGTAACTTATTTTTTCATAGGACTTACGCAGTTGAAGCAAAAACCAGTGGCATGAGACACCAAAAAATCTAACTATAGTGAATCCAGAAATTAATTACACATTTCAAAATCAATTATAGTCAAGGGCCAAAATATTTTCACCAATCTCAAGTGCAGGTTTAACCACAGAAAGCACGGAAAACACAGAATAAAAGAAATAAGGGAACAATCTTTCCGTGCTTTCTGTGTCTTCCGTGGTTATAAAGTAAGTGTAAATATTTACGTTTGGGACTATAATAATATTCTTGGTAAGGTCTCAAGTGCTTGTTTTTCATCTCAAGTGCGTAACTTCTATTTCATTTATTTTAGGAATGGTTAAAAAACACTTATAAAAAAGACTTATAAA
>DUKH01000035.1:17269-19015 GCA_013329415.1 Methanosarcinaceae archaeon | reverse complement strand
AAAAAGACTTATAAAAAAGACTATAAAAATGACCCTTTTTTAAAATGACCCTTATAAAAAATAGCAAAAAATAGGAAGCGTTCAGCACATCCAAAACCAGTCTAATGATTCGGTTTTACCTATGCTAAACATTAGAGCATAAATAATGAAGAATGATTAGAAACATTCTCATTTCTTATGCATTTCAGATAGAAACCTTCCCCTCTTCCTTAACCTCGTGGGATTTTTCCTGCTTTACTTCCTTGATCATCTTTTCAAGGTAATCTCTCGGGATACTCTTGTGTTTTTCTTCGGTGCAGATCTTGACCTTGTCGATCAGGGCGCAGAGTTCGTCCCGCTCAAGGCAGAAACCGATGCTGTTAATGATGCCTTTCAGGGCTTTTGTGCCGGTGTGTTTTCCGACGACCAGGTTACGCTTTCCGCCCACCATTTCGGGGAGGAAGAGTTCGTAAGTCCGCGGCTCTTCCAGGATTGCGGCGACGTGGATCCCGGACTCGTGAGTGAAGGCATTTTCCCCTACCACAGCCTTGTTTATCGCGGGAGTGATTCTGGAGTATTCCGCGACCATTTTAGAAAGTTTAGTCAGTTTGGTCGTGTCATAGCGGTCGATGCCGTACTGCACCCTGAGGGCTACCATCACTTCTTCAAGGGAGGCATTGCCCGCCCGTTCCCCGATTCCGTTAACGGTTGTGTGGAGCTGTTTTGCCCCGGCTTCGGCGGCGGCAAGGGTGTTTGCGGTGGCCATTCCCAGGTCGTCATGGCAGTGGATGCAGACCGGGGTTTTGACCGTCTTGAAAATCTCACTTACCAGGTAGCTGGTGCTGGAAGGGTTCAGGATGCCTATGGTATCGGCAAGGCTTACGTAAGCCACCTTATAGTCCTTCTCAACTTCCAGGAAAGCCTGTTTGAGCCGGTCCACGGGGGTCCGGGTAGCATCTTCGGCTGCAAAACGCACTTTCAGCCCGTGGTCGGTTGCGTATTCGATAGTTTCTTTGGCACAGCCCAGCATCTCCTCAAGACTCCGGTGGTACTTGTGCTTGAGATGCATATCGGACATAGCGATAAAAATGCTAACAATGTCAACGTCACATTCCAGAGCAGCGTCAACATCCCCTTTTACGGACCTGGAGAGGCAACAGATTCTTGAATCGTACCCCTGGTTTGCAATTTCCCTTACAATTTCCTTTTCGGTGGCTGAAACTACGGGAAAACCTGCTTCAATCACCTCGATTCCCATCGAATTCAGCTCGCTGGCCATTGCCAGTTTCTGCTCCCGGCCAAATACGACTCCCGGAGTCTGCTCCCCATCGCGGAGGGTAACATCACAGATTTCGATATCAAGGGGGCGGTGATCGATAAAGTCCATCAGCGTGTTTCTGGAGTACTGCTCGCTCTCTGACATGGTACTGATTCCTGCGCTTGTTTTTGCTGCTTATGAGGACATATTTAACTAATTTTAATGATAGATCGCAATTTGCCCCGGCTATCGCCCTAATTCTTGAGTGGAAACCGTTCAGGGCTGGAAAATTCTTTTAAAGGCAAAAAATGTGATATTTTAGTAAGATTAAGGATAGCTTAACCTGCATGTATATAAACGTTATCCAAAGGGGAAAGTAATTTCCGGTAACAGCATAAACATACGTTCAGAAGTGAAAGGGAAGTAAAAAGAACCCTTTTCAGGCCAGTTAACAGCATAAACATACATTATGAAGTGAAAAGGAAATGAAAAGGAAATGAAAAGGAAGT
>DUKH01000035.1:3849-16923 GCA_013329415.1 Methanosarcinaceae archaeon | reverse complement strand
AAAAGGAAATGAAAAGGAAGTGAAAAGGAAGTAAATAAGGAAGAAAAACGAAGTAAAAAAGAAGTAAATAAGGAAGTGAAAAGGAAGTAAAAACGAAGTAAAAAAGAAGTAAATAAGAAAGAAAAACGAAGTAAAAAAGAAGTGAAAAGGAAGTAAATAAGGAAGTGAAAAGGAAGTGAAAAGGAAGTGAAAAGGAACTAAAAAGGCCTTTTATCAGCCTTTTATCAGGACAGTTTCCGCTGTACCCTCTCATAAAAGCAGGTATCTGAGACCTTCACAAAACGTGCCGGAAACTTCGATTTTTTCATTTTCACCACATCTTCCGGCCGGATCCTGTAGGACTTCTGCCCGTCGATAGCGACGACAGCTTCCTCGGAGGCTATAAGGCGCACGGTGAACTCACTGTCCGAAGGGATGACCCAGGGCCTTGAGGAAAGCTTAAAAGGAGCCACGGGCACGACAACGATGGCATTTACCCTGGGGTTTACGATAGGGCCGCCGGCGCTCATGGCATAGGCGGTGGAACCGGTAGGGGTTGCAAAAACCACGCCGTCAGCACGCATTTCGTCCAGGGGGCAGTCATCCACGCTTACTTCGAACTGGATGATCTTTGCGGGCTTTGCGGACATGATTGCGACTTCGTTGGTGGCGGTATCGAGAATTTTCCCGTTCAGGTAGACGTCAACCCGCATTCTTTCGATATAGGAAAAACCGTAAAGTACTTCTTCTATAGCTTCAATCGCGTCCTCGGGTTCCACATCCACCAGAAAGCCGAGAGTGCCCATATTGATGCCGAGGACGGGCAAGGGGTCTTTCATCCTGGCAATGTTCCGGAGAACGGTCCCGTCTCCTCCCACGCTTATGAGCAGTTCCACTCCCTCGGCCCTCATATCTTCAACCGAGACCCCTGGAATCCCCAGGACGTCCGCAGTGGCAGTGGAGACGAGTATTTCCACCTTATGGCTGAAACAGTCCAGGATTTTCCTGACCATCTCCAGCACTTCAGGCCTGTCACAACGGGATGCAATCCCTATTTTTTTGATAGACAAATTATCCCCTTGAAATCAGTTTTAAAAGTTTCCCGTGCACATGTCCGTTGGAAGCGACCATATCCACCCTGTTCATAACATTGTCCGGAAGATTTAAATCCTCTCCGTATCCGTCCGTAACAAGCCCCCCGGCTTCCGTCAAAATGAGCTGCCCTGCAGCCACATCAGTCAGGCGAAGGGCCTGCCGGACGTCCACAAAGGCATCCAGCTTTCCGGACGCCACATAACAGAGTTCGAGCGCCACGCTGCCCAGAAGCCGAACCCTCCGGACGTTTCTGTAGATGTTAAAGGTCTTTTCCGAGTTCTGCCGGTAGCCGTAAACACTGATGCAGGACTTTTTCAGGTCGGAGTTCCGGGAAGCCCGGATAGGTTTTCCGTTCAGGTATGCCCCTTTCCCGGCTTCGGCATAGTATTCTTCATCAATTGCCAGGTTCTTTACATACCCGAAGCTGATATTTGAAAGGTCCGGGGTAGCTGCAGCTATCGAAACGTTGTAGAAGGGAATCCCGGTCGAGGCGTTGTAGGTCCCGTCCAGGGGGTCCAGGATAAGGGCAAATTCCGGGGACCTCCCTATTACCAGCTCCCCCAGTTCCTCGCTGAGTATTCTCATGGACCTGCCGTCGGCTTTAAGAACCTCCACGATAGCGTCCTCGGCCGCAATGTCGATCTTCGTGGTAGGGGTCCCGTCGGCTCCCATGCAGACATACTTGCCTGCAGCCTCGGTCCCCGCAAGGTCAGAAGTGGCATCAGAAGCAGCTTTAAATGCTTCTCTGCAAAGTTTTAAAAAATGGAAATCAGGATTCATATTTGTCAGGGCTAATATCTGTCAGGACTCATATCTGTCAGAGTTAATATCTGTCAGGGCTAATATCCGGGGTCAGACCTTGCGTTTTCGGAGTTTTGAGTTCCAAAAAAAAGGAGCCCCGGAAGGGAGCTCAGAGTCCGATTGCCTTATTCGTTTTCGCGATGGACTTTGCGCCGTTGCTTTCCAGTTCCATCATGGCCCGGATTGCGTCCACGTTTTCGGGGACCACATCGGATTCCTGGTGGATTGCCTGGATGAAGTAGAGTTCTCCTTCGTATATGGTGATGGACTCGTCCCAGACACAGTTTTCCCACATATCGTTCCTGGGGCGTTTCAGGTCCCTTGCAACTTCAATGATCTCGGCTGTGGAACCTATACCCTGGCCAACGAAACGGACCCTCGACTGGGCACCCAGCACTTCCTTGACGTCTTCAGCAGTGCAGTCCTTTTCAAGTTCCATGTTTATGGTGTGCAGGTGCATGAGAGTCGTCGGGACCTTCATGGCCATTGTGCTGATGTCGATATTCGGCAGCACGCTTTTTACGTCCGGCCCGTGGTGGGAAGGAAGCTTTATAGGGTCCGGGATGATAGCGTTGATCGGCCCCTTCTTAGCATCATTGGGGTCGGTAGCCCTCCTTACCAGGGTGACCCTGGCCTTCTTTACCCCGAATGCCCGGTCTATCGGGTAGATGACCCTGCAAAGCCCGGTGGTGTTACAGGAAACCACCCTCACGAAGTCGAGCCCGAGAGCCCCTTCGTAGTTGGAGACCGCATTAAAGGAAAACCCGGTAAGTTCGTGGTCTTCCCCACCCTGCCAGATAGCTTTGACACCTGCCTTTTCGTACACGGCCTTGTTGCTTTCCCCCACCCCTCCGGGGGTGCAGTCCACGACCAGGTCAGCCTTCCCGATCATGTCCTCAAGAGTCCCTGCTGCCGGGATCCCGGCCTTTTCAAAAGACTCCACCCTGTCGGCAAGGGTGTAAATATCATAGCCGAGCTGGGCAGCCACCGCAGCCTCATAGTTAGGCCTGGTCTTGGCAACCCCGATGATCTCCATATCGTCCTGTGCCTGGACAGCATCAGCTACTCTCTTACCGATGGTCCCGTATCCGTTTACTGCAATTTTAGCTTTTGACATTTATCATCCAGTCCTGTTTAATCCTATCCTACCCCATTCAGGATATTTATGAAGAGTCAATTTTTTAACTGGTATAAGATTCCGGGCAGCTTCTTGAAAAACTTTAGCATTATTTAGGGTGAACTGTCCGGTCCCTGACCTCAGGTTAATGATTAAACGCTTTTAAAGTGTTTAGATTTAATCCCCTTTTTGATTTTCAGATCAGGTAGTGGAAAATAGATTTGATGGGTTATATATGCTTTTCTTGAGGTATTCGGTACTGAAGGAATTTGTGGGATTGAATGGCAGTACTTACATAACTTTTTGGGGATATTAAACGCCTTTTGCCACAGGGACTACTACGAATACGATTCCGTAAATGTAGCCATCTTCAAAAAACGTGTGGAAATCAGAAACAAGGGCCTTCTTTACGGCGGACTAACAATCGAACAGATCAAAACCGAAATGGTCTCCGAGCGAAGGAACGAACTGATAGCTGAGATTTTCCATGAAATTCACTGGATTGAAAAATGGGGCAGGGGAATAAGCCTGATACTTTCAATGGAACCAGAGGCTGATTTTAAAGAGGTCGGGACTCAGTTTATTGTCACTTTTAAGAGAAAGTACTTTGAGGAAAGTGAAGAAAGTGAAGAAAAGGTAGAAGAGAGGAAGGTAGAAGGGTGGTCTGAAAGGTGGTCTGAAAGGTGGTCTGAAAGGTGGTCTGAACTCAATGAAAACCAACGTAAGATCCTGATTTTACTACAAACAAATCCATCAATTTCAAAAATAGAACTTGCCGATAAACTTGGAATAAATCCATCTGCAGTTCAAAAGAATCTGAACACATTAAAGAAAAAACGTTTCCTCAAAAGAGTCGGTCCTGCCAGAGGTGGACACTGGGAAGTAATTAAAGAGTGAAGTCGTGGAAACTGCCTGTGGGACTGTTTGGATATAACTTCTTTGTTATATTTCGCTGGCGGACTACTCTCCCACTTCCCCGCTTACCGTCCCCAGAAACCCGAACTCTATCCCCTGACTCTCCGGACTGCCTGGAGTAGAAATCGATTGAAAGGCAGCTCGGAGTGGAACCGGAAAATTTTAAGTTGTGCCTGGTTTTGCGTTTGGGAAAGTTTCGTTCACGGGAGGGGCCGTGGGTGGAGAGTTCTTTGAAGAATTCGGGGGAAGGGAAGAGTGAGGAGAATCCTGCCTGATACATAATTTTATTATTATATTTCTCCGGCGGACTGCTCCCTAACTTCCCCTACTACCGTCCCCTGAAACCCAGAAAACCCAAACCTCTAACATCTTTCCTGCGTTTCAATAGGTTTCCAAAAATGTTTTCATCAAAAATGACGAAATTGAACTCTAACTAATTCTACAGTTCTTAATTTTGATAGTCAACTAGCACATTTTTTTAAAAAACTTTCTTTTCGATGCTATTTGCAGTAAAAGCTATAAAAAAACTTCTCAAAAAATAGCGAAACAAATTTAATGGAAAATTTGTATAGTGTTGCAGAGGAAAGCCGAGAAAATAGAGTCTGTCACAAGCATAGATATTATATGGTGAAGGAAAGGTGTTGCAAAGATGATGGACTTGCACCGTGTTATCAAAGCGATTACAATTTAGATAATGGAAGTTGTTAAAAATGATCAATATTGAACAACAATTTTTAAATGATCTCGACAACCAGCTCTGGAAGGCCGCCGACAAACTGCGGTCTAACCTGGATGCCGCCAACTACAAACATATAGTGCTTGGGCTAATTTTCCTTAAATACGTGTCCGATGCCTTCGAAGAGCGCCAGCAAGAACTTATCGAGCTGTTTAAAAAAGACGATGAAGACAACATCTATTATCTACCCAGAGAAGATTACGACAGCGATGAAGAATACGAGGAAGCCATAGAAGCCGAGCTGGAAATTGTCGACTACTACACCGAAAAAAACGTCTTTTGGGTACCCAAAACCGCCCGCTGGAACATCCTTAAAGAAAAAGCCACCCTTCCCACCGGCAGCGTGCTCTGGAAAGACGAAAAAGGCGAAGACGTCAAACTGCGCTCAGTGGCATGGTTGATTGATAACGCCTTCGACGACATCGAAAAAGTCAACCCAAAACTCAAAGGTATTCTCAACCGCATCAGCCAATACCAGTTGAATGATGACAAACTTATTGGCCTGATCAATGGATTTAGCCTTACCAGTTTTAGTAAACCGGAGTACAAAGGCAAAATACTTAGCCTGAAGTCCAAAGACATACTCGGCCACGTTTACGAATACTTCCTTGGTCAATTTGCCCTTGCCGAAGGCAAACAGGGTGGCCAATACTACACACCCAATGCCATCGTTACCTTGATTGTGGAAATGCTGGAGCCTTACAAAGGTCGTGTGTACGACCCCGCCATGGGCAGTGGTGGTTTTTTTGTTTCCAGTGACAAATTCATTGAAGAACATGCCAAAGTAAAACACTACAAAGCTGCCGAACAGAAAAAACAAATCTCCATATACGGCCAGGAATCCAACCCCACCACCTGGAAACTCGCTGCCATGAACCTGGCCATTCGCGGCATCGACTTTAACTTCGGCAAAAAGAACGCCGACTCCTTTTTAGACGACCAGCACCCTGACCTGCGTGCCGACTTCGTGATGGCAAACCCGCCCTTTAATATGAAGGAGTGGTGGCACGAAAAGCTGGCTGACGATGTACGCTGGACCGTTAATCACAACGGCCAAAAACGCATTCTTACCCCACCGGCAGGTAACGCCAACTTCGCATGGATGTTACACATGCTGTATCACCTGAGACCCACCGGCAGCATGGGGCTGTTACTGGCCAACGGCTCGATGAGCAGTAACACCAATAACGAAGGTGAAATCCGCAAATCCCTGGTCGAGCTAGACCTGGTGGAATGTATGGTAGCACTACCGGGACAACTCTTTACCAACACCCAAATCCCTGCATGTATCTGGTTTTTAACCAAAGATAAGAGTGCAAAGGACGGTAAAAGAGACAGAAGTGGTGAAATACTGTTTATCGATGCCCGCAACCTGGGTTACATGAAAGACCGTGTACTGCGGGATTTTAAGGCTGAAGATATCCAGCAAATAGCAAGTACCTTCCATAATTGGCAAAGAGAATGGTCAGAGGAAGATAACCAGGCTGGCTTTAGTTTTTCGGCAGATTTAGCGGCGATTCAAAAGAATGACTTTGTACTCACCCCCGGGCGTTATGTGGGAGCAGAAGCGGAGGAAGATGACGGGATACCCTTTGCCGAGAAAATGGCTACACTCACCAGCCAGTTGAAAGCTCAGTTTGAAGATAATGACAATCTGGAGAACCAGATTAAAAAGAATTTGGCGGGGTTGGGTTATGAGTGCTGATTGGCCAGAGGTTCCAATTGAAAAGCTAAAAGCTTCTTCAAAGAACGCTATTGCAATGGGGCCATTTGGTTCTCGCATTAAAGCAGAAAATTTCGTTGAAGACGGGGTTCCCGTAATTAAAGGGGGAAATTTAACAGGAGATTTTATCGTAGAAGATAAATTCGATTTTTTAACTGAAGAAAAGGCCGATGAATTAATAGCGTCAAATGCATTTCGCAGAGATATCGTAATAACACACCGTGGTACAATCGGCCAAGTAGGGATTATTCCTGATGATTCTAAGTTTGAGCGTTATGTTGTTTCTCAAAGCCAATTAAAAGTTACCTTAGATCAAGAAAAAGTTAACCCTTATTTTATCTATTATTTTTTACGCTCTCCGGTGGGGCAGCATCGTTTACTAATGAATGCTTCTCAAGTTGGGGTGCCTGCCATAGCACAAGCATCGACGTCAGTGAAAAGTATTATGGTTCCTTATCCTGAAAAGGAAATTCAAAATAAAGTCGTAGAAATTATCCTCGGTCTGGATAATAAAATTCACAAAAACCGCCAAATCAACCAAACTCTCGAAGCAATGGCGCAAGCTATTTTCAAAAGCTGGTTTGTTGATTTTGAGCCGGTCAAAGCCAAAATCGCCTCCATTGAAGCGGGTGAAGATGTCGAGGGTGTAACCCGTGCCGCCATGCGTGCTATCTCTGGCAAAACCGATGAAGAGCTAGACCAAATGCAGGCCGAACAGCCAGAATGCTATATACAACTCAAAAATACTGCCGAATTGTTTCCCGCCGCCATGCAGGATTCGGAGTTGGGGATAATTCCGGAAGGATGGGATTCTTCGTGTATAGGTGCGGAATTTGATGTAACCATGGGACAATCTCCTCCAGGAGACACATATAACGAAAATAAGGAAGGTAAACCATTTTTTCAAGGTCGAAGGGATTTTGGGTGGCGCTATCCTGAAAATCGAATTTATTGTACGCATCCAAAACGTATGGCTAAAAAAGGTGATACTTTACTAAGCGTAAGAGCACCAGTAGGTGATATTAACAAAGCAATCTCCGATTGTTGTATTGGTCGTGGTCTAGCATCACTTCGCCATAAATCTGGGTGTGAAGCCTATACATATTATTCCATGATGGACTTAAGTAGAAACTTTAAGAGCTTTGACTCCGAAGGGACTGTGTTTGGTTCGATAAATCAAAAAGACCTAAAAGCACTAAAAATATTGAAGCCATCAAATAGTATTGTTGAAGAATTTTCACATATTCCAGGAGTTATTGATCAGCAGATTCTTAATTTTGATATCCAGATTCGAATATTATCTCAACTCCGCGATACCTTGCTCCCCAAACTTCTATCAGGTGAGCTATCCGTTGATTCCATCGAGATTGAGGAGGAAAATTGATATGGACAGTAAAAAGTTAAAAGGCCTGTCCGATACAGTTCTTAAGTTTAAATCAGCACTCAATGATACACTGAATATGGAAAACAGCGAGTTTCACGCGGCAATCAATGGCGACGAACCTCTTACTTTTAGAGGACTCAAACAAAGTATTCACGATGATCCAAACAGTTATTCTGTGGAAATAAGTGATCTTCTATTTTGGCACGATTCGGAAGCCTACATGGATGAATTGGAGCGCTGGGAAGGGCAGTTAGTAAAAGATCAGCATTTAGAAATGCTTGAATATCTCGATGAGTCCGAACAATCTGCTGTTTTTTCAAAATTAGTCGAAACCATTAAAAAGAAACGCATTGCTCCATTTGTTGGTGCGGGATTGTCAAAACCTTGCAACTTTCCTTTATGGGGAGAAGCAATTGAAAAATTGGTCAAGAAACTTGAAGGCGTTTCAACTTCAGAACAACGAGCTGCACAGCCTGCATTGGCTTACCTCGAAGAGGTTGAAAAGTACCTTTCAGAATGGAATTATCTGGATGCTGTGGATCTATTATATGCGAATAGTAAGACTCACGTTGACAGTTTTGTTCTCAATACGTTTGAGCTTTCCGCTGATCCAATAATTTCTGGGCCTGTCAGGCTTTTACCTATGATTTGTGATGGTTGTATTGTTACTACAAACTTCGATGAAGCTATCGAAATTGTATTTAGCAAAGCCCGAAAACCTATTGAAGGGTATATGCACGGCACGCAAACTCAAAATCAGTTTGCTGCAAAACTGATCCAAGGTGAACGTTGTATTTTGAAGCTTCATGGAAATGTTAATGATCCTGACACTTATATTTTCTCAAAAGCACAATACAACGATGCGTATGGAGATTATCCTTCTTTTGATTACACAAGACCCCTTGCTAAAACACTTCGCCAGATATTTGTAAGTCATTCACTGCTGTTCCTGGGGTGCAGCCTTGAACAAGATAGAACCCTTGAGTTATTTCAAGATGTGGTAAATTCTAAAGCATTTGACATACCAGCTCATTTTGCCCTTCTTCCGAAGCCTTCTGATTATGAAAAATATTTAGCTAAAGAAAAAATGCTCCAAGAAGCGAAAATAAGACCTATTTGGTACCAAGCACCTAAAGATGAAGATGGAAAATCTGATCACAGCGGACTGGAAAAGTTACTCAAATTGGCAATTGACTGCGCGGCTGGTAAAACAAGGATAAGGGTGTAACAATGAATGAAGACCAATTAGAGCAACTTTGCCTCGACTGGCTCCGGGATAACAGATGGGATGTGCTGTATAGCCCTGATATCGCCCCCGATTCAGGCAAACCCGAACGCAGTGATTACCACAAGGTGGTGCTAAATCGTTATCTTCAAGAGGCCCTTAAGCGCATCAATCCACATCTCCCCGTCAATGCTATTGAGCAGGCCGTAGCTCTTGTTTTAAAGTCCGAGAGCCTGGATTTAAAAACCAATAACCACGCATTTCACCGCCTGTTACTGGAAGGTGTACCGGTTGAATATCGTAAAAATGACAAGACGGTTTACGACCGTGCTTTTTTGATTGACTTTGAGAATCTGACCAATAACCGGTTTTTGGCGGTCAACCAGTTCACCATTCAAGGGACTAAACAGCCACGCCGCCCTGATATAGTCTGTTTTATAAATGGCTTGCCTATTGTGGTATTGGAACTTAAAAGTCCCAACGATGAAAACGTCGATATCTGGGATGCGTTTAACCAATTGCAAACCTACAAAGATGAAATCAGCGACCTCTTTGTGTTTAATGAAGCGTTGATAATAAGTGATGGCTATAACGCCCGCATTGGTGCGTTGACGGCGAACCAGGAACGCTTTTCACCCTGGCGTGCTGTTAAGAATGAAGATGATAAGCCACTGTTAGAATGGCAGCTGGAAACCCTGGTGCGAGGGTTTTTTGACCGTGAGATGTTGCTTGACTACATCCGCTTTTTTGTGCTTTTTGAAAACGATGGTGGAGCAATCATCAAAAAAATTGCCGGTTATCACCAGTTCCATGCGGTAAGAGAAGCGGTAAGAGTCACGATCATTGCTGCACATGAGTCGCTGGGGGTGGCAGAAAAGCGGGCAAGCTATGGCGATGAGGTGGTGCCTGGCAGCAAAAAGGCGGGAGTGGTCTGGCATACCCAGGGTTCGGGTAAGAGCATTTCCATGTGTTGTTATGTCGGGAAATTGTTGCAGCAACCGGAGATGAATAACCCTACCATAGTAGTGGTAACAGACCGCAATGACCTAGACGGTCAGCTGTTCCAAACATTCTCCAATGCCCAGGAGCTGTTTAAGCAAACACCGGTTCAAGTCAACGACCGGGAGGAGTTGCGTCAGCTGCTCTCTGTGCGGGAATCCGGCGGCATTATTTTTACTACTGTACAAAAGTTTTCACCCTTTGAAGGCGAAGATGGTCATCCTATCTTAAACGACCGCCACAATATTGTGGTGATCTCCGATGAGGCACATCGCAGCCAGTATGGTCATAAAGGCCGCTATGTAGATGTGAAAGATAAAGACAAAAATGTTATAGATAAAAAGCTGGTATTCGGTTTTTCCCAATACATGCGTGATTCCTTGCCCAATGCCTCGTTTATTGGTTTTACGGGTACACCGATAGCCCTTGAAGACAAAGACACTCAATCAGTATTTGGGGGTTATGTTTCAATTTACGACATTCAAGACTCTGTAGATGATGGAGCAACAGTACCTATTTATTACGAGTCACGTTTGGCAAAGCTCGATTTAAACCATGCCAAAATTGAAGCTTTGTCTGATCAAGTTGAAGAAGTGGTGGAAGACGAAGAGGACGTGTCTAACCGCGAGAAAACCAAAAGTGAATGGACACGCCTGGAAAAACTGGTGGGGACTGAGCCACGTATTCAGCAAATAGCTGCTGATCTGGTGAAACACTTTGAAGCACGCACGGACTCGATGGATGGCAAGGCCATGATTGTGGCCATGAGTCGTGATATTTGTGTGCATTTATACGATGCCATTGTGGAATTGCGCCCTGATTGGCATGATCCTGACCCCGATAAAGGTAAGATTAAAATTGTGATGACCGGCTCGGCGTCTGACCGAGAATTGTTACAGCCACACATCTACAATAAGCAAACTAAGAAGAAATTAGAAAAACGTTTTAAAGATATTAATGACCCTCTCAAGCTGGTAATTGTGCGTGATATGTGGCTCACAGGCTTTGATGTGCCCTGTTGTCATACCATGTATATTGACAAACCGATGAAAGGCCACAACCTTATGCAAGCCATAGCGCGGGTAAACCGGGTGTTTAAAAACAAACCCGGCGGTCTGGTGGTAGATTACATCGGTATTGCCAACGAATTGAAGCAAGCCATGAATATCTATACTGGTGCCAGGGGCAGAGGAGAGCCCATTCTACGAGCCGAAGAGGCCTTTTCGGTTTTGCTGGAAAAAATGGATGTGGTGCGTGGGCTTTTCCATGGTTTTGATTACAGCGACTTTGAAAACCAGGCCCACCAATTACTGGTACCAGCTGCGAACCATATTTTGGAGCTTAACGACGGTAAAAAGCGATATTTGGATGCGGTACTAGCGATTAACAAAGCCTATTCATTGTGCGGTACCCTGGATGAAGCCAAAGAGCTGCGTGCTGAGATAGCCTTTTTTTCAGCCATTAAAGCCGCTATTAGTAAATTCACCTCTGTGGATAAAAAGCGTACTCAGGAAGAGAAAAATTCGGCTCTAAAACAGATTCTAGATAATGCCGTGATTGCCGAAGGTGTTGCCGACGTGTTCGAGCTGGCGGGGTTAGAGAAACCTGATATTGGTCTGCTGTCGGATGAGTTTTTGGAAGATGTTCGGCAGATGAAGTACCGCAATCTGGCAGTAGAGCTACTTGAAAAACTGTTGAAAGATGAAATAAATTCAAAAACCCGCAATAACGTGGTGCAGGAAAAGAAATACAGTGACCGTTTAAAGGAAACCTTACGGAAGTACAACAGCCGTTCTATTGAAACTGCCCAGGTTATTGAAGAACTTATTCAGATGGCAAAGGAGTTTCAAGAGGTTTTGAAGCGCGATGCTGAGCTTGGTCTGAACCCGGACGAGGTGGCATTTTATGACGCTCTGGCGAATAATGAAAGCGCAGTGCGTGAGTTGGGGGATGCAACTCTCAAAAAGATTGCCATAGAAATTACCGAAAAACTGCGCAAATCCACGACTGTGGATTGGCAGGTGCGTGATAGTGTAAGAGCTAAATTACGCATTCTTGTCCGCCGTACATTGCAACGCTACAAGTACCCGCCGGATAAGGCACAGGAAGCCATTGAATTAGTACTGAAGCAAGCTGAAGCTCTTTCAAATTCATGGACAAATTGAGGAATAATTGAGGCTGCAACAGCGGTTAATCATTCAAAACTTCCAAAAGTAGTCTGGACCTTCCCCTTCATCGGGTTTTTCCCCTGCCTGAATTCTTCGATCCTGTCCGGGTTGTTAGCCAGATATGCCAGGATGTCCCCATGGCATGGGTCAGGCCAGCACCAGCAGACGAGAACTTTTCCTGACAATTCCCCGGGGATTGCTTTCAGGAGGTCCGGCCTCTTTCTCAGGTAGGCCTGGTGCTTTTGCATGACTTCTTCCCTGGTCCCGTCCCTGCCAATTGCAAAGGGGCTGCCCCATTTCGTGGTACGGTCGATTGTGACGGCGTTTTCTTCCCCATAGATCGACTTGCAGCGCTCAAGTTCCTTTGTCTGGTTTTTCCTTTTGCTTCGGACGAGGGTTTCTTTGACTTCAGCCATGTTATCTACGAGTAAAGTTTACGTTTTCTATAAAATATAAACTGTAGTTTTGATACTCACATTTATTCAGTTGTCTCAAAAATAACCTTATTTTGAAAGCGGGGTCGAAAGCTGAGTCAAAACTATAGTGAATCCAGAAATTAATTACACATTTCAAAATCAATTATATTCAAGGTGCAAAATTTTTTCACCAATCTCAAGTGCAGGTTTAACCACAGAAGGCACGGAAAACACGGAATAAAGGAAATAAGGGAACAATCTTTCCGTGCTTTCAGTGTCTTCCGTGGTTATAAAGTAAGTGAAAATATTTACGTTTGGGACTATAATTGTTGCGAAAAATCAGGCAGGGAAGGGCGGTGGAACGAGAAAGGGATCAGTGGAAAAGGAGGAGCCGGGAGGGAGGGGAGGAGGTGCCGCCCGGGAAATATATAAAAAAAGTTATCTTAGTCAGGTTGAGCGAGGAAGCGAGGGAAAAGGACCGCGCATCGTCGAGCCGCAACTCGACTGGCGCAACTC
>DUKH01000035.1:0-3538 GCA_013329415.1 Methanosarcinaceae archaeon | reverse complement strand
GCAACTCGACTGGCGCAACTCGGGTGGAAAAGAAACAGCCCCCCAGAAATCAAGCTCCAAAAATCATTAAACAGGCTCCAGAAAGTCAATTTTCTATTTCATCGAGTATTTCTTCAATTAATGGTTTTACAATGGGAATGTTTTTAGTTATCGTTCTCCAGATGACTTCGAGGTCAACCACGAAATAACCATGAATTACCTTATCTCGAGTTCCTGCCATTTTTCTCCACGGGACTTCGGGATATTCTTCTTTTAAAGAATCCGGCAGATTTTTTGTTGCTTCCCCTATAATTTCAAGAGCTCGGATCACTGCATACGCGGTTTTATCGTCTTTCGAGAATTCATCGAAATCAAGTCCTTTCGTGAATTTCTCAATTTTCTCGATTGACTCAAGGATGTCTTTTAAAAAATCTACAAGATCCCTTTCCTCAGTATTCACAGAGCTTCGACCTCGTTCAGAATTCGCTTTCCTATATTGGGTTTAAGCGCACTTTTCATCACCAGATCCACCTTTACTCCAAGAAGTTCACTCAGGTAGTCCTCAAGTTCGATATATTCAAAAAGCCCGGGGTTTTCATCGAATTCTACAAGGACATCAAGGTCACTATCCTTTGTTTGGTCCCCGCGGACATATGATCCGAAAACCCCGAGATAGCTTACACTGTATTTCTCCTTTATTTCCGGGAAGTAACGCTTCAGTATTTTTATGAAATAGTCAGCGTCTCTGAGTTGTTGAGCAGGCATTATTCTTTTACCTTCTACCACTTTGATCCTACAGATATCTTATATTAATTCCGTATTCACAAAGAATAATTTTACTATATCATATCAGGCTTCATGATTATATGATTTTTCTGTGGTTCAGCATTCTTGTTGAAACTGATACAATAACTAAAATGTGATGTATATGCATTCGATTTATAGAGGAAAAAGTTCAGCCAGTTACATAAATTGCTGGTTCTTCTTTTCCATTTTATTCAAAGAAAATTAAATCCACTTGACTGATAAGAAGCCGCCCCCCCCAAAAAAAATCAAGCTCCCAAAATCACTAAACAGGCCCCAGAGAGTCAAAACTGATTGGTACGAAAAATAAGGCAGGGAAGGCGGCGGAACGAGAACGCGATCAGACTGCCTCTCCCCCCTCATTAAAAACTCCCAAAAGTCGCTTGAACCTTCCCCTTCATCGGGTTTTTCCCCTGCCTGAATTCTTCGATCTTATCCGGGTTGTTAGCCAGGTATGCCAGGATCTCCCCATGACATGGGTCAGGCCAGCACCAGCAGACGAGAACTTTGCCGGACAATTCCCCGGGGATTGCCCTCAGGAGGTCCGGCCTCTTTCTCAGGTAGGCCTGGTGCTTTTGCATTACTTCTTCCCTGCTCCCGTCCTTGCCAATTGTAAAAGGGCTGCCCCATTTCGTGGTACGGTCGATTGTGACGGCGTTTTCTTCCCCATAGATCGACTTGCAGCGCTCAAGTTCTTTTGTCTGGTTTTTCCTTTTGCTTCGGACGAGGGTTTCTTTGGATTCGTTGGATTCTTTAGATTTTTTGATTTCTTTGGATTCGTTGACTTCAGCCATATTATCTATAGGTGAGCTTTATTTTTTCTGGAAAATATAACTTTTGAGGTTCCAGACATGTAGAAACCTTCAATTAGCTTAATTTATTTCGAAAATATAAAAATTAGAGATAAAGGCAAAATATCGCGAAATGGGTTGAATAAAAGTAAAACCCAATAATTGCAATTCATTTAGAAAATACTTGTTCCCAGCAAATTCGGAAAGGACCTCCCGCTTTGCGGGCGGTGAGGACCCCTTTTATCGATACCGGAAAGGAAACTCCCATAACCGGGACCATCATTAAACCCTGTCACAAAAAACCGGGGTCATTTCAAGTCATGGATAGGATTTCTACAGAACCGGGCTTCCTGAATTATTCAATCGGTGTTTTTGAGTAAAGTTGTTTCCGTATTTTGCAGGCATCCAAAATACAGATTAAATTTGCAGGCGGGGGATTTTTTATGAACTCTGGACCTCCCATCCCCTGGCAATTAAATTATCTGCATAGGCTGTTCCTGCACTTGATGGGGCGGCATTTCCGCTTAGATCCAGATACCCGCCATTAGTACCATAAGAATCCAGTGTTTGGAGTACCCCATCTACTGCTGTTTGGTCCAGTAAATTACCGCTGGCATTTAAATGAATTAAACCGGGGTCATCGGAAATATCCAGACTTGTGAGTTCATTATTATAAATTTGCACAACAGCCCTTCTACCAGCAGGGAAACAACCGGATAAATCAGCGGCACTATAATGGTTATCGTATGCCCGGACTTTATATAAATCTTTAGAATCCAGGTGTAGAGTCCCGCTTTGATTCCCGTTCCAAACAAAAAAATCTTCCAGGACCGGGAACTGGTCGGATGGTAATGTGCCGGTCATATGCGGGTTAGCTCCAACACATACATGCCAGATATGATCCCCTGTAGTGCCCCAATTTATTGTATATGTTGAACTTTTCTGGGATGCTCCGCGAAGATCAGCCAGAGCAGGAGCCTCTGATAGGTCAAGATAAGAAATGTCGCAACTTTCGAGGCAAAGCCTGGTCAGAGATGGAACGTTACGGAGCCTGATGGTAGCCAATGATGTACAATAAAAACACTCAATCGTATGCAGTTCCTTGAAGTCACTGAAATCCAGCGCAGCTATCGGATTACGACTTGAAGCCCATACCTGGAGGTACGGTGCGACATTTTCCAAACCGGTAACAGCTATTACATTCTGTTGTTCCAAATATTCTATTGTACCGGGACCTGGAGTTACTCCCCCATCCGAACCATCATAACCTATATTGATCTTAGTTACTGCACTCCATGGTGTTACTACCAGAGTATTTGCTCTTGTCCCCTTTGAACCGAAGTTTACAGTAGGAGCCGGAGAATCGGATGTTGAACCATCCCCAAATACCCATTTAATTTCAGGATTACCTGTAACTGTGATGATTGGTGAAAATGATGAACCGGTAGTAACAAACGTAATATTTGCTTCAGGTGTTGAAGCTATAACCTCTGCATCCGGACCGGAGCTTGAATTACTCTTATCCGAACCTGAACTCATACACCCCGGAGTCGAAACAACTAAAATAATAATGGCTAATAATCCTGCAAATTTAATCCCGGAAATTCTATTGGGAAATCGCATAACAGATCTCCTGATGTTATTTACTTTGAGATTGTTTTTTCTGAAAATTTACATTATTTTCGAATAAAGTGAGCTTGGGAAATACTTTACTTTTAATAGATAGTTGATAAGCTGATCCAGAATCTCAAATCGCGGTAACTGCCTTTACAGGGCGGAAAGCAATTCCTGGAACGCTAAATGTGCAGTTCGCAAGCAACAATTTCAAGGTATTTGCAAATGATCTGCCAACTATAGTCAATGCCCCAAATTCCTCCCCCAATCTCAAGTGAAAGTTTAACCACGGAAAGCACGGAAAACACGGAAAAAAGGAAATAGCTGCACAGTCCTTCCGTGCTTTCTGT
>DUKH01000099.1:10245-11880 GCA_013329415.1 Methanosarcinaceae archaeon | reverse complement strand
TAAATCCTGGCTATAAATCCTGATATGTATAGTATAATCCATTAGTTTTATTTTTTGCACATTATTCCGTATTCGTCGAGTTGTTCGCGGGCAAGTTCCCGCTTTTCCTGGTGGTCTTTGAGGAAGTCGTGCATTAGTTCGGAAGCCAGCTGTTTGCAAGAGCCGCACATCCGCTCTCCTGAGAGGCATTCTTCCCTGATCTCCAGCAGCTCTTTATCGTCTTCAAGCAGGTGGAAGAGCATCAGTTCGAAGACCGAGCACTCGTCGGGTTTCCCTCCCAGTTTCTTTTGCTCTTCGAGGGTCACGCAGCCGCCGGTCTTTGCACGTTTGACTTTCTTTGCCCCGTCCTTCGGGGCGTCCGTAAGGGCGATATGGCTGTCCGGGATACTGCTTGACATCTTCCCGCCCTGCAGTCCGCTCATGAAACGGTGGTAGGTGGAAGCCGGAGGGATGAAAGCGTAGCCTCCGAATTCCAGGGCTACTTTACGGACGATTTCCTCAAGGCCTGCGCGGTCGGAAAATTCCAGTACGTCCACATGCGCTTCATAGAGCTTGACCTTTCCGGGGATGAGTTTCTTTAGCTCTTTAAGGGCTTCTTGCGGGGCGGCTTTTCCTCTAACGCTCAGGTATGGCCTGCCGGTCTTACTGTCTTCCCGCTCCTCTATCCTGAACATGTTCATCTTGCCTGCCAGGCCCCTGGTCAGCCTGAGGTGGGGGTCCTGGTCAGGGCCCACGGGTACGACCACGGGTTTTGGGCCTCCGAACTCTTCGAGCTCGGGCTGGAGGATGTCTGCGGCCTGGGTTGCCACGCTGAGCATGTGGGAGAGGTTTGTTTCCCCTGAAAAACCGTATATGGCGCTCAGTTCCGAAAAATTGACCCTTGAGCCGAGTTCGAATGCCAGGTCCTTTACACTTTCGCACCCGGACTGGAAGTAGATCAGACTTCTCTGTTTCCCGGATTTTTCGGGTTTGAAGCCGAGGGCTATAAGGCTTAAGATGTACTCCTCAACCCCGATCTCCCTGCACTTCTGCCAGGAAAAGCCGCGCACCGAGTACGCTTCCCGGTCTGCGATCCCTACAAAGGCGTCAGCACCCTGTTCCTGGTGCCAGACGATCTGGTCCATGACCATCTTGTGTCCCAGGTGGACCTTGCCCGAGGGCATAAAGCCGTCCATAACCGAAAATGGGGCACCTGTCCGCATAGCCTGTGCAATCTGTTCATAGTCGCGGTGCCCGAAGATGACTTTTCTCCGCATATACATGTGCGGGGAAGGGATTTCCGAAAGCACGGTCTCGAAGGGGGAAATCCCGAATTCTTCGAATAACTTGGAATAGTCAGTAATGTCGTTTGAACTCCAGGGGTCAAGTTTCGTATCCATAAAGTCCCTCAGTGGACGCCAGCTTCCTGAATGAGTTCCCTCAGGACAGCCAGCTTTTTCTTGCTGAATCTTAATTAGTTTATTTCTTTCTGAGTTTTAATTAAAATGTAAATTCCTGTTTCAACTGAAACGCTCTTTAAAAATACCTGCTCATATGTAAATGTTTATCTCCGAAGGATGGCACCGGAATACACATTGAAAATGAAGCTCCTGACTCAAGGAAGGAAAATCCATATGAAACCGGTAAAGTCGGATG
>DUKH01000099.1:0-9930 GCA_013329415.1 Methanosarcinaceae archaeon | reverse complement strand
CGGTAAAGTCGGATGAAACCGGATGAAACCGGTAAAGTTGAAGGGCATCGGGGGCGCAAAGACTCTTTTAAAAAAGGATGGTCGGGCAGTGCCCGAAAACGTTTAACGCCTGTAAACCTTTTCAAACTCATAAGGAAGCTTTGCCCCGGCAGGAATCCTGTCAACAAATTCCAGGAATTCCGGGTCGTGCATGGGGCTTAAGTTCTTCTGCCTCTGGAAATAAGGGTAGCTCCTGATCCTCTGCCAGATGTCTTTCAAAGGTTCTTCTTTGACGTTTCCGAACTTAAACGGAGGGTAAGGGCTTGGCTTTACATCTCCGTCCGCAGTGACATGCATCCAGCGCCGACCTGCCATGGCACCCAGCATCTGCCCCTCAAAGTAGGTGTTTGCAAACATCCGGGGACCTTCCGGGCTGGCGTTGATCCGCTCGTACATCTCAAGGATGGCTCTCCTGTTCTCGTCGGAAATAAGGGGTTTTTCTCCTGCATTTTCTCCGGCTTTTGGCATGGCTTCCCAGACCGAAAATTCCTGCACCCCGAGTTCCGATGCAAGGGTATAGAGGGCCGGAAGTTCCTGTATGTTTGAGGGAGAAGCGTGCGTTGTCATGGCGACCATGAGTTCGGCGTCAAGAGCCTTTTCGATGGCCAAGACTGCCCTTTCGTACGCCCCCTCGGCTTTCCTGGCAGTGTCGTGTTTTGCCGGGTCGGTGGAGTAGACCCCAACCATCAGGGCGTGGAGCCCGGCTTCTTTCAGCCGGCTGGCGGCTTCTTTCGAAAAGTCCGTGCCCCAGGTGGAACTGTTCACGATTGCGCGTTTTTTGTCCACATACTCGATAAGCTCGAAGACCTCCTCTCTGAGCAGGGGGTCGTTTTCCGTAAATGTGATGATGAACGCTCCAAGGTCAAGGGCTTCGTCGATCACTCTTTTGAGGGTCCCGATATCCAGTTCTTCCGCATTAGTTCCAGGGGGATACCTTGCACTGTTCTGGCGGGTCAGCTCGATGGAAACGGTTTCCGGGATGTATTTCCCGATAGCAATCTGCATCTCGGCATAGAGCAGCCTTTTGAACGCAGGGCCAGGAATCGGGGGCAGCCAGGCCGAGGCGATTACGTGATCTTCCCTGACAAGAGCGGGCTTTTCCTCACGCAGGCGGGAGTTGATCTTCTTGAGGATAGGGGAACACGCGGCTTTCAGGGTCCCGCTGGCAGTAAGTTCCAGGAAATCTCTCCGGAGAGTGTTCTCTGCATGTTGAAGGTTGACCCGGAGCCCGGGGACCGAGAGGATTTCTATGGATTTTCCATTGGCAGGAATTTCCACTCCACTAATTTCCTCTGTGTTGTTTTTCTCAGGAGTCATTTTTAATCACAATTCCTGATCTGGCAGGCCTGGTGTTTTTCGCCTGCCGGATATTTTGTGTAGAATCTGAAATTAATCTCTTTAAAATTAATCTCTTCTAAAAATAAAATTAAGGTGCTTATGTCTGATCCCCGGGTTTAAAAACCAGCCGGATTCCAAGAATCTAAAAAGAAGATTTTGCGAGAACTCCCCGTAACCCGGTTGCCCGGAAATATATTTCCCGGAAGTTCCCGTAAAGAAATGCTAAACCTCAGGCCCTCTCGGAGAAGGCGAGGTTTCCGCTGATTTTCTTGATCTTTACCTTGACCACATCGCCTTTTGAGGCACCGGGTACGAAAATTGTGTACCTGTCCACCTTTGCGATCCCGTCGCCTTTGGAACCCACTGCATCGATCCTGAATTCGTAGATTCCCCCTTCCTCGATTGCTTCCCTTACTTCGGTCTGGGTAATCTTTCTCTTTTTGACAGGCCTATGGGCGCCGCATGCGGAACACTTAAGGATAAGTACCCTGTCCACCCGGACGAGCTGGGTGTCAGGACGTCCGCATTCAGAGCACATGACGTACTCGTCCACGTAAGCCTGGATGTTATCCGCAAGCTGAGTCCTTGTGAACCTGCCCTGGAAGACTGCACGGGAGCCTTCGATCTTTCCTGCGGTCCCCAGTTCCCTGGTAAGGTATTTCATAAGGTGGTCAGGGTCCCGATTCAGGATATCGGCAATGTTTCCAAAGTTGTCCAGAATCGTGGCTTTACCTTCGGAAAAGGTTCTAGGTTCGGGGATTATGAATCGAGCGTCGGTGGTCTCGATATCCGGTAACTTGGCAATCGCACGGTCCAGGAGCTCTTCGTAATCATTCATGTTTATACTTCCCTATCTGTTTGCAGTTTTCAACTGCTTCTTCGGTCATTTGAAATTCCATTTTCGGGTGCTATATAGCCTGGAATCCGCTTACCGGACCAGTTCGGCGCCCTTGTCGATAACGATCCTGACAGGGGTCGGCAGTTTTTGACCTGCATGCCAGAGTGCGTCTTTTGCGGCTTCGAAGTTTTCCTTCTCCACAGCCACGGTGAAGATCTTCTGCATAGAACTTACCCTTGCTGCGGTCCCTACGTTCTTCCCGTAGGCCCCGCGCATTCCACTGGACACACGGTCAGCACCGGCGCCTGTTGCCTGCTTGTTTTCCCTGAGTACTTCGTGGGGGTAAACCCGGAGCTTCATGTAGTAGCCCTGTCTTCCGGTTGCTGAGACCAGGTGCCTGTTTGCAGTGATACGGGCTGCTTCAAGTGCAGTGTGCCTGATCTGGCATTTCTCTTCTGAGATCAGGGAAACCCTTACCGGGAAATCGGTGTTTGACTTGTTTCCCATGTCGTAGTGAATGACCTGACTTCCGGGGACACCGCCCATGTACTTTCTTCTGGTAAAGGAGCGCTGCTTTACGTTCCTGTACATACTTGCTGGCTTTCTTACCATTAGCTTAAATCTCCTGAAAGATGATGATTCTGATTGTAATTGATTCTAATTTTAATTGATTCTGATTGTAATTTTTTGCAACGGAATAGTTTGCAATTGCTGCGATTTGGATTATTTGTATAATGCCTGCTGAGAACCGTCCGGCGTAGAGCGCGCGCATATGGGATGCGCATACAGGCATGGAAAGATGTGCATATAGAGATACTTGCCTGTATTTACATTTATCTGTAACCGGTTCTCCGCCCGGTCATGTCAGAAAGTTTCCTTTTTGCCCTTTGTTTTCCCGGGCCCTGTGGGGGTTCCGGGCCTGACATTTGCCTCTGAATTTTTATATATTCCGGGCTTAGGTGACTTACTCCCTAGTACTTAGGGGTTTATAAGTTTTATTGATGTTTCCGGATATTTCTTAAAAAATCCTGCAAGTAACCCGAAACAGCCCGAGAGCATCATGCTCCCGAAAGGTGCTGCAAAATGCAGATTTTCCAAAATCTCCGGCCGGATTTCTTTTTCGGAAAGTTTTTCGAGCATTCCCCGCTTCGGCCCCGTAACCACGACCGAACGGACGCTGGAAAAGCCCGGAGCCTCCTTTATGTACGCTCCGTGTCCCCCATCTTCAAAGACCTCGTCAAACCCCAGGCTTCCATCGGCAAGCCTGATGATATAGTCCTGCAATTTTTCAGGGCTTATACGGGAACTGTGGTGCTCGAAGAGGGCAGTGATCCTGTTCTCAAGCACGAGGGCTCCGAGGGTGTGTCCGTTTCCGATGTTCACTACAATTGAGGGCTGCCTGGCTACAGGGTCCGTGAGTGCCCCGAAAATGGCGGCAGGCCCGGTGTCCATGAATACCGCCTTAATTTCCGGGGCATCCTCTGTTCTCAGGGTTGTTTTCAGGAGGGAGTCAGCCTGGGCTTTCATTCGAGTGAAGGCTGGTGGGATTTCCTCTGCCATGTACACGAAGCGCTCAAGTTCCCCTCCCTTTTCGATAAATTCCCTGAACAGTTCAAAGCGGTGCACCCTGTTACTTTTATCAGGGGCGTTCCCGTGGTCCTGCACTGCCACTGCGAGTTTTTCCGGAACCGTAACCCCGAAGGCGGACAGGGCTTCCGAGACCGCTTCAGGGTCAAAATCCCGCATGACGATTTCTACAGCACTCCCGGAGGCGGTGAGTTTTTTTGCCTCTTCTTCGGAGACTATCCGGACCCCGAAAGCTTTCACTTTCTCAAGGTTGTCGTGGATAGTCAGGGCAGCCCTCTCTGTTGCATATACTAGAAAACCTGCCTGCAGGTGAGCCTTTACAGCCCTTCCAGAAGGGCCTCCGCCCATAATGGTCCCGGTAAATACTATGTCCTTTCCGGCTTGCGTTGCTTCCATAACTTTTCCCGCAATGACCTGTGTCGGGGAGGGCATGACCATGAGCAGGCCGTTTTCCATCTCTTTTTCGGAATCGAAAAGCAGGATGTCCTGCGTTCCCGTTCCTATGTCCGCTGCAAGTATACGCATATCTGAGCAATGGGGCTGATAAATTATTAAAGTATAGGGCGCATAAGCGGGATAAACCGAAATAAAGATACGATTTGCCACTCCTGGAAAAAAGGAGTTTTGCATAAAGGAATTTGATATGGAGGCCTGGATTCTAATGAAAGAATCAACACCCGAAATTCACAAAAAAGACACAGGAAAATCTTATTCTTTCGCAATAATCACGATTTCGACTTCAAGAGCTGAAAAATTCGGAGATGTTGGGTCCCCTGAAGAGGCTGAAGACCTCTCCGGAAAGGCCATGAGTGATATCCTGACTTCCAGCGGCCATGCTGTGGCTTTCTACAGGCTGGTCCCTGATGAGGAAATCGCGATCTTAGAAGCCGTGAACTCCGCCCTTTCCAGCCCGGCGGACATTGTGATCACCAGCGGGGGCACGGGCCTGACCTCGGGAGACGTGACAATCGAATCAGTTGCACCTCTTTTCGAAAAGGATATCCCTGGTTTCGGGGAACTTTTCAGATACAAAAGCCTCGAAGAGATCGGGACTGCAGTTATCCTTACCCGGGCAGCTGCCGGGGTTATCCGGGGAAAAGCGGTCTTCTGCCTCCCGGGTTCTCCCAATGCCGTGAAACTGGCTCTCTCAGGGATCATTGTCCCGGAAGCCGGACATATTGTCAGGCATGTAGGAGAATAATTCTTCTGCCCTTTCTTTCCCCTTGTTTTCTTTCCCCTTGTTTTCTTTCCCCTTGTTTTCTTCTTTCTTTCCCCTTGTTTTCTCCTTCCTTTCCTCTTTTTTCCTTTTCTTTTTCCTTTTTTCTTTCTTTTTTCGTGTCAAAAGCTTACAAAAATATGGTCCGCGATTTCCCTGTCCACAGCGTACCGGGTCTGGTCTACTTCAAAGAGAAATGAGGGTGTGCGCCGGAGCAGGGTCACGGGCATTCCGGGCAGGACTCCCATTGCCATCAGTTTTTGCAAAATTCCCGGGTTTTTTGTTTCCAGATGGGATATTTTGCCTCCTTTTTTAGGTTGCATTAAGGAGAGGGGGGTGTTTCCGGTATCCTCCCGGACGGTTTCTATTGGGGAAATAAGTACACTTTTAGTTTTCATTTGAACAGGCTCCGTATGAGTTTTATTACCTTTGTTTCTTTGACAAGCTCATAGCCGCAGTTGGGGCAGCACTGCTTATTGCAGTTGTGAAGTTTCCCGCAGCCGGTACATTTTGTTTCTCTGGCTTTTGAAAACTCGTAGCTGCAGAGGGGGCAGTTCAAAGGACCACTCCCAGGGCATCGAGCAGGGTGCTTACGATAAAGCCGACAAGGAAAGCTGAGGGGAAGATGAAGCCCGAAATCGCAAGGGCAGTTTTCAGCCCCCGCTCTTTTACGGTCATCATGAACTGGGCAATGCAGGGCATGAAAAGGGTCAGGGTGACTGCTGCCACCACAAGCTGCACGCCTGTGAGTAATCCCGAATCATGCATCCCGTAGAGCCCGGCTGCCCCAAAATCCCGCCTGAAAAAACCGAAAAGGAAGACCGTTGCTGCGTCAGCGGGCAGGCCGATCCATTGTGTGGGATATTCCATTGCTTTCAGGGCAAGGTCAAAGAGCCCGGTAAGCCTGCCGATCCAGATCAGGACGCTTGCCAGGACAAATAGGGGCAGGACTTCAAGGAAGTACCAGTGCATCCTGGAGTAGGTCTTCACGGCTATGTTGGACAGCCCTGGCCTCCTGAGAGGGGGGAGTTCGAGGATGAAAGTGGGATTTTCGCCCGGCAGGACTTTTGCAGCCAGGTAACCTATGAAGAGAAACTCCAGAATGATCACGCCTGCCCAGATCAGCAGTCCTTTTGGGTTTCCGGAGAGGATTGAGAGGATAATCCCGAGCTGGGCCGAGCAGGGGATTGCCAGGGCGAGCAGGATGGTTGAAATTAGTTTCTCTCTTCTGGTTTCCAGGGTCCGCGTGACCATCGTGGCCATGGTGGAACAGCCAAAACCCAGGACCATTGGGATCACCGCCCTCCCGCTGAGCCCTATTTTCTTGAACATGCCGTCCACGAGGAGGGCCAGTCGCGGGAGGTATCCCGTGTCTTCAATAATTGAAAACACAAGGAAAAAAGCCCCCACGATCGGAAGGATGAGGGCAATCGCATAGGTCACTGCCTGGGTAATGATTCCGTACTCCCCTACAAAGAGGTCCTGCAGCAGGGGATAGGGCACAAGTGCAGTGAACTGGGCGCTTACCCAGGGGTTTATGTGGGTTCCGAAGACCGTGTTTTCCAGGAAGTCCACCACGGTTCCGGCCGCAAAAACTCCGACGAAACGGTAGAACCCGAAGTACAGGATCAGGAAAAGCACCGGAATGCCCAGGACCGGGTGGGTGAGTATGCTGTCAATGTTTTCGGCAAGAGCGATTTTTTTTACTCCTGACTTTTCTTTCCTTGCCGCAGCTTCGGACTTTTCTTTCCTTCTGCCCGGGCCTCCTGTCTTCCCTGAATCGGCATAAGGCATAACCTGTTCCACGATCTCGTTTACGTAGGCCTGGCGCTTCAGGGTGATCAGGTATGTAAGGGGGGAATCTGCCTGCTTTGAGGCTTCTTCTACTATGGACCTGAGTCCGCAAAAACTCCTGTTTTCACATCCGCAGCTACCATTTTCCTCTTTTTCGCTCACTTTTTCAAGGGCTGTAAGGTCTTCCTGGAGCAGCAGGTGGGCGAAGGCTCGTTTTGAGATGCCGTATTCTTTTGCCGCTGCAAGCTGGCTTTCAATTTCCGAAAGATACGGGTCAATGTTGCTCCCGTACTCTATCTCCGGAATGTTCCCGGAAGGGCTGAACTTCGCAATTTCGGTTTTAAGCTCCTCAATGCCCCTCCCTTCACTCGAGACCGTACCGACCACGGGGACCCCGAGCAGCCGGCTGAGTTTTTCCATGTCGATTTCAATTCCCCTATCTTCCGCCTCGTCCATCATGTTCAGGACCAGGATCAGGGGAGTTCCGGCTTCCAGAAGCTGCACTGTGAAGGGGAGCATGCGCCTGAGGTTTCGGGCGTCAACCACATGCAGGCAGACATAGGGTTTTTCGTCAAAGAGCATCCGCTGCGAGACTCGCTCTTCTTCGCTTACGGGATGCAAGGAATACATTCCAGGGGTATCGATAATTTCATATTCCCTGTTTCCTATCCGCCCCTTGCCCCGGGTGATTTCCACGGAGGTGCCAGGGTAGTTGGAGACCACGGCGTAACTTTCGGAAAGGGAGTTGAAGAGGCTACTTTTTCCCACGTTCGGGTTTCCGACCAGGACGATTTTCGGGAGCTCGGTTCCCGGATCACATCCTGCGTTCCGGCAGCAGCAATCTTTTTTAGGGCATATCAATGGCAGTTTCATTATTCTCCTTAATTATTAGGTTCGCCTAAATTCGGTATCTATCCGGACTTAGGGCAACCTAATATTTATAATTGGCGCTGCTAATAATATCTATTAAAATCTTGAAAAAACAGGCCCAATTGCCGGGAACATGGCATTCAGGACAGTTCGATTAATACGTCTAAAAAAAGAATCACCTGGCTACTCTACATCTCTCAGATTTTCTTACATGTCTTCTTACAGGGTTTTGATCTCCCTTGCCATTTCCATATAATATCTGAACAGTTCCTCTCCCCATTTTATGGCACCGGGTTCAAAACTTATTATGTACTGGCGGTCGAATCTCCCGCTTTCGTCGAATAGTCCCATTATCATTATTTTATCCGATACCGCAATTAATGCGGGGCTTTCGATCCCATTTTTTTCATATATAAAAACTCTGGCGTGTCCAGTTTTCAGAAATTCTTCCATCTCTTTTTTGAAATCCTCTGCAAATCTTGAGTGTACGGATTCGTTCAGGACAAGGGAGAGTTCAATCCCTTTTTCGGTGAGGGCCTGGAAAAAAGAAGGAAGTTGAGGGTGAAAGTAGGAAATGAACATGTAGAGACTGTTTGAGTTTGAAACGTGCTTCACGAATTCGGGGTTCAGTTCAAAAGCATGACTCAGGTCGGGCTCGATCAGGGAGTAGTTCCCTATCTCATTAATTCTTCTCAAGAGATGAGCCGGGATTGGGGTAAGCTTTCTATCTGTCCAGAATTCTTCATTCTTTTCGAACACATTAAGAGTATTCAGGAGAGGCTGCAGCTTTTCGACGATAATCTCACCCACATTTGTAAGGTGGTAAATCCCCTCTTCCTGAATTACCAGGTTCTGCTCCTTCAATTTCTTGATCTGGGGAAGCAGGGATGTCCTGGGCACATCCGGAAGCTCTTTCAGGACTTCATCAATATTTCTGGGTCCCTCTTTCAAGAGTAGCAGAAATGCTTTTCTTTTCTCGGAAAATAAGATCAGATCAAGTAGGCCGGGGTTCATTTCAGGTCGCCAGCAGGGTTTTCGGGCTTATTTTAAGTTTTTTGTGTGTCTAAAATAGGTGTTTGCATGCCGGAGTGTTTGCATGCCCTATATTTTATAGATATTTTATGTATATCATAAACATTTCGAAATCTTTTGAAACAAGTTTGTTTTGAGGTAGCCCGGGCAATATTCCGGAAATATATGTAAAGGGCATATTACGGTGTGTATTAGGCAATAGCCTGGAAATGTATGTATGGTATATGTGCGGTGTATAATGTGCCAGGATGTCAGCTATCTGAAAAAATGTCGGCTATCCGGGATTTTGAGTGGGAAGATTTAAGCCCGGTTTTTTGTCTCTTTTTGTTTTTGTTTCTTTTATTTGGTTTCTTTTCATATTTTTTTATATGTTCTCAAGTTTGCCGGATATTTTTGCGTAATATGAAAAAAGGTCTTTTCCCCACTGCAGGGCTTCAGGTTTGAAATTTATTATATACTGGCGGTCAAACCTGCTTTTCCTGTCAAATAACCCGAGAAACATTACTTTGTCCGAAGCAGCTATTACCGCAGGGGTCTCAATTTCTTCGTCATTAAAAAGGAAAATACTTGTGTTTTCTTTTTCCAGTATTTGTGCGGTTTCGTCCTGATAATCTTTTTCAAGTCTTCCAAGGACCTTTTTGTTTATGATAAGGGAAAGTTCAATGTCCTTTTTTGCAAGGTTCAGGAAAAATTCCGGAATCTGAGGGTGGAAGAATGAAAAAAACATAACGGCCCGGTTTGAATTTGAAATATTCTCTACAAACTCCGGGATAAGTTCGAAGGCATGCCCCAGGTCGGGTTCAATCAGTTGATAGTCTCCGATTTCTTCTATTCTATTCAAAAAGGGATAAGGGATGGTATCAAGTTTTCTTCCCATCCAGAATTCCGTATCTTTCTCGAATACTCTGATGGTATTCAGGAGTGGGTGGATTTTTTCAACGATTATTTTTCCCTGCAGGGAAAGGGCGTATTTGTTTTCTTCCTGCACTATCAGGTTCTGTTCTTTCAGTTTCTTTATCTGGGGGAGCAACGATGTTCTTCTGACCTCAATTTTTTCAAGAGCTTCGTCGACACTTTTAGGGCCTTCTTTCAACAGGAGAAGAAATTCCGTTCTTTTGTCTGACAGGAAAATAAGATCAAGAAGCCAGGATTTCATACTTTCTCCTCCTCCAGAGTTTCTACACTGATTCAGGACAACAATACACAAACACTATAG
>DUKH01000180.1:18744-18907 GCA_013329415.1 Methanosarcinaceae archaeon | reverse complement strand
ATTTCCTTTATTCCGTGTTTTCTGTGGTTAAACTTTCACTTGAGATTGTGAAAGGAATTTGGGTCATTAACTATAATTGGTCTTGAAAAGTGTAATTAATTCCTGGATTCACTATAAATGCGATAAATTAAACACGATAAATAAACACGATAAATTAAACACG
>DUKH01000180.1:6573-18393 GCA_013329415.1 Methanosarcinaceae archaeon | reverse complement strand
TAAACACGATAAATTAAACACGGGTGGCTGAAATGAAGGGCTGGAAAAAAAGCAGTTGGAAAAGCATGGGGCAAAAATAAGCCCCTTCTTAAGGGCAATTGAAAGAAATAGAAGCAAAAACCTGTTCAGACGATCAGGTATTTGCTTTCCTTGATCTGTGCCCTGGTGTCGACTCCCAGGATTCCGGCAAGTTCTACTCCTTCGCTTCCTATTTCGGAAAGCTGGTTGTAGATTTCAGCCCTGGAGATGTATTTTTCTGTCCTGGTTCCGTCAGCTTCCTCAAGCTTGATAGTGATTTCCTCTTTGTTGTGCCCTTTTGCCAGGCATTCATGGACTATTGTCCCGTACTGTTCGGCAATCACTTTCAGGCAGTCAAAGACCTGGTTGTTGGAAATGGCATCTTCTTCGTCAATGAGGACCTTTGAGAGGGAATAAGTGCGGATGTTTGCTTTCAGGTAAGCCTGGATTTTTCCGGGGATCTTTGCAAGGCTTCCAATGTCAACCAGAGCTCCAAGTTCCTTGTCGGCTGTGATCTCCTTGTCTTCATCGTAGTCAAAATACCTGTTATCTCCGCCTTCAATCCTGAACTTCCTTTTCGCTTTTTTGTCTTCGAGGGTCAGACGAATGTTTTTCTGGCTGTCATACTCCAGGGAAGTTACGAGCAGGGCAGAGAGTTCCTGCATTTTTATCTTCTCTTCCTTCCGGAGCAGCCCTGTCTTTGTCCAGCCCGGAAGGCTCAGACTGCCTATCAGTTTTTCAACGGTTAACCCTTCTTCTGCAAAGCCCAGTTTGTACCTGTACTGCAGCCCTGAAACCGAACCTTCCATCTGCCCGGAAAGAGTATTTCCTTTTGTGGAAAGTTCAAAACTTTTTTCGGCTCCGTAAACACCTGATATTAAAAAATTGCTAAGTATATCGAGTATGTTGGTCTCAATTCTTTGATATTCAAGGGAGGCTCCACTCTCAACCTTTTTTGTTTCTGTTTCGAAAACTTCTCGCTCTTTCCCGATATTTTCGTTGCACGTTGCTAGGACTGCGTCCACACAGGGGCGGGTCTCCTCTGTGTCGATCTCTTCGGCAAGCTTTTTCACGAGGGAATTGAAACGTTCTTCAAATAGATTTAGTTGTTCGATTTTGTTTTTCAGTGCAAGGAGAAATTCCTTGTTCTTGCACTTGATTTCTATTATGGAGTTCTCCAGAGGTATCACTCTGGCCGTAACCTCCATGAACGTTTTCAGATCCTCAATGAAATCTCGCTGCACAGGCAGTTCCGTAGAGTCCTGATATGTATATCTCATAAGAGCACCCTGAATATCTAAACAAACCCTTCAAATATTCTATGCGGTATGTCTATATAATATTTTATCTAAAGGTTGTTGTTATTTTATGAAAGTATTTTCCTTCCCCGGGCTTTTATATTTTTCAGGAGTGTCCCGGGCCCACCTCCCAACTTTTTAAAGCTGTCAGAGCAAAACTTTTCTTACAGGGTCCAGGATCTCGTTTATGTATTTTGCAGCTGAGTTTTTAAGGTCCATCGGGTGAAGGTCTTCGGCTGCAAAAGCGCTTTCCATTTCGGAGTAGCTGTTGTATTTAAGGTCCCCTCCAAATTTTTCCGGCCTTTCGATTACGATTTTCTCGTATCTCGGGAATATGTGGTAGCGGAAAAGGGCAAGAATCGGGTTTTCTTCGGTATCTCCCATCTTGCAGAACGCTTTCTTGAATTTTTTGTGTATGTCTTCTTCAGTGTCGTCCACAGAAATAAAGTTATCCTTTGAAGAAGCCATCTTGGTCCCGTCGAGGCCCAGGAGAATCGGGGTGTGGATACAGACCGGAGTCGGGAAGCCCAGAGATTTGAGGTTTTCACGGGCAAGCATGTGAATTTTTCTCTGGTCAATCCCGCCAACAGCAACGTCCACTCCGAGCATGGCAATATCAATTGCCTGCATGAGGGGGTAGACCATCTGGGAGACCATGGGGTTGTCCATTGCACGCCCTACTTCGTCCATGCTCCTCGTGGCCCTGTTAAGAGTCACTGCCTGGGAAAGCTTGAGGACGTTTAACATGTACTCGGATCCCAGCTGGTAGTCCGACCCGTATACGAAATCGGTCTTTTCTTTATCAAGCCCGAGAGCAATAAAACAGCGCTTGTTATAATCCGCAACCTTCTTGACCTCTTCGAGTGTTCCCTTCTTGTTCAGGTAAGCATGCACGTCTGCCAGCAAAACAGTAATCCTGAATCCCGCATTTTGCAAATCGATTAACTTGTTAACGGTAAGGACATGTCCCATGTGGATCTTTCCGCTTGGTTCATACCCAACATATGCGCAGGGGGCTTCTTTTTTCTTGAGAAGTTCTTCAAGTTCTTCTTCAGTTACGATTTCCTGAACATTCCTTTTTATAAGCTCAAGTCTGTCCATTGCCTCTACATTCCTGACGTTTATCTTGTAATTTTTTCTAAATCTGAATTCTAACCATTATTTTTTCCGGAATAATCGGTATCCTGGATTTCCGGAACTCCTCTCATCCGTACTATACGGAGCGAATGGTCTTGAATCTTCTTCGTATTCAGAAAACTCAGTTTCTATTAATAAGTTTCTCTAATAGCGCTTTTCCTTCTTCGGATTTGAATTTCGGGATATCCCAATTCTGGATGATTTTTGTGCGCAGGGACCCTGTTTCCCTCCCGAGCACGGGGTTGAAACCGGAAATCTCATACTCTGTCCTGTAAATAAGGATTCCTCTCCGCTGCCAGGCAGGAACTGCCGCAAGGTTTGTTCCCCTTTCGAAAAGCAGTTCGTGGATGTCCCTTTCTCTTTTCCTTCTCAGGAATTTCGAGGCTTTTGCCCCTCCCATGCCTTCTTTCCTCAGGGTATAGTACCCGTAGGAGAAAACACAATTGCGCCAGGCTTCAAGCTGCCTCCAGTGCAGGTATTCCTGAATTTCTTCTTTTTGCAGGGCAACAACCCTTGCGTCAAAAGCCAGGGGTTCTTCAAGTCCCAGGGATAACGTAAGTGCGCTTCCCAGATAGCTTGCCGTGACCGAATCGATTTTTTCGACTCTTCCGCCAAAAGGGGGGTCAAAGAACAAAAGGTTAACTTCATCCGAAAAAGTGTAGGCAAAACGGGGGCTTATGCCACTTTTTTTAATAAATAGTTCTGCAGTATCCGCCATTGCCCTGGCAAACCTTTCATCATAGGGCTTTTTAATGTCCAGGTTCAAAAGCGTATTTTTGAAATTCCTGCCGTCAGCGCGCACAATCACGGGAGAGATACAGCGCATCTCAGCATAGATTTCCCGGTTTTTCATAGAAATTTGTAAAAATTAATTCAGTCTTCTTTCTGTTTTTTATATCTCTGGATAACATCCCGGATTATGATGATATCTGCTGCTGTTATTACCCACCTGTAGGGAATGATGACGCCTTTGCTGTTCAGGTCAAAGAGGTCCCTGTTGATGTCCGAAACCGCAAGCCCGCTGATTTTCTGACTCTCAACATCAATCACAACGTCCTGCAACTTCCCTACATAAACACCGGCGTTGGTGTATATGTTCAAGCCAAAGAGTGATGTAAGTTCTGCGCGCATTATATCCCTGCTTTGTAAATTTATTTCAACTTTTCTCTCTATCCTATATGAAAAACATACTTATATATGTTATAGTTTTGCCAAATTTTCTTCTACATTTATCCCGGAACTGAAGACTTTTGTAATTGTGAGGATTTTTACTCAGTTGTTGGTGGATTTTTAGTCATTTATTATAATTATTATGTATTTAACTTGACGCAGGGCCGGACAGGGAAAATAAAAATAAGGGGGTAAAGATGGGAAATCTCAGACCCCCAGCTCTGAGATTGCCTTCTTTATGGTTTCTGCTGACTTCCTGAGGATTTCATACTGTTTCTCGCTGAGTTCGAGTTCCAGGATTTCCTCAACTCATGATGCCCCGAGTTTTACGGGAACTCCGAAGTAGATCCCTTCCTGCCCGTATTCCCCTTCAAGGTAAGCGGAAGCGGGAAGTATCCTCTTTGAATCCTTCAGCACCGCCTCTGCCATCCGGGCAACGGCTGCCGAAGGAGCGTAAAAAGCGCTTCCCTGTTTGAGCAGGCCCACTATTTTGGCTCCTCCATTAACGGTCCTGTCCACCAGCCGGGTAATCTCTCCTTCCGGTAGGAGTTCTGTGAGTGGGATCCCCGAGACAGTGGTGTACTGGGGAAGCGGGACCATCAGGTCTCCGTGCCCTCCTATAACCATGGCTTCAACATCTTTTTTAGAGCATCCGAGTTCCTCTGCAATGAAACTTGCAAAACGTCCCGCGTCCAGGACTCCACTCATCCCGAAGACTTTTTCAGGCTCAAAGCCAGTCGCCTTCAAAGCAGTGTAAGTGATTATATCCAGCGGGTTCGTAACATTCATCACGATGGTGTCCGGAGCATACTTCGCAATATTCTCCGAAACTTCCTTTATTATTTTTGTATTGGTACTGATCAGGTCTTCCCTGCTCATACCAGGCTTCCTGGCAATCCCGGCCGTGATGATCACGAGGTCCGAGTCGGCAATGTCTTCGTAGCCATTGCTGCCTCTGACGGCGGTATCATAGCCAACGATGGCTCCCGCCTGCATGAGGTCCAGGGCTTTTCCCTGGGGCAGCCCCTCCACTATATCGGTCATGACAATTTCGCCAAGTTCCAGTTCGGCAAGCCGCTGAACTGTGGTCGCACCAACATTTCCTGCACCAATCACGGAAATTTTAGCCATTTATTTGAACACCTGTGGTTTGAAAATATTTTTGTAGGATGCCTTTCTGGAATCCATTTTTTATGAATATTTACACTGTTTTCCCGAATCCGGTTAAAGGATATCAATGATGTTTCTTCTAATTCGGTTTAATAATATTATCAATGTTTTTCCTTCTCAAATTTGAGGATATCATTAATTTTTTCCTAATTCGGGTTATAGATCTCAACAATGTCTTTCTAATTCGGTTTAAGGATATAAATAATGTTTTTCCAATTCAATTTAATAATATTATTTATGTGTTTCCTAATTTAATTCAATAATATTATTAATGTCCCCCCGAATCCGGTTTAGAATCTCTATAATGTGTTTTTTTGAATTATCAATTTGTTAGACTATTATATTGTTGTTTATTTTTTTGTTATTATTTTCTTTGGGATGTTTATAATAATCGGGTAACAGAAGAGGTTTAATTATGCTGATCACGGCTATTTTTTTGGGAGTGTCTAATTGTTAATTATGATCAGGTTGTTCAATTACGATATTACGCACCCTAACACTTTCAGTCCCCATACAGTATTTTTATTAAACATTAATCCCAATGGTTCAGGTGAAAAACATGTTAAAGAGTACGTATATCCATATTCCCGGCGTAGGAAAGACGGTGGAGCAGAAAATCTGGGCTTCGGGGATTCGAAGCTGGGAAGAATTTCTCGAAAAGCAGGACCTCGTCCACATTTCCCCTGCCAGGAAAGATAAGATCCTTGAAGGGATCAGGCATTCTTCGGAGCGGCTGGAGGCAAATGACTGTTGCTATTTCTCAAAGTGTCTGCCTTCTTCCGAACACTGGCGTGCATATCCCTTTTTTTCGGATTCCGTGGCATTTGTGGACATAGAGACCACCGGCCTTTCCTCGGACAGGGACTACATAACCGTTGTGGGGATCTATGATGGCAAGGAAGCCAAAACCTACGTTCGAGGAATAAATCTCGATGAGATCATGGAAGAGTTTTCAAAATACAAGCTGCTGGTTTCCTTCAATGGAGCCCGGTTTGACCTCCCCTTCATAAAATCTGAGTACCCGGATCTTGAGTTCAGCCAGCTTCATATTGACCTTATGTATCCTCTCCGGCGTATCGGGTACAGCGGGGGGCTCAAACATATCGAAAAGGTCCTCGGGATCTCCCGGAGTGAAGATACGGAAGGTCTAAGCGGATTCGATGCGGTCAGGCTCTGGAAACAGTATGAGAAGGGAAACCGGGCTGCCCTTGATACACTTCTCAATTATAACAAGGAGGATATAGTTAATCTGAAAACAATTATCGAACTTACCTACCCGAAAATGGTTGAAAAGGCTCTTGGGTCCTGCAGTCGTTGAAACCTTTCCGAAAGGAGGTTAAACAACATGTTAGGCAATTGGTTGGACAACATGTTAAACAATATGTTTGAATATTGGTTTGACAACAGGTTTTACTATTGGTTAGATGACTGGTTTGACAACATGTTTTACTATTGGTTAGATAACAGGTTTGACAAAACCGGTCAATCATCACTTTAAAGAGCAAGTTAGACATCACATATATATTCTAATCAAGTAAATTATATATCAGCGTTATGTTGAGGTAATTCACTTTTATTCGCATATTTATATCGATGATAAGGGGAATTCAATGGAATTGACACTCAAGTTCGGGGAGAAAGCCACTACTGCGGATGTAAGAAAGCTCCATGATATGGAATATGTCGTATTTGACCGGGAATGGTTCGACAAGACTGAAGAACGGAACCTGGACATGTACTATATGTTCCGGGACCTTTCGAAAAACGATGCAGACCTTGAGCTGATAAAAGCTAATGGGCTCAGGTACGATATTACCCGCATCCCTCCGGACATGCTCGGTTCGGAGTATATCAAAACCGTCGGGCATTACCATCCTTACGTCCCTGGTACGGATATTACTTACCCTGAGGTCTACCAGGTACTTGAAGGGTCCGCAACCTATCTCCTGCAAAAAGTGGAGCCCGGAGCGGAGGACAGGGTCCTGGACGTGGTGGTGATCGAGGCAGAAGAAGGAGATTGCGTGCTTGTTCCTCCTGGCTACGGACACGTGACCATAAACGCTTCGGAGAAAACCCTGGAGATGGCAAACTGGGTCTGCAGGGACTCTTCCTCGGTTTATGAGCCTATCAAGAGGCTTTCAGGGGCTGCTTACTTTCTCCTTAAAACCGGCTTCCTCCAAAATCCCCTGTATAGGGACGTGCCCCCTATCCGCTACCTGAAGCCCCGTGACCTTCCCGAATTTGGGTTGTTTTCCGGAAAAGAAATGTATGAACTGGTTCATGATATTGAAAAGCTCAGGTTTTTGACAGCCCCTCAGGACTTTAGCTATTCTTTAGAAAGAGTGTTTTGAAACAGGGACGAAACAGGTCTGGTGGATTTGTTTTCCTCCTCTTCTTTCCTTTCCCCTGTACTTAAACGGCCTCAGAGTGTTTTCATGGTCGAGCATAAGGGGAAGCAGGGCTTTCAGCTGGGCTACTAGCACATAAATTATAATAAGTATAAATGCTTTGAATAATCCGGAGGGACGAAATGCAAAAAAATGGATACCGCATTCAGTTTACATCATCCAGAATCAAGGACCTCATGTACAAGACAACCTTTGATCCGAAGGCAATGGACGGGGATGTCATACTTAACCTCTCGATCATCGACAAAAAAGACCTGGACGACGTGCTGGGGATCTTCAAGATGGTTATCTCCAGCGGGCTTTCGGTGACCCCTTACATAAAAATAGTTTCGGAAGGGGAATCCATCGGAAAGATGACCATAGGAGAAGGAAAAGTAGGTATCGGGACCGTTTGCAGCATAACCATTGACGGGGTGCTCCTGAAAGCGGGAATTCCCATAAACCCCAAGCTGGGGGGAGTGGTCCAGATCCGGAATGGGACACCTGTCCGCTTTACCGATGTGCTGACTTACGTAAGCACCACCGTGGACCCCCTGGAACTCCTGATGTCCCAGGGTGTCACTTCCGTGTCGGATATGCTCAGGACAGGCTCCGGTAAGATCCTTGCAAACCTCAGGGAAGCCCCCATGGTTGCCAGAGATGAGATCGAAAGCCGTCTTTCCGATTTAATGGACGCTGGCTTTAGCGGGATCCTTGAAGTAGGGGAACCTAATACCCGTGTTCTGGATGTTCCTATTGAGAGAGACCACCTGGGGATAGTTGTCATAGGCGGGACAAACCCGATGGCTGTGGTCCAGGAGTACGGGATTTCGATAGATACCAGTGCAATGTCCCAGCTCATCTCTTTCAAGGAGATGAGCAGGATCGAAGACCTCGTTTGAGTTCTTTTTGCCTAATTATTTTTTGGTTCTCAGGGCAAGCAGGGCTATTTTTTACCTGGTCTTTGCCCCCACCTTTAACTGCTCCCCGATAAAGAGGTCCAGTTTTCGGGTAAATTCCTCTTTTGAACTCTCCGGAATCGTTGCCCCTGCTGCAATGTCGTGTCCTCCCCCGGCCCCGCCGACCTCTGCAGAGATTTTTGTCATGGCTTCCGAGAGATTAATCCCCCGCCGGATCAAATCCTGGGTGCCCCTTGCCGAGACCTTGACGCCTCCTTCGGTGTTTGCAAATGCAATAATAGGCAGGTTCCGGTTCCGGACAATGGTTGAACTCATCCCGGCAATGATTCCTACGATTGTTTCCTTTATCTCTGAGCCTGCGTCGAAGTACTGGATGTTTTCAAGTTCCGTGACCCCCCTCTCCTTGACAAAGACAAGCCCGTTCACGAGGTTTTGCCTGTGTTCCGCAAGCAGTTCGCGGGCTTTTTCGTAAGCTTCTTCCCTGTCTCCCATGCAGACTGCAAGCCCTATTTCTGCATGGTCGTAGCGGGCTGTGGCGTTGAGGAGGGTGGAAAACTCGGAAGCATCCCTCATTTCCGTGCCTTCCCGCTCTTTCAGGAGGACATAGACCTCCCCAACCAGCCTTTCGATCTTGTAGGAGGGAATCCCGGCTTTCAGGCAGTACTGGATAAGGCCTGAGACTATTTTCTGCTTTTCAGGGGTCTCCAGGTCGATCCAGCGTCTCCAGCGCTCGTCCTGGCTGAAGCGGATATTCAGGTCGTGCAAAAACCCGATGCAGCCTTCCTCATTACCTGTAAGCCCGGGGAGGTAGGGGTCTGAGGAATACTGGAGCAGTTTGAAGATCGGGCGGGTCTGTTTTCCAAAAAGGGTCAGGTCTTTCATGAACTTAAGGCAGCCTCCTCCAACTCCCTCTTCCAGGATTTCCCGGTTGATCCCTACAAGCTGGCCCATTTTCATGTGCTGCATGTCCCCGATTGCCCCGACTATTGCGAGGGTGGATAAGTCGCGGTTTTTTCCCAGGGCCGAGGCCAGGAGGTAGGTACTGCCCGAGCCGCTCAGTTCATAGGAGCCGTTTGCCCCGAAGAGGTGTGGGTTCAGGTGGAACTCCAGGTCTCCCTGGGGCTGGTGGTGGTCTGAGACAATAGCCTGGATCCCGCGGGCTTTTATCTGCTCGCACATCCCGCTGCCCAGGTCCGTAAAGACGACAAGTTCATGGTTTTCGTCAGCAATCTCATCCAGGGCTGTTTCGTTGAGCTGTTTTACAAAGTGGGCGCTGTACTCAAATCCTCCCCTCTCAAGGGCAGTGCAGATTATACCTGCTGAGGTCAGCCCGTCGGCGTCTATATGGGATACCACATGGACTGCCCTGTGTTTTTTTATTTCTTCAGCGCACTGCTCGGCTCTTTTTCGGAGTACTTCCATTTGCTCAGACATCGTTCCTCTCAACTGCATTCTTTTTGCCGTTTTCTTTCTGGTGTTTTTCTTTTTGCTGCATTTTTTCCGGGTTTTTTCTTTCTGCGGTTTTTTGTTATTTTTTGTTTCTCATCTTTGATATATTTTTTCTGTTGTGTTCTCTTTGCTATTTTTCTTCTTCATTTTTCTGAAGGCTTCCAGCCCTCTTTTTTGTGAGGCCTTTCAGACCCCTTTCCTCTCCCATTCCCCGGGCTCGATTCGGTAGTTTTTACCCTCCCTTTTTATTTCCGGGAACTCCTGGATTTCCCGGACAGTGAATTTGAGTTCCTTCGACAGGAAACGCTTTTTCAACTCTTCCCAGGGGATCATGTAGGCTTCCCTGCCTTTCCCTGCTCCGAAGCGTAGTTCTACTGCCAGGTATCCCCGTCTTCCTGATTTGTTCAGGTAGTCGGAGATCCTCTGGATCTGGTGGGCCCCTTTTTTATCCACGGTAAAATGCTGAGAAAAGTAGAGGGCGTTTGCTCCCTTCTCCACGGAGATACTCTTGCATTCTATCCCCAGGTAATAATCAGGGTTAAGGGAATCTACAAGTACGTCCAGGAACTGAGGGGTGAACCTGTGCTGTTTAAGCCGGTAAGAAATGGCTCTTATGCCTTTCTCCTCGATAAAAGTATTAAATGAGTGTACCAGTACGCGTTCGAACTCTGTCATAAAATTCCCATTTTTTGTTTTATGCTATCCTACTTAGATTTTACTTCTCCAGCTGTTACTTATATTCTGGGTATCCGTTTCTTGCATACCTGTTATCTCATGAGGGAGTTTCCTGCCTTTTTCATCCGCTTTATCGTTTTCTTTATTGCTTGCTTTATCGGTCACTCTATTATATGCTTCATTTTCTTCTATAGCCCCTATCCTTATCATCTGTACGAATAGGAGAGATGCGACGCTCAGTACTGCTCCGATTATGAAGGGAATTTTCCAGTTTAACATCCAGAGTATCCCCCCGAAAACGGGGATCACGACTGCGGAAATGTGGTTAATGGTGAAACCAACAGCCATCGAAGGGGCTATGTCTTTCGGTTCGGCTGTTTTCTGGAAATATGTATTAATTCCCATTGCGAAATGGAAGAAAATATTGTCAAGGACATATAGTAATGAAATGACCCCCCGGTTTTCAATAAAGGCATAGCCGAGGAAGATAATAACCATGGAGGAGTACTCAATAGAGAGCATTTTCCTTTCTCCAAGCAGGTTTATCCCCTTCCCTATGTATGGGGTCAGCAGGTAAGTTATGATGTTGTTTATGATAAAAAGGGCCGTGATATCCTGCACCTCAAAACCGTATTTGGTGACCAGCATAAAAATGGCAAATACTACGAAGATCTGTCTTCTCGCTCCGCTCAGAAAATTGAGTACGTAAAATAACCAGTACCTGCGTTTGAGCACTATTTTCTTTTCCTGGGGAGTTGTGGCTTTTTTTGCAGGATTTATGGAGGATGCATAGACTCCTCCTGCAATCACGAGAAGCCCAAGAAGCACGAGGTTTTCTTTAATCCCGAACTGGTTTGCAAGTAACCAGATGGCTGCTCCGACAGTGATGTTTGCGACAGCCTTGTAACTTCTGAGTTTTCCCATGACCAGTGGGGCCTCATTCATTGTAAAATATTGAAGCGAAAGGGAGTTGCTGGTAGTCTCAAAATAATGGAATCCGACGGACATTACGAATGTCGTGAATATGAGCCCCTGGTACGAAGGAAAGATGCCTGTCAGAAAAATTCCCACCCCCAGGCAGGATACCGAAATAGCCGATAACCTGTGCTCCTTTATCACAAGAAGTACGTATATTACAAGAAATGTCAAAAAGCCGGGAATCTCTCGGACCGACTGGATTACTCCTACCTGATAACCATTGATTCCAACTACATCAACTGCAAAATTATTAAAAATGGTTCGCCAACCCTGAAGCCCTATTGCCGAGAAAAGTGCAAGGAGGAGGAGGTAATTGTACATTGGATTTTTCTTAATTTCTTCCATATTCATGGCCCGGCAACCTTCTATAGTAATTTTCCAGTAATGGACCCCTCGGGCATTATCGATAACTATGCCGATTCTAAACATTTCGGTTTCGACTTCAAGCCGGACATGCAAACTTTTAAAACAGGGGTCTTAAATGGCATGTAAATTCAAATGAGACGTTAAAATACCTTAATGATTGTGTCTTTAAAAATCCGTTTTAGAGCAATATTTTAGAGCAATATTTAAAATTTAAATGTAATATTTAAATGCAAAATTTGAACTCAAAATTTG
>DUKH01000180.1:2579-6222 GCA_013329415.1 Methanosarcinaceae archaeon | reverse complement strand
ACTCAAAATTTGAACTCAAAATCAGATAAAATATCTAGAGTTACGTTTGAAAAGAGAAATGAGGTGCCGATCAGGAATGATCGGCTTTTTTGTCCTCTGAATTTAATTCTAACCTTGCATTCAGTTTGACATGATGAAGGTCACGAAGTCCGGGCTGAGCCTGGTTTCCCTGACAAGCCTTTCGATGGTCTCTTCGTCGGAAAGGCCTTCTTCTTTGAGCTCGCCGATGCGGTCAAAGACGTGCTGGGAAACTTCGGAGTATTCGTTGATGTCCTTCCTGTGGCCCCATACATCGCCTTCGAGTAACGAAATACCCTGCATGGAGAGGTACATCTGTGCAGAGCTGGAGATTGTTCTCTTGTAAGAGCTGGGGATGTGGATCGCTTTTATTTCAGGACATTTCATGATAAGTTTGAAAATGTCCTTGTTGGACGGCCTGAATGCGAGGTGGACAATTTCTTCATCGTTTTTTAAGGTACCAATTTCTTCTTTTGAACTTACAACTCTAATCTTCATTTTTATCACCGTTTATTTCCAGGTTTTCCTGTTTTTTGGGTTTATTTTATTTTTTGGGTTTTAGGGATTTAGGAATTTTTGGGATTTATTGGGTTTTAGGGACTTTCGGGATTTTTAGGTTTTTTAATGTTTTTTGAGCTATAAGGGTGTTATAGCTTTATTTTTTTATTTTGGGGGTTTCTAAGGACATTATGGGTTTTTAATATCCTTTTTTGATTTTTTTGAATATTTGGGGTTTCATAGGTCTTTGGGTTTTCAGGTTTTGAAGTTACGAGACCTCTTACCCATTTTTTACTTTTGTTTTTGAGAGATTGTAAAGTTCTAAACCGGAGAGTCCAATTATCGAGTCCGCATTTTCACGTCTCGTTTTTGGTTTATGTGGTCTTTTCCGGGCCAGACTTCTAGGTTTTTTATACGGGAATTCCCATAAACTTCATAATTATTTTATATCATCTGTGAAAGTACGTCTACCATATCATATCATACTATTTAAGATTTTTCTGTAATGCTTTCTATTAAAGAAAGCAGTTATGATATTGTGGGGCGGGGAATTCTCTCGTGTTTAAGAAATGTTTCTGGCAAAGCCGCTTCGTGCTCTTTATGGCGAATTTGTTCCACAAATGAGAGCTTCGCCTATCAATTTTTGAAGCTTTCAGCAACTTTACTCGGGTTTCGAGGTCTTTTCAGATCGTTTTTTTAATTGTTATTCAGGTTAGTATGTCTGCAGTAACCAGCATTGTACACTGATGCAGATTTTTTTTCTGTTTTAGTAATATTGTTAATATGTTGGCTTACTTTATTTACAAAGTACTATTTATATTTTTACATCAATTATTTTTGACAAATCTTATATATTTGAAATTTTTTTCAGTAAGTGGAGAGGCATTTCTTCTTATTTTCTGATTTACCCCTTCCATAGATGTTGGTTTTTTAATCCTCTGAATCTTTGAAATGAGATCTTTTTTTATTCAAGGGGTTTCTCATCTTTCCACAAACTAAATAACAATTTATAGTTATAAAAATTACTTAATAAATTTTTTGGTAGGATTTTGCAGCAGAAAAAAGAAAAATGTATTCCAGTCAATAAACTATATATTGAAAATATGGGGGTGGAATCTCCGGAAGTTTGTGAAGTAAAGGCACAGGGGCTGGATTCCTCCGCACAGTTTCAGATCTTAAGATTTTTCGACATATACCCGCCTTCAAGGGCATATCCGAATTTCCGGTAATATTCCCTGGCTCCTATCCCGCTGATGATGGACAGCTTACGGTATCCGGCGTCATATGCGATTTCCTCTGCATGTTCGAGGAGCTCTTTTCCGTATCCCCTGTGCTGCCAGTCGGCCCCTTTTGCCCCTTTTCCCACGGGCACCATTGAGCCGTATACGTGCAGCTCCCTGATCAGGGCAGCATTTTCCAGTTCCGAGCGATGGGGTGACGCAGGGAAGCGCAGGCGAGTAAAACCTATCAGGACGTCAGCTGTCAGGTCTTCGAAAGCTATGAAGTGCTCCTTGCCTCCGCAGGCTTCATAGGTTTCCATTGTGAGTTCTATGTCTTTTTCGTGTACCTGCTTTCCTTTCAGGATGTTGTGCCCGACTTCTCTGCAGCGGATGCAGCGGCATTTTCCACCTTTTTCTTTCAGCCGTTCTTCTGCAAGCTGCCGGATGTTACTTTTCCTGACCCCTGCAAAGATCTGTTGGGCGGGGATGTCGCGCTGGATGCGCTGGAGCCTGACCCATTTGGGGAGGACTGCTTTTATGTCTGCAATCAGTTCCACGGCCTCCTCGTCGGCAAGTGCCTCATATTCCCCTGCTTCCCAGAGCCTGTACAGAGGCGTTCCTTCTGTCACAAGGGTGGGATAGATCTTCAGGTAGTCGGGCATGAAGCGAGGGTCTTCAAAGAGCTTTTTAAACCCTTTCAGGTCCCGCTCCGTATCCATCCCCGGCAGGTGCGGCATCATGTGGAAGCCGACCTTGAAGGCACTGTCTCTCAAAACCCGGTTTGCCTCTACGATCTCCGCAACGCCGTGTCCGCGCTGCATACGGGTTAACACGAAATCGTATACACTCTGGACGCCTATCTCAACTTTCGTTCCTCCCAGCCTCAGGAACTCGTCCACATGCTCTTCCCTTGTCCAGTCCGGGCGGGTTTCAAAGGTAATGCCCACGTTCCGGATTGCCGCAGTTTCATTTGCCTTCTGTACTTCCTCGAGCGGGATGTAAGGGACAGCCGTTCCGATGGAAGCTGCTTTTTCTCTCCATTCCGTTCCCGTAAAATCGTTCATGGCTTCCAGGCAGCGTTTTGTGAACCATTCCTGGTAGTCGAGACTGCGTGCCGAAAACGTACCTCCCATTACGATTAGTTCAACTTTCTCCACGTCGTGCCCTATTTCCTTAAGCTGGGTAAGCCTTGAGTGTACCTGCATGTAGGGGTCAAACCCATGCCGTATCGCCCTCATGGCGGCGGGTTCTTTGCCCATATAACTCTGGGGGGACTTAAATACGGAATTCGGACCTCCCGGACAGGGCAGGCAGACTCCGTGCGGGCAGGGGGCAGGGGAAGTCATCACCGCAATCACCGCAACCCCTGAGATGGTCCTTACAGGTTTCCGCCTTAAAAATTCCTTTGTCGCGGCCTGCTCTTCCGGCGTGCCCTGCACTATAATGTCCCCGTTCCGGGGCAGGCTTGCCAGATGATAGCGTTTGCTGACGTCTTTTTTTGCCCTGTTCAGCTGCTCTTCGTCTTTTATCCTGCCTGCCAGCACCATCCCAAGGACTTCCCGACAGGCTCTGTTAAAATCATCCTTTTTCATTTCAGATCTCATCTTTTTGGTCTCCGGGATTCCCGGTTCACTCCTTTTCCGGTAATTGCAGTTTCAGGGGGGAACCTGCATATGCTTGGGGAATGTGTGTCTCTTTTCCATTACCTTTCCCCAATTTTTTACATCTCACTTTTGAGGAATTACTTTCGGTGAATTAATTCTAAAAGTTATTTTGAAGCATTTATTTAGGAGTTATCGGTGATTCTGATTCCACTATTTATAGTCCCGAACGTAAATATTTACACTTACTTTATAACCACGGAATACACGGAAAGCACGGAAGGATTGTGCCCCTATTTCCTTTAT
>DUKH01000180.1:0-2245 GCA_013329415.1 Methanosarcinaceae archaeon | reverse complement strand
GTGGTTAAACTTTTACTTGAGATTGGTGAAGGAATTCGGATCTTTGACTATAGTACTTTAATGGCATGTATTCAGGTTCCTGGCTTAAGATTCTGTTGACTTAAGATTTTGCTGGCCGCTGATAAAAGCTGCTGGCCGCTAATATGAGTTGTTGCCTGCTAATTCTTGTATATGCCGCAAACAGCCCAGTCGTTTTCCAAAAAAGCCAGGGTTTTGTCCTCCCGGATGAAGGCAGCACCCCGTAAATGTGTAAATAAATACAACTATGTACTCAATATTGTGTGTTTTACAAATCTGCCGTTAGTTAATACCTGGCTGTTCAACAGAAGTCGAGCCCTATTATGAAGGTTCCCTGCCCTTTCCCTACCTGCAGGCCCATCTGCTCTCTTATGTATTCATCCGTGGGCGTGGAAGGCGATCCGAGTACAACATTGGTCACACCGCTGGCACACTCGACCTCCGGGCATTTCTGTGGAGGGAGGACCACGGTGAGGGGTTCTTTCTTTGCGTCTTTCGGTTTGGGGACTGCATTTCTGTAGAGCACGAGGTTCCCCATGACCATCATATCCTTACATTTTTTGCATTCTTCAAGCTTCTCGGGGTCATAAATGTCTTCTCCGACCTTTTCCCCGTACTGCATGAGCACAACGTTGGACCCTTCAGGCCAAACATAGTCCATGTTGGTTGTGAAAGCGATGATTACCTGGCGATTGAAGACCTCCTTTATTCCCCGGTTGTCTCCTATCCCGAGGCCCATCAGGACTGCTCCTTCGGCTTCCTTTTCAAGTGCGAGAATTTTCTCCCTGTCCTTCTCCGTAATAATATATGTGTCCTCTACACCTTTAATGGCTTTTATTTTGCACTGGACATCTTCTATGATCTCTTTATTTTCCATATCTAGGTCCCCTTAACTTGGTTATGGATTCAGAGGTATTCGATAACGGTATTCTAAATAGAGGTATTCAATATATGCTATTAATATAATTTTTGAATATATTAACATTAGGTTACTGCGCTTTTCGGTTACTGAAACTTTAGGTTACTGCATCTGGCTGCATTGTATTATATTACAGTTCTCATGATTTTATTATTACGAATATATTATATTTTTTCTCTCATTTTTCCTAGTTCATCCACTTATTCATTTATTAATTTTTATAATATATCCTCTTAGCTCTCATATAACCGCATTAATTCGACAATTTCCGAAATTTTAAAGTCAATACTTCCGGTTCTAAACTGTGTAAATAATTATGTTTGAAACATTTTTTGTTTTTATCATCTGAACTCGGTTTTTTCCCCTTATCGTTTTTCTTTTTTTCAATTCATGCTGTTAAATACAAATTCATCATGCTTTGATTTCAGGTTTTATTCCGTATCTTTTCCGGTTATTTCTGCCGGCATCTCGATAGTTCGGACCTGACCTGTCAAAGAAGATTCAGAATAATGCAGTAATAATACAGTAAGTACAGATCTAATACACAAAGAAGCATACTCACAGGCAGCATACTGTAATTACGTATGGGGCATGCCCTTGATCAGGATTCTTTAATATCCAGTGTGCCGTTCCCGGTGTAATTATGGAGTGTACTCTGCAGCTTCTAATTTATCCCCGCAGGCCCATCCTCTTCAGTTCAGGTTTTGCCCCTTCACAGCATGAGAACTTTACAGCATAAGACCTTAACAGCATAAGGGCTTCACAGCTTATACATTTTAAAAACAAGTATATCCTCAAATTCTTTTGATCTACTCCCCTCAAGCACACAACCTTTTTTCAATAGTATTTTATAAGTATTTCGAATTTAATCTGTATGTTTACCCCCTGAGATTATTCTTTTTCGTTCCTTTCGACATTTACCGTCATTTGTATCGTTGTTTTGCGCTTTTCCTGTTTAATTTCTCATATATTGACCACAAAAGATTTAATAATGCAATTGTTTTATAGAACACTTGTAATCCAATTTGAAGGGATAAGGAGGGTAACGACTCCTCTTCGTCAATCGACGAATTCCTATCCGTCTAATTTGGTGAAGACCGATGAAACCCTTAAAATGTTAAATCCCAACACTTCTTCTTACATACAGTATATTTTAATAAATACGGAGGAAACAACAAATGAAGAGATTTGCAGCAGTATCACTGGCTGCTCTCATGGTCTTAGCTGTATTCGCATCTTGCGCAAGTGCAGCAGATTCCGTTGAGATCCGCGGTCCAGTGTACAACGGAACAAGTCTTGCAGACATTG
>DUKH01000154.1:13265-16397 GCA_013329415.1 Methanosarcinaceae archaeon | reverse complement strand
TTATATTTGACTTATCCCTAAGTGAAACTGTACGGCGCAGACCCAGCCAGGGCCTCATCCAATCTCCTTTCGTAAGCCTGTCTCATAGGGCTCGGGGTGAGGACGGAGAAGATAATTGAAAAAACGGGGTTTCAACTTTATAATTTTTATATGTGTGAGGGGACTCCGGTGACGTATACGTTGATATTTCCGGATTGAGGGGAAACCCCTAAATCCAGAGTATCTCTTTTTTCTTCAGTATCGATATGAATGCGGGGGTTCTATCGACTTTCGGGAAACGGGGCTCTCAGCGGTCAGCTTGCTGACCGGCTTTTCCTTGACTGAAATGGAAAAGAAGGGGCAATTTGTAAGGCATAACAGCTCTTGTCTGAAAAATTATTAAAACTGTTAGTATAAGGTTGCTTCTGCTAAGTGCACTCAGCCGCCCGCCGATCAGCAAAATATAAAAAGTAAGTCTTGAAAATCTCAGTCCGCTTGAGCGAACAAAGTGAACGAAGTGAACGAAACGGACCTCGTGCTGTTGCGATTACATCGCAACTCCCAGAAAATCTCTGATTTTCTGTGATCCCGAAGCGAAACTCGGGAAATAAAAAACAAGTCGTGGGCTCCGGCGCTTAATTCTGTCAATTACCTATTTTCTTACTCTTAGCAGTCGAAAGGAGCAGGCCTCGCTGACGCTCGGAAAATAACGACTGAAATACGGCATTAACGCTGCTCCGGCTTTAATTTCATCGGAAAATTGCTTCATTGGCGGCCGGACGTCGGAGGGGGAGGCTGAAGCCGAAGATACTGTACTTTCCATATTCACTTTTGACCCAGACATCTCCTCCATGGAGTTCAACCAGTTTCTTGACAAGGGAAAGGCCCAGAACAGTTTAAATACTCATATCATTTCGGGATTTTTGTACATATTCCAATTCAAGAGGGACTTTTAACCAAAACATAACTAAAATTTTTTCACCTTTTTACTTATAGCTCATTCTGCCAATAGATACCTTTATACCTTCAGGCACACCTTTTACATTCAGTTTCATATCATCAAATACAAGAATTACAGCACCTAAAAGAGCTAAGAAAGGAAATCCGGAGCCCAAAGAGACTGTTTTAGGCGATGGAGTTAAAAGGAAAGGGAGAACAAAAAGAGCTGGACTTGAAGAAAAATACGGGCGCTTCCTGCTTAGATTCGGGTGAGAATATGGAAAAATACGATTACAGTGAACTAGGGCTAAAAGCCGGGCTTGAAATTCATCAGCAGCTGGATTCAAAGGAGAAACTTTTCTGCAGGTGTCCTACGCGGATAAGGGATACCGGAGAGTCGAACTTCGAGTTTTTCAGGTACCTCAGGGCTACGGAAAGTGAGATGGGAGAAAAGGACAGGGCTGCCGTGGAGCAGACCAAGGTCAGGAGAAAGTACATCTATAAGGCTTATGATACGACCTGCCTTATCGAAAATGACGAGGAGCCTCCGAGAGGGATGAACCGGGAAGCCCTGGAGATCTCCCTGGGGGTTGCAAAGCTCCTGACCATGAAACCGGTTGACCAGATGCACGTCATGAGAAAGATCGTCGTGGACGGGTCGAATACCAGCGGGTTCCAGAGGACGGCGCTCCTGGCAAGCGGCGGGGTAATCGAGACCTCGGAAGGACCCTGCGGGATTGACAGCCTCTGTGTGGAAGAGGAAGCCGCCCAGAAGATTGAGGAAATCGGGGACTCCATCGTCTATTCCCTGGACAGGTTGGGAATCCCGCTTGTGGAAATCGCAACCGCGCCCGACATCATATCCCCGAGGCATGCCCGGGAAGTTGCCGAGCAGATCGGGATGATCCTGCGCTCCACCGGGAAGGTCAAGCGGGGGCTTGGGACCATCAGGCAGGACGTGAACATCTCCATTGCCGAAGGGGCAAGGGTCGAGATCAAAGGGGTCCAGGCCCTGGACCTGATCGAGGATATAGTCCGGCGGGAAGTCGAAAGGCAGCTCAACCTCCTGTTCATCAGACAGGAACTTCTCGAAAGAAACGCCTTTGTCTGCCAGGAAGTTTTCGATGTTACCGGGCTTTTCCTGGACACAAAGTCCAAGGTCCTGCAGCGGGGAGTGAAGAAAGGCGTTATCCTTGCAGCCCACCTCCGGAAGTTCAAAGGCCTTGTCGGAAGAGAAGTCCAGCCCGGAAGAAGACTCGGGACCGAGTTCTCGGACCGGGCAAAGACCGCAGGAGTAGGCGGGGTCTTCCACACCGACGAACTTCCGAACTACGGGATTACAAAATATGAAGTCCAGGCCCTCAGGGACGCGATCGGGGCAAAACCCGAGGACGCCGTGGTCATGGTCGCAGACTGCGAAGATAAAGCAAGGCTTGCCATCGAAGCAGTCATCATAAGGGCAGGAGAAGTCCTGGAAGGCATCCCCGAAGAGACCCGGAGAGCCCTTCCTGACGGGAACACCGCCTATATGCGCCCACTCCCCGGAGCTGCCCGGATGTACCCGGAAACCGATGTTCCGCAAATAGAAATTTCCCACGAATATTACAATTCAATCGAGACCCCGGAACTCCTGACAGAAAGGGCAAAACGCTTTGTTTCCGAATTCGAGCTGAATAAGGAACTTGCCGAAAAGGTAGCCTACTCAAAAGACCTCCCCCTTTTCGAAAACCTGCTCGAGATCTACAAAAAAGACGCAATTGTAAACGCAACCCTGATAGCCAGGACTCTCGTTGGCCTCGTCCCGGAACTCAGGAGAAGCGGCGTGGAGACCGACCATCTTAACGAAGAGCATTGCAAGGGCCTTTTTGCAGCCATCTCAGCCCAGGAGATTGCAAAAGAAGCCGTCCAGGAGCTCTTGACCGCCCTTGCAAAAGAGCCGGAACTCAGCGCCGAAGAAGCCATTTCCCAGCTCGGACTCAGCGCCTTTGACCCTGCGGAAATTGAAAACTTCATCAAGGAAATGGTCAGGGAAAGAGGAGATTTCATAAGAGATAAAGGTCCCGCAGCCCTCGGCCCCCTCATGGGCATAGTCATGAAAGAGTACAGGGGCAAAGTCGACGGGAAAATCCTGAGCCAGATGCTCAAAAAAGAAATCGACAGCTTCATGGACCAGGGCTAAAACCCGGTCCTACTTTTACTTTTTTACTTTTTTAC
>DUKH01000154.1:8621-12955 GCA_013329415.1 Methanosarcinaceae archaeon | reverse complement strand
TTTTTACTTTTTTACTTTTTTAATTTGTTTCTTTATTTTTATCCATATATTTCTTTATCTCTTTCTCTGTATCATTCTCTTTATTGAACTTTCTTAATCCCATTTTTTAATTTGTCTTCTTAATTTTGTCTTTATTGGCCTTTCTTAATCCTATTTTTTAACTTTGCTTCTTTGTACGCTCTCGATATATCAGAGGCAAAATGAAACATTGCCACTTATTACCACTCATAGCAGCTTATTTTAGAAATTTTAGAAGATGGCGGGTGAAAGAACTCTGTCAGCCGTAATTAAAAGCACAAAAACAGACTAATTTATAAAAATTTATATACAAAGACTGATATTTTGTATGAAAAAATCAATTGAAAATATGAAATAATCATAAAATAGAAACATAAAGAATACCTTAAAAGCTAAAAAATCGACACAAACGATCATAAAATGTTAAGTATAAAACTTATGACCATTCGCACAAAAATCGGCACTTTTACCGGAAATCAAGGTCTCTTATTTTAAAAAGAAACGGGATTTCCGAAAATATCGCTGAACACTGGAATAATTTCGTATCGCACAAATCCATCAATTCCGAAAATCGGAGCAAAGAACATGGCTAAAGTTTTACTAGTAGACGATGATCCTTTCTTCCTCAGGCTATCAAAAGAATTTCTTAAACCATACCCGGACATTAAGGTTGAAACTGCAGGATCGCCATGTGAAGCAATCCCAAAACTGCAGGCAGGTGGCTATGACGCAGTGGTTTCGGATTACGAGATGCCAGGGATGAACGGCATAACCTTCCTGAAGAAAATCCGGGAACAGAGCATCAATGTCCCGTTTATCCTGTTCACCGGAAAAAACAAAGAAGACGTCATGTTTGAAGCTATGGAAAACGGAGCCAGTGCATATATCCAGAAAGGAGGAGACCTTAAGGCCCAGTATTCAACCCTTTCCCGACAGATAGGAGAGGCTGCCAGGGAGAAAGGCGGGATGAATTAGGAATTCTACAGGGCTTTGGGGCTTGCCCAGCCAGTTATTAAAAATTTCAATTGTAATGCTTCATCGGGAATACTTCATCGGCGATTTCCAATTCAGGGAAATTCTAACGGGAAACTGACCCTTACGTCACAAAAATGTGAAGGGAGAGTTAAAATTTATATAGAATGACAGTCAAATTCGACTGAGTAGAAAATTGAAAAACGAACCCCAGACCCGAGTACTTGTCCCACCCCAGAAAAACTCAAACCTGACCTGTCATGAAGGACTCATAGAAGCCTTCTGTCCCTGAAACCTGAATAGTTCAAGCAAACCCAGCCAGCACATGAAAGAAGCCGGAGGGACAAACATGTTAAGGATTTTACTCGTGGATGACGACCCAGCATCTCTGGAACTTTCAAAAGATTATCTCGAAATTTTTTACGAGATTGAAGTTGATACTGCATGTTCTGCAGGCGAAGCCATACCCAAACTCAGGACCGGAACCTTTGACGCCGTGGTCTCGGATTACCGGATGCCTGGCATGGATGGAATAACTTTTTTGAAGGCTATCCGGGAAAAGGGTATTGGAACACCTTTCATCCTGTTTACCGGTGCAGGTAAAGAAGATGTACTGATAAGAGCCCTGGAGAGCGGAGCCAGTTTTTACCTGCAGAAGGGAAAAGAACCGAAAGCCCTGTACGCTGAACTCTCGGAACATATCCAGGAAGCCGTGGGGAGGAAAACACAGCTTAATACCGGATTCTATCCCATAACAGGATAAGTCCGGACTGGCGTGCCCGGGGGCACAAAAAGCGGGCGCAAAAAAAATAATTCAGGAAGTAAACTTTTTATATTATTTGGAACGTTTCTATTATTCTTGTTATAGAAGTTAACTAATATATACATTATAGTAACAATTAGTAGTTAAATAACATATTATAAAAACAAAATAACTCAACCCCAATTACAGTAGTTAAAACTATTAAATGTATAAAAAGTAAACAAAAGGTCGGAACACATCATTCCTGCAAAACGGATTTATTCAATCCCAATAAGAAAATTGGAGAAAACCCCATGAGAGTATTGCTTGTAGATGACGACCCCTTATTTCTGGAATTATCAAAAACGTTCCTGGAAATATTCCATAATATTAACTCCGATACGGTGGATTCTGCAGGAGAAGCTATCAATAAATTGCAAAAAGATTCCTATGACGTGATAGTTTCGGATTATGATATGCCTGCAATGGACGGAATCACCTTCCTGAAATCCCTCCGTGAGAAAAGTATTAACATCCCATTCATCCTGTTTACGGGCATAGGAAAAGAAGAAGTCATGCACAGGGCCATTGAAAACGGTGCAAATTCCTATATCCAGAAGGGAGGGGACCCCAAAACACAGTATTCCGAATTATCCAGGCAAATAGAACGGATCGCAGAAAACAGGGCTGAAAGCTTTTTCCAAAGGTGAAAAATAGTTCCTGCACTTTTTAGTATAAATTTGTTAGCAGTTTTTACTTAGAAAAAATGAATCCGGCAGTAAATTCTTCTGCTCTTTTTGAGCCTTCTGATAATCTTATTTTACCTTTTTGATATTGCCCATCGATAATCCTTATTTTACCTTTCTGATATTACCCATCGATAATCCCTATTTCGTATCTTCATCTGAACAATAAGCTTTGATTCGCCTATTTGAACAATCCTTTTTGAGTGGTGAAAAGTCCTTTTTGAGTGGTGAGTAATCCATTATTAAGCTGCAAGTCTTGAGCTCCTGCTCTTAGTTTCTGCTTGATCTATTTCCCGGGAATATATTTATCTTCTATTATATTCAATGGATTCTGGGGGACAAAAGATGCAGGAGTACGGACTTTTTATAAATGGAGAGTGGACGGACTCTTCGACCGGAGAGACTTTTGATGATATGAACCCGGCAACCCTGGAGAATTTAGCTGTATTACAGGTTGCCGGTATAGATGACGTGGACAGGGCAGTTGAGGCTGCAAAGGCGGGATTTGAGCTGTGGGGCAAGACCCCGCCTCCGAAAAGGGCCGAGGTGCTTTTCAGGGCTGCCCGGATCATGCAGGGGCGAAAGGAAGAACTTGCCGCCCTGATGACGCAGGAGATGGGAAAGGTGCTTGCCGAAACCAGGGGGGACGTGCAGGAAGCCATCGATATTACATATTACGCCGCAGGCGAGGGACGCCGGATGTTCGGGGAGACCACGACCTCGGAACTCAGGGACAAGTTCTGCATGACCGTGCTCCGGCCCCTGGGGATTGTGGGCCTGATCGCACCCTGGAACTTCCCGATTGCGATTCCCGCCTGGAAAATCATGCCAGCCCTTGCCGCCGGAAACTCAATCGTCTTCAAGCCGACAAGCGATACCCCAATCCTTGCAATCAAGCTGGTGGAAATCCTGATGGAAGCCGGCCTGCCCCCCGGAGTCATAAACCTGGTGACCGGGCCCGGAGGGACTGTCGGAAAAGCAATCGTCCGGCACCCGGACATCCGGGCAATTTCCTTTACCGGCAGCCTTGAGACCGGGAAATGGATCATGGGGGAATGTGCAAAAGCCATGAAGCGGGTCTCCCTGGAACTGGGAGGCAAAAACCCGGTGATAGTCATGGACGACGCCGACCTGGACCTGGCTCTTGACGGCGTGCTCTGGGGAGCCTTCGGGACAACCGGCCAGCGCTGCACCGCCACCAGCCGGCTGATCCTGCACGAAAAGGTAAGGGAGGAATTTACCGCCCGGCTGCTTGCAAAGACCAGGACTCTCAGGGTAGGAGACGGACTCCTTCCCGAAACCGACGTTGGCCCCGTGATTAACAAAGCCCAGCTCGAAAAGATCGAACGCTACGTCCGGATCGGGCAGGAAGAAGGAGCAACCCTGCTTATCGGGGGAAAGCTCATTGACCCGGAAACCTCCGGCCTTTCCGGCTACTTCTTCGAGCCTACGGTTTTTACCGATGTCGAACAGGACATGCGGATCGCCCAGGAGGAAATCTTTGGCCCGGTACTCAGCATCATAACGGTCTCAAGCTTCGAAGAAGCAATAGAAGTCGCAAATAACACCCAATTCGGCCTATCCTCTGCCATCTACACGGAAAACATGGGATATGCCTTCCGGGCGGTCGAAACGCTCGAAACCGGGATCACCTACGTCAACGCTCCCACCATAGGCGCCGAAGTCCACCTCCCCTTCGGGGGCGTAAAAGGCACCGGAAACGGTTTCCGGGAAGCAGGGACCGACGCCATCAGGGAGTTTTCGGAGGTAAAAGCCGTGTACATCGACTACAGCGGGAAACTGCAAAAGGCCCAGATAGATACCGATTGAGGGAGATTTGAAGGAAGGAAATTAGG
>DUKH01000154.1:0-8230 GCA_013329415.1 Methanosarcinaceae archaeon | reverse complement strand
GGAAGGAAATTAGGTAGGGGATGCGAAGTAAAAGGATAAAGAGTAAGGGGGAATGGTTCGTGAAGGATAAAGGACAAGGACAAGGAGAAAGAAAAAGGAAAAGAGGGGGAAAAGAAGAGCGCAGCAGGGAAACCGGAGAAAACGCGAATTTGCAGGTCGCAAATACTCAGATGCAGGAAATCGGGATGCTTGACACGATCGGCCCGAGGTCCCTGGAAGTAATCGAAGAGGACTGCGAGGTGATGTCCGCCTGCGAGACCAGACCTTACCCTCTGGTGGTGGACAGGGCGAAAGGCTCCATGGTAACGGACCTGGACGGCAGGGAATACATCGATTTCGTCGCAGGGATTGCAGTCCTGAACGCTGGCCATTCGAACCCGGCCGTAAAGGCTGCCATCTCCGCCCAGCTTGAAAAAATGACTCACTGCTGTTCTGCAGACTTTTTTGCCGAACCGCCCCTGAAACTTGCCCGGAAACTCCGGGAACTTTCCGGCCACTCGAAGGTCTTTTACTGCAACAGCGGGACCGAAGCCGTGGAAGCCGCAATCAAGCTTGCCATCTGGAAGACAAAAAAGCAAAACCTCATCGGCTTTTACAACTCCTTTCACGGCCGGACCCTTGGCTCCCTTTCCCTCACCGCCTCCAAAGCCCGCCAGAAAGAGCACTTCCCCGGAATCCGCACCGTCCACACCCACTATGCCTACTGCTACCGCTGCCCCCTGAACCTGGAATACCCCGGCCGCGGGGTCGAGTGCGTAAAGCAGATCGAAAACCTGATCTTCAGGAAAGAACTCAACCCCGAAGATACCGCAGCCGTTTTCGTAGAACCCATCCAGGGCGAAGGAGGCTACATCGTCCCTCCCCCTGAGTTCCACAAGGAACTCCGGAAAATCTGCAATGACAATGACGTCCTCCTGGCAGCCGACGAAGTGCAGGCAGGCTGTTTCCGCACCGGCCCCTTCCTTGCCATGGAAAACTTCGGAGTAAAACCCGACATCTCCTGCCTTGCAAAAGCCCTTGGCGCAGGCCTTCCCATGGGCGCAATCCTCGCCGACGCCTCCCTCATGGACTGGCCCCCCGGCGTCCACTCAAACACCTTCGGCGGAAACCTCCTCGCCTCAGCAGGCTCCCTTGCAGCCCTCGAATTCATGCAAAAAGAAAAAACCGGAGCCCACGCCCAAACCCTCGGCTCCCATATCCAGCAACGCCTCCGGGAACTCCAGGACTCCTACCCCTGCATAGGCGACGTCCGGGGCTTGGGCCTCATGATCGGCGCCGAAATCGTCAAACCCGACAAGTCCATCGACCCCGCAACCCGAAACCGCATCGTCCGGGAAGGCTACAAACAGGGCATCATGCTCCTGGGCTGTGGGGAATCCGTGATAAGGTTTTCCCCGCCGCTGGTTATGACGGAAGAGGAGGCTGATAAGGGGCTGGAGAGGTTTGAGGAGGCGGTGAAGAGGGGAGTGGGGTGAAGGTAGAGGAAGGCGGGGAGTGAAAGGAAACGGAGCTGCCGGAATAGGTGTATTTCCTTGTGTCTTGTCACCGTGCGTAGCACGGGCTTTTCCGGAAAGAAATGGAAAAAGAGGGAGAAATGAGTAAACTATGAATTTTTATCAGTAGATTTTATGTCGCCCATACATGGTTGGTATTTTGATACTCGAGTTTTTTATCATGTGTTATTCTATATCCAAAAAATCTAGTATGGTTATTACTATCTTAAAGTTAAACTTAGCTTACTTGATATTATGTTAAATTCTCTGCCTTCTTTGTATTAAAATCATACAATATCCTTTTCATCTCATTTCTCATGATTAAACAATAAAATTGATCTCTTTCTTTGGCCTTGTTATTATTTCTCATCATTATTTTCAATTCTTCACATAATTCATTATTCAGATTGAAATTGGTTACTATCGAAATTAAATCCAAATCTTCATAGCAAGTACATTTAAAAAATTGTCTAAAGGCACTATTTTCACTATCAGTACCTTTTCTCCTTTCTTTCTTATTTGAGATATCACCTGATTTCATAACAAATGCGACAGCTATTGTATCATCATACAACTCAGTAGTAGCTTTCATATCATAAATTTCATGACCATGATGATGCCCACCTGTTGTTCCGGTGTAGTGACCTATAATGTATTTCATACACTTATTGTAGATTTCATCTTTGATGTCCAAGCAGTCACTACAAGCTTCAACTCCATGTGTTTTGGCATCACATTTTTCTTTCAGACTGTTTAACTGTATTTTAAACTCTTCTGTAAAAGCTCCTTCTGGAAGTTCTGCAATCTTTGTAAAGAATCCCAATTCATCAAATTTAACTAAAATAGTTTTATACACTCTTTTCAACTGATTGGTGTTTATTCCGTTCTCTTTTATTTCTTTTATATGTTCATTATATTCAGACCAATCAATTTCTTTTAGTGATTCAATTAAAGGTGTCGAAAAACCAGGATCTATCGCCTTTGCATACCCCAAATGACCGAATATTCTTTCTCTAAAAAATGGATCTTCGTTCCTATTTTCAACGACAGGCCCATTCATCAAAATATTATGAACTATCGCCCTCAGAGTCTTTTTCTTCGTCCTACCGATGCTAACTTTATCATTAACTACTAATCCTGTTACTTTTTGCCTTGATCCCTTGGAAAGCATTCTGACTTTTTTATTATTTACTTCAAATCCATTTTCATTAATAATCTTGATAATTTTTTCTTTGTGCATTGGTAGTTTGTAAGATCCCGAAATAGTAATATCATCTGCATACCTAGAATATCCAAAATTTCTTCTTATGCAGTATTGGGAGATTTTCTGATCAAGATTTAAAGCAACCAAATTAGCTAACATTGGACTCGTAGGAGCACCTTGAGGTAATTTCCAATGGTAAGTGCAAAGATCAGCAAGCTGCCGCGCAACTCTTACACTATATCCCGCAGATTTAAAAATATTATATACTGCACCAAACTTTATACTGGGAAAAAAATCTTTTATATCAATCCCAAGGACTAAATCCTTATTAACATGAACTTCAGCATTTGTGTAAATTGTTTTACCAGGAACAAATCCATGGGCATAGTCCCCATAATTCAATTTATATAATATATTGTCCAGAATCCATCTTTGAATATTTTTCATTTTTTTAGATGGAGCATTTATTTCCCTAAAACCACCACTTTTTTTAGGTACTTTAAATGTAGTATAAGCTTTCTCTTTATTAGACAAAAAAAATCTGACTTGATCGGATGAGGAATTCGAAAGCTTACAAAAATGTTCAATGTCATAAATATAAGGCAACTTTTTGGATTTTAGTTTTTTGAAATATTTAAATTGTTCTTTATATTCAGCCTCATTTAGTACCGGGACTATACCTTCTTCAATACAATCATCAAATAAAATACTTAGTCTTTCATTTTTTGTCAATCTCTTTGTCACAGAGTTCACTCTTAATCAATTTAAAAATAAAATGAAGCAAGTTATCTCAAGACTCGAGAATCTCCCACAAATTGATTATTCTTACAATTCAATTGTGGAATTTGAAATGGTTTTGAGGCAACCTGAATGGATAATATGTTAGTTGCCCTCACAAAACGCGGGGCGTTTTCTGAATATGGAATTATGCAGCGAAGCAAAGAATTCCATATATCTTAGGCCAAAGGTTTACCTTTTGCCAAGTATGACATTTGAATGGTGTAACACCAAACATAACTCTCCGGCGAGAGTTAATCCTAAATAAGAACTGAGAGCAACTAAATAAAGGGAAGTAAACATATTATAAAAATTTAACTATTTAGTCTGTTTAAGAGCCGCTTTCATAGATTTTTCCTATACTCTAATTTCCCCTTGATTCACTGAAAATATAATGACATTAAGCTGTTAAGGGGCAAAAGATTTCATTAATTTCCACTTGTTAATTACGAATAGTTGTTGTATGACCTAGCTACATACATCAAATATGAGACCTATTGATAATTATATAACTGTATGGACAATTAAATACCATTAAAAATTATTCGTATACATGGCAGCAAAAGTCAATTTAAATATAAACTTATTTTCTACATATTCTATTTTATTAACTTTTGTTGTTATTTTGATAATTCTTGTTTTGATAGGCATAGTTATAAATTTCTTTGAAACTGGAGAAGTTCCATCTATTTGAGAGTTAACAATAACTAATTAACCTGAAAGATTTACTCCAAAATACCACGGCTCTCTTAAGATTATGGAGGAAAGAGTGTTCGACTCATCGGCTCAAAAAGTTTCAGTTTTCTTTAAGCCCCATATTTTCTGCTTTCAAATTATAACCGTAAGCTTATAATAACAAATTTGGGAATTGAGAACGTGAGCAAAAGTAATTGTATTTCTGAAATTGTACTCAGTTCAAAAAGATTTTTTATTTGGAATTACTTTTTAAGCAAGCCAAGCATTTCATTTAAAAAACCAAAGTAAGAAGTAATGAGAAAAAGTATTCCTAATGGTATAACAAGAGATATTGCTGCAATAAGAAGGTTAACAAGCGAGGGGAAAATTTTTATTAATTCTGAGCCGGATTCCCCTGCATTGCAAACTATCTTCATTAGAGAGAACAATAAACTGATAAAGCTACTTAATATTTCTATAATCCACATACTCAAAACCTTACATTATAAATAACATTTAATTATTTAAAGATGACTGAAGTATATATTCTGGAATCATTTACGAAAAATATCCCTGTATGACATAATTAAAGGAACTGCCATAATGATGCTTGAGTTTCAGGTATACCTTATAACTTCAATCCTATTATGCAAGTATTCCCTCAGGTCTTGCATAACTTCCTAGCCACTTATTCTACACTTAGAGTGCCGGCAATCTCTATGTTCTCTACTGTATAAAGCGTAGAATGTAGCTGATCATTGGATACAGTTGTTTCAAAACATGTATTTTGATATTTATATATAGAAATTGGTGTAATTTGTATTGATGCACATTTTGCTTAGTTATAGAAAAATATTCCAAAAAAGATAGCATAATCACCCATGAAATCAATGGTTTTTATCCAAGTAGCAATAATTATTTAGAATGACACAATTAAAAGTTAAAGTAGGTGACGAAAATTACAAATAAATTCCATTTTAAAGAAATTGATTGGGTAATCTATTTTCCTAATACTGGAAATAAGGGAAGAGAACTTGTTAATTATGGAGTAGCCTATAGAGACAGAGTAGAAAAGATTACACAGCCAGGAACTAAAATTAATTTAAATGATGTTTTAATGCAAGATAACATAAAAAACAGTTATCCTCATACTATTGGGCAATATTGTGAATCTTCGGGCAAGGGTTCAAACTGGAAACCACAATACATTGAAACTCGAGTTATTCATAATCAAAAGGAACTCATTGAATGGTTTAAAATAGTTGAAGAAAAATGAACTATAACTGTAAATGTTTATTTCTTGAGATTTAGGACACTACGTTCCATCAAGCACACAAAAGTTTTAAACTCTAATTCTTGATGAGTAAACTTAGACGAATAAGTGTTGGTCTAAAATGAATGTAAAAAAGATCTTCAAAATGCCGAAACAGGTGAATATCGCTGGGAGAACATCTAGCATAACAAATGCATTTGTCAATGGTATTATTCCTCAAATAGAGCCAACAGAATATGAATTAAATAAATGTCTAAAAATTCTAGAACTTAATAAAGATGACTTAAGATGCGTGTATTGCAATGAGAAAGTTACTGAATGGGATCATCTTAGGCCAATTGTAAAGAATAAACAACCAACGGGATATATTTCAGACATTTACAATCTAGTTCCTTCATGTGGAAAATGTAATCAATCTAAAGGAAATAAATATTGGAGAGATTGGATTAAGAGTGATGCACCACAGTCCCCAAAAAGTAAAAAAATAAAAGATTTAGATAAAAGAATACAAAGATTAGAAGAATATGAGGAATGGGGAAACGTAAAGCCTATAAATTTCGAAACAATTGTTAGTAAAGAACTGTGGGAAATCCATTGGGACAACCATAAAAAACTTTGCGAAATGATGCAAAACAGCAAACATCATGCCGATAAATTGAAAGAAGAAATATATCGCAAATTGGAATTATAAAAAACCCTATCAATTTCCCAAAGATAATCATTTAGTTTCCCAAACCGCTTTCCCTGTAAACTATCCTCCTTTTAGAATACCTCCCCCTGTACCCAAAGATTATAAAGATACAGTCCACCTTCGTAAAGTGCTCGCACCCCCTGCACTCCGTAAACCTTATGCTTCTCCCAATCTTCGGACAATTTTCAACCCATCCCTCAATAAACGAAAAACACCCCTTTATTTAGAAAGGTAAGTTAACAACAGCCACTCATTTTATCAGCCCACCAATCCCCCCTAAAAACCCCGCCTCCCTCTCCTTCTCCTTCTCAATAACCGCCACATACGCCGAATCATCCGAATCAATGAACTTTCTAATCCTCCACCCGCTCCCCTTCAATATCTCTTTCATTTCGCCCTTTGACACATACAAATAATCAAACCACGGAGTCACGTAGCCCCCGTACCTAACCCGAAGTCTCAACTGCCCGGGCATCCTCCCTCTCTTCTTGTTGGACTCCATGTATTGCAGGTAAGAAGGATCAATCGAGTTATACGGATCTGTGCTCTCGGCAATGATCTTCGCGTTGTCCTCCGTAATTTTATGGAACTTTTCAAGCAGCAGCTTTGCCCTTTCGAAGCTTCTGAAAAGCCCGAAGTTGTTTCCCAGCATGAGAATGGTCCCAAATTTGCCGGGTCCGGAATCTACTTCGGAATCAATCGCGGAACCAACCTCGCTTATGGACCTCACTTTAACTTTTTTAAGGCCCCTCAGTTTACAGACCTCAACCGCCAGGGGAGAAGTATCTATACCAAGGACATCGAACCCTTTTTCCTGAAGATACAGGGCATGCCTTCCGGCTCCGCAGCCTATGTCAAGCACCCGGCCTCGCACGTAGTTCATAGCCTTTTGCTGCTGCGAGGGCCAGTCTTCATATTCGGAAAGGTATACAGCCGGGCTTTCGGATACGCATGCCTGGCCGTATTCGCATTCTACAAGTTCAGAGCTGCATTTTCCTCTAAAGCAGTCGTAGATTTCGTGGCCGTATGCGTCCTGGGCATCGTTCAGAACCTGGGCATTGTCCGCAAGCTGGTCGTCGTTCATGACCTGGTCGTCTTTCATGATTCCCTCCCAAAAGTTCCCTTGATAACAATAGAGAATACAATGGTGAAAAAGCTGTTTCAAGTTTCAAGAAGGAAAGGAAAAGAAGAGGAAAAGAAGAGGAAAAAGAAGAGGAAAGGAAAGACCTGACGGACTACTTCATTTCTCCAGGACTTTTTTTATATAAAACAGGAAATAGCCGCGCTAAAGCGCGGGACAAAAACGGTTAAAGGCAATATCAACGGTTGCCAGGGAACAGTTCTTTTAGCTCCCTCGATAACCTTACTTCCTGTTCTTTTCAGCATTCTTCAGCTTCTCTCCGGTGCTGCTGAGACTCATCAGCCTGCTCTCGACCGGCCCCTGCAGAAGGTCAGCGCTAAGGGAAAAGGACACGACTTTCTCTCCGGAAAGGGTCCTTCCCGGGATGTCTGGTTTAATTTCAAGCCTTTTTCCGGCTGGAAAATCAAGCCTTTCAGGTTTTGCTTCCATGGTCATGCCTGTCCCGAGCCCGAGTCCCTGCCCGGAAAAAAGCCTTGGCCTGGTATCGGAACTGAGTCTGGGCTGGCAGGAAGGGGAAAGCCCTAAATCCCTGTCCTGGGAAAGCCGCCTGTTCAGGTCGGGAAATACGCCGTCAAACTGGTCAAGGGCGGGTTTGGAAAAAGCTGCGGTTTCGTAATTAGGAGTCACGTTTAATGCCTTTTTCTCCCCCACTGCGGCCTGCCTGGAATGTTCGGATGAATGTGAAGATGAAATTGAGTCCTCGGATTTACTGCCTGTCATACCAGTATGAATTGTCTCAAAGGTATATCAATTATGCGCGGGGTTTGCGCATAATGTACCAGGGTCTTGCGAGCCAAAATAATTTTCTCCGGATCCACAAAGGATATTTTAAAGAGCTTCCTGGAGGGAAAGGCCCAATAACGAGGAAATAAAGTAAATTCTTTGTAAAATGTGATGGAGTAAAAATAGAATGATCAAAAAGATTACAAAGTTTATCACGCCAATTGTTACTTCAACCGGAGTTTATACTTTGTAG
>DUKH01000136.1 GCA_013329415.1 Methanosarcinaceae archaeon | reverse complement strand
GGCATTTTTCTCAAGGGCGCTTCCCAGGAGTTCCGGGAAACCTTCTTCTTTGAAGGGCATCTGTCCGGTTTTGAGGATTTCTACTACGCGTTTGTTTACGTCCACGCCCACTACTTCGTGGCCGTTGTTTGCAAAAAGAAGAGCAGTTGGGAGGCCTATGTAGCCCAGACCTAATACGCAGATTTTTGACATGAAAGTTCCACCTTTGAAATATAAAAGATATGTTGTTTTAACAGATAAGTGTCGGTTGTTTTTTGCCTTATTCTAAATTGCTGTGTTCTCAGTCGCTATATAATACAGTCACTGTATTCTCAATTGCTGCATACTCAGTTACTGCAATTCTTTAGGGTCAGTTCAGCAGCATCTCCGTTTCCGTACGGATTTTCCCAATCGGGATCAGATTCCAGCATTTTTCGGGCGCATTCGATTATCTTCTTGCCTGTCCCTGAAATCAAATTCGCACCCACATCCACCGTTTCCGGTCTCTCGGTATTGTCCCTTAGAGTCACACAGGGGACTTTCAGGATACAGCTTTCCTCCTGGACTCCACCGCTGTCGGTCAGGATCAACCTTGCCCCGCTTTCGAGCTGCAGAAATTCCAAGTAGCCCAAGGGTTCGATCAGCCTTGTGCCGACCGGGACTTCGAAGCCGAATTCTTTTATCATTTTCACGGTCCTGGGGTGTGCCGGGAAGATTATGGGGAGGCCGAATTCTTCGTAGATCTGCGAAAAGCCGGAAAGGATTCTGCCCAAGCGTTCTTTGCTATCCACGTTTTCGGCTCTATGGGCAGTGGCTGCGAAGTATTCTTTTTCCTTTAAGCCCAGGGTTTCAAGGACGTCTCCGGTCTGTTTTGCGATTTCCAGGTTCTGGTAGGCGGCGTCTACGACCGTATTTCCGGTAACGAAGATTTTTTCTTCGGGGATGCCTTCGTTCAAAAGGTACTGTTTTGAGTTTTCGGTAGGAGCAAAGAGGTAATCGGAAATGTGGTCTGCAACTACCCTGTTGGTTTCCTCGGGCATTGTCCTGTCAAAGGATCTCAGCCCTGCTTCGACATGGCCTACTTTGATCTGGAGTTTGGAGGCTGCAAGGGCACCGGCAAGGACTGTATTTGTGTCCCCCTGGACCAAGACTACATAAGGGGTGTCTTTGAGGAGGATTTCTTCTATTCCGGCAAGCATTTTTGCGGTCTGTCCCCCGTGTTTGCCCGAACCCACATCGAGGTTGTACTTTGCCCCAGGGAGTTTGAGCTGTTCAAAAAAGATCCGGTCCATATCATAGCTGTAGTGCTGGCCGGTGTGGAGAATGTAATATTCTATGCCCTGTTTTTCACATTCCCTTATAATAGGGCTCATTTTTATGATTTCGGGACGGGTGCCGAGGATGATTGCGATTTTCATGGGATTACTCTTTTTCGATTTTGATGCGATGTCAAAACAACTATTTAATTTAGTGGGTAGAATTTAGTCCAGAGATTCTAATATTTCATTCTTTTTCAAAAATACAGGCTTAAACTCTCAAAATTGATTCACTCCCTACCATACACATCATCAAACCTTACAATATCCCCTTCATCCACAAGTTCTCCCAGCTGCACCTCAATAATCTCCAGCGGAACCTTTCCCGGATTCGAAAGCCTGTGCTTTTCTCCCGCACGAATAAACGTACTCTCTCCGGGCCTTAAAAAGAACTTATCCCCGTTAACCTCGACGCAGGCCATTCCCTTTACAACCACCCAGTGCTCGCTTCTGTGGTAGTGCATCTGGAGACTCAACTTATGCTCAGGAAGTACAGCAATATTCTTAATCTTGTGCCCTGGCGAGTTTTCAAGCAGAGAATATGACCCCCAGGGCCTGTATACTTTTTGCCCGATGTACGCCCTTTCATCATCCCTGTTTTTTAGCTCGGTAACGATTTCTTTTACTTTCTGGCTGCTCTCTTTGGGACAGACCAGCAGGGCATCCGGAGTATCAACGACGACAAAGTCATTTACATCGATAAGGGAAACAATCTTCCCGGTCTTTGAGTGAATTAAGTTTCCGGTAGAATCCAAAAGGAAGGGGTCACATCTATGGACCACATTTTCATCCCTGTCCTTTTCAAACTCATCGTAAATTGCAGAGAAATTCCCGAGGTCACTCCACTTATGGTCCAGCCTGACAACCGCAACTCGATCGGATTTTTCCATAATGCCGTAGTCAACGGAGATTTTTTCCACGTTTTCGTAGATCCCGGCAATATCCTCGAACTGCTCAAAACAGGCAAGTACTTCAGGAGCATGCATCCGGACTTCTTCAAAAAAGAGATCGGTGTCAAAAAGAAACATCCCGCTGTTCCAGAGGCAGCCTTCTTCGATGTACTTTTTTGCGGTTTCTTCGTCCGGTTTTTCCCTGAACCCGGAAACACGGTAGCCGGGACCCAGAGGTTCGGCGGGTTTAACGTAGCCGTACCCGGTATTCGGGAAGGTGGGAACGACTCCGAAAGTCACGAGAGAAGCAGATACCAGTTCTTCTGCCGAAGAGATTGTTTGCATGGCGGCTTTATCGAGGACGTGGTCAGAGGAGAAGATCCCGACTGTGGATTTCCCGAAAATCCTTTCAATCTCCTTCATTCCGTAAAGGATAGCAGGGAGGGTGTTCCTTCCTTCCGGCTCGATAAGGATGTTTTCGGAAGGGATTTCATGACCAATTTCCTTGATCTGCCCCATCACAAAAAACTTCTGGGCTTCGTTGGTGACCACGAAAAGTTCTTCAATTTTAGAAATTTCGAGGCAGCGGAGCACAGTATCCTGGAAAAGGGACCTTTCACCGAATTTAAGAAACTGTTTAGGGTACATTTCCCGGCTCAGGGGCCAGAGCCGTGTTCCCGACCCGCCTGCAAGGATGATTGACTTAATGCTTTTCATCTCCTCTATGATAAGTGCTTTACAAATAGATAAATTTCAGCATCGAATCAAGGTAAATAAAGGTATAAAGGTAAATTAAAGTAATTTAGAGGGATTCGGATTAACTTAAGAAAGTTGTTGAAATCTTGAGTATATAGATGTCCCACCAAATATTAGAATTATAGATATGTCCTGACAATATCCTTATTTTTGGCCGATATATGATAGAAAATTATTAAAAACCTTTGGATGGGCATCCACCTTTTCAAAACATCCACTCAAATGGATACATCAGAAACAATATAAACTTGTTTAGTACTTGTTTTGTATACGACCTGTAATTTACAAACTTAATTAAATAATTAGGCAGAAAAGTCTTAAATATTTTTACACCGACTAGAAATTAATTTGTTCTGTTGGGTGGGGGAAATGCCAGGGAAAATGAGCAGGGGATCTGAAAATGGCGCATCGAAAAAGAGAGTCTCGGACAGGAAAAACCCATCCATTTTACACAATACCGATGCCTACATCCCGTTTGCTGTGATCGGTATCTTCATCGTCCTTGCCGCAACCTTCACTTCCGTCTACCTCGTGAAAATGGACTCTGAAATTGCCGAGACCATCTATACCACCGAAAAAAACGACCCCAGACAGACTTCAGTCAACCTTGCCGCAGCAGACCTTGCCCGCTGCCTGAACTATGCGGGGATGGAAGCCCTGGAATGGCAGGGGGAACACCCGGTAATCCAGCCCGAGGGGACACAGGTTGAAAGAGAAATGGAAGACGGCTTTATGGTGGTCCCGCAAAACCAGAACCTGGAAAGGGGAGACGTGCTTAAGATTTCCATAACCCTGCCCTCGGACGTCTGGGGAAAAATCGAAGCCCTCTGGAAAAATAAGGACGTCGTTTTGATTGTAAAGGACTCGGCCGGAGACGAGATCAAAAACGTGAACTACGGGCAGGCTACGGGGATTCTCCAGAAAGTATACTTTGACGAATATGTTGAGATACCCGAAACAGCAGAATCCGGCTATGCCTCCATAGAACTCTATTACGGGAATGAAACAAAGGCCTCTGACTGGTTCCGGATAGAGGTCAGCCCTGTAAAGGATATTGCAATCGACTGCATGAACCGCCTGCTTGCCCAGAACTACCAGGACAACATGCACAGCTTCAGGGAGTATGCGATCAACGTGCAGCCGGACCTCAAACCCGAACAGCTCGAAATCCGCAAAGTAAACGGGACCCTCAGGCGGGAAATCAACCCTACCGACCAGACCTACACGATCTACTACATCTTTGAAATCCCGGACCTTAACTACACTCTTGTGGACCTGGAATCGGGAGAAACTTTCAACAGAAGTATGAATATCTCCACCCTGATTCCTTCCAGAGAACCTCTTCTGGAAGAACTTGTCCGGGAATACGAAAAAGAACTTGAAAACTCAGCGAACCTGGACTCCGCGCCTAACATCGTGCTCGGGGCAATGAACCTGAGGACCTTTGCCTACGGCCCCTGGCAATATTACGCAAACGGCCCCCTGAACATCCTTACCAATCCTGCCCTTGCAAGCGCTGTCAACGCAGGCACAATCTACACCCAGAAAAGAGTCTTTGATTCGGTAGACCCGCTGGCTCTGACCTACACCACCTACTACAACGGGAAGGTGCTGTACGAAGACGTGAACTCGGCCAGAGAGATAGGAAAGGAGGCTGATTCGGATTTGGATTCAAGTTCGGACTCAAGCTCGGATTCAAGCTCAGATTCAAGCTCGGACTCAAACTTAAATTCCAATACCTCGATCTCTTTCACAGACCTCTATGAGAAAGATAAAGAGGTAAACCTGTCAACAACTTACGATTCCCTTTCAGAAAACAAGTCCTTTAACATTGACATCGAAGAAGGGATCGAAGACTCCTTTACGGATGCAAATACCTCCTACGAGGAACTCGCGGAATATTCGGAAATAAAAGTTGCAGCCTCGGACTACACGGAAGGAGTTATAGACGGCTGGGTCTTCAATGACCGGGAATGGACCCCGGAAAACCCGGACCTTATCCACGACGTTACTGACAGTGTCTACACAGCTCCTGTTCAGGGACAGGTGCTAAGGGACGGCTTTGATTCCCCTGACCCTCTGGTCTCCACGATTAATGCGGATTTCGACCAGGGTTCGGTATCATACAGCTCGCACACGGTCAGCTGGGTCTCGAACTATCTTGCGTCGGGCACTCATATAGGATCACTGGTGCCTACCTATGCCTGGAGCGATTCGATCACGAATTCCTATTCTGAATCCGTTAGCCCTTCAATCGACCCCCCGAAAGGGCATGTGGATAGTTGGTGGATCACGAGCGCTTCGGTAAGTTTAAAGTCCGTAGAGATTAGTGACGTAAGAGTCGAGCCAAACTACGACTACATCGGGGAAGACCGGATTATTGCAGAGAACCGGGAAGACGGATACCTGAACAGTGAAGACCACGTTTTTGACTGGAACATCCGCTATAATATATACTACAAAATAAACACCCGCTGGGAGATAGATTACAATTACAAGTACGAGTACGAGTGGAGAACCTTTGAAGGATACAGTGACCCGGTAAATAAAACTGGCAAGATCTACGAATATCACTCTGACACGTCAAGCGGCTCGGACTCGGAAACAACAAGCAAAACAGATTCCGAAACCCTCTACCACACCGAAACAGAATCAGAGAACCTGACGATCATCTTCCACAAACTCCCCCCGACCGGCGGCTACACCGGCCTTTCCACCTACACGGACCCGACGGAAAGGGAATACAGGGAAACAACCGTTGCCATTGAAGGCGCTGAAAGGTTTGACCCCTGCTGCTCGGATGCCGCCGACAAATACCGGGCAGAGCATGTGGACCTCCTGGCAATAGAGCGTGATTTCTGGGTTTACACCAACGAGAAACCCTTGCCGCCTCACGCCGTTTCCTGTGACATCCCACCCTGGCTCCACAAACTGATGGCAGAAGAAGTCCTCAGGATGCTTGACTCAATCGAACAGGACAATCCCACCTTCAGCTATTCCCTCCTCGAAAACCCGGGCCAGGACCCCACCGACCTGCAGGTAGAAACCGCCGAAAAGCTCATTTTAGACCTGGAATCGAAGCGGGAAAGCTATGTAAATAAGGATCGGCACCTCACAGCTTCCGGCTCAATGTACACTTCCAGCGACTCTGCCCGCTACATTGCAAGAAACGAAGCCTACAACAAACTCATCCTGGATATCGAGCAGAAAAACGAAAAACTCGACACCGAACTTGACTCCTACGTCATCGACATACTCGAGAAAAAAGGCCTGGATACCAGTATGCTGGAAAGTGTTAGTTCCGGCCCCCTGACCCTTTTCGATAACCCTGCAATGGAAAGGGCTGCATCAGCCCTGGGAAAAGACATGGGCATTATCAGCACCATGGAAGTCACCGGTCAGCCCGAAAGCAAGTACAACTGGACCGAAAACATGACCCTGATCGTGGACCAGAAACCCAACTATCTCTACCACGACCCGGACTTTGATTTGAAGATGGAGTACGAATGGGCCGACGAGATGACCGGGAGAACAATCTACCCCCTGGGTGTCCGAAATACCTGCATCTTCACTACCGGAATCTCCGAAGAAATAGCCGACGCCATAGGTTCGAGCACTGAATATGTAAAAACCGAAACCGCCCAGCAGATCAGCCAGAGTATCGCCGTCCTGAACGAAGAGATCCTCCTCCTTGAAGAGAACCTCAGCGAACAGGGGGTAGCCCTGGACAGCACAGCCCTTGATATTGAAATTTACAACCTGAAGCGCACCTACACAACTGATCTAAAAAGCAACGTAATCGAAGAAATTGCAGCCGAAGTGAGCGCAAACCCCGTAATCTCGGACCTGATCGAAGAAGACAAAGTCAAACTTATCACCTCCCAATACCTCGAAAGCCTCTCCACAGACGAAATAATAACAAAATCCTCAAACAACGAACTCTCAGACGAAATCTCCACCCTCATAAAAACTGAAATCAAAAACTCAAACCCCCCAATCGAAGCCGAAGAGCTGGATGCCGCCCTTAACAGGGTAGACACAGACGTCCGAATCGGGGTAGCTAACGGAATCTGCGACATAACAGTCAACAAAGGCGTCTTGATAGACGAGTGCTTCGAGCAGATTGACGACGAACTGAAAGAAATGGCAAATGAGAGTTTAGATGGGCTTAGTGGGGAAACTGCGGAACTGGTCTCAAAAAGGTTCCAGACAGCTATGAAAGCAGTGCCTTGCGGGCTGCCTGTACTGCCCCCACACTGGGTGTTCACGATTAATGTGTGGACTTATGATGTAATTGGAGAATATGAAGGATTCACTGTTACCGATAACGATAATGAAGTGATTCCAGAACCTTACTTTGGCCATAAAGGACAAAGGTATGTGAGGAAATACGTAGAAATTTATGATCCGATAAAAACTGATGAATATGGATATAATCTAAAGCTAGGAACTAACATACCCATTAATTTTAAGTTTAGGGGATATGCGACTACGATTGTGGGACCAGGAGTAAAAGGAGTTGGAGACAAAGAAGGTAGCTCTTGCGAACAATCAATTGGGTACGAAAACCTTACGTCAAAATATGGAGAGTAATTATGAAAACAAGAAACATAATATTTGCGATAATCATTAGCTTCCTATTTTTACAAAGCAATGTTACCGCAACAAGCCCTCATGGAAAGATTGACGTATATTATAATGATGAAATATTGCCGGGAGAAGAAATTGCAACACCGACTCTAAAAATTGGAGAACCTTTCAACATAAAAGCAAACGTAACAGTATACAAAGAGTACAAAGTATCTGGGCAACTATCAGAGATAGGAAATGGCAATTTTGAAGTTGTAGAAGGTCCGTCTCAGATGAATCAATATTCAAGTATTATTGTAAAACCCAATGAATCTCACATTTTTGAATGGACGGTTAAGCCCACTGAAGGGTGGGCAGGCGGATCTCTACCAATAAATTTTCATTACGCATTGGTTGAAAAAGGCAATCCTGAACCTGTACTAAATAGTGGATTCACTGTAGCCTACTGCACAATCTCCACCGAATATTACGAAGGCAAAATACCTTCCCAAGAATCTTCATCCTCGGAACCTAAAACCTCCTCGGAATCAACTCCAGCCTTCACGACCTTCGGAACCTTCCTGGCAGTAGCTTTAGCTGCATCTCGCAACTAATTATTTCTCATGGCAGCCTGATTTCAGAAAGACTCATTCACAAATCAAAGGAAATTAAAACTAGACGCTGAACTTGACTCCTACGTCATTGACATGCTCGAGAAAAAAGGCCTGGATACCAGCATGCTGGAAAGTGTCAGTTCCGGCCCCCTGACCCTTTTCGATAATCCTGCAATGGAAAGGGCTACATCAGCCCTGGGAAAAGAGATGGGCATCATCAGCACCATGACCGTCACCGGCCAGCCCGAGAGCAAGTACAACTGGACCGAAAACATGACCCTGATCGTGGATCAGAAACCCAACTACCTCTACCACGATCCGGACTTTGATTTGAAGGGGGAATATGAACTGACAGACCCAAGAGGGAGGACTATTTACCCTCTGGGTGTCCGGAATACCTGCATATTCACCACCGGAATCTCCGAAGAAATAGCCAACGCCATAGGTTCGAGCACGGAATACGTAAAAACCGAAACCGCCCAGCAGATCAGCCAGAGTATCGCCGTCCTGAACGAAGAGATCCTCCTCCTTGAAGAGAACCTCAGCGAACAGGGGGTAGCCCTGGACAGCGCAGCCCTTGATATTGAAATTTACAACCTGAAGCGCACCTACACAACGGAACTGAAAAGCAACGTAATTGAAGAAATTGCAGCTGAAGTGAGCGCAAACCCAGTCATCTCGGACCTGATCGAAGAAGATAAAGTCAAGCTTATCACCTCGCAATACCTCGAAAGTCTCTCCACAGACGAAGTAATAGAAAAATCCTCAAATGGCAACCTCTCGGCCGAAATCTCCACCCTCATAAAAACCGAAATCAAAAACTCAAACCCCCCAATCGAAGCCGAAGAGCTGGATGCCGCCCTTAACAGGGTAGACACTGACGTCCGAATCGGGGTTGCCAACGGAATCTGCGACATAACAGTCAATAAAGGTGTCTTGATCGACAAGTGCTTCGAGCAGATTGATGATGAACTGAAAGAAATGGCAAATGAGAGTATAGACGGACTCAGTGGGGAAACTGCAGAACTGGCCTCAAAAAAGTTCCAGATAGCTATGAAGGCAGTGCCCTGTGGACTGCCAGTGCTTCCGCCACATTGGGTATTTACAATTAATGTGTGGACTTATGAAG
>DUKH01000054.1:12067-20656 GCA_013329415.1 Methanosarcinaceae archaeon | reverse complement strand
GGTGGAATATAAGGGGAGGAGGAGATGAAGAAGGCGTGGAAGATGGGAGAGTTGAACTAAAATGGGGCTAAGGGATTTCGTGGATGTCGTCCTTGGTAGGAGCAGCCTTCCTAAATCACGGCCTGACAAGCTTTTTGCGATCTCCACGGCCAGCATCACCCTGGAAACCAGTATGGGCCTGGAGCCGTCCGGAAAGGCAGGTATCTGCTTTAAGCCCATCGAAGCTTCCGCCTACACCAGCGCCCGGAAAGAGATTGAGGAACTTCTGGAATACGGCGCAAAAGAAACCGGGACCGAATTCCGGCTTGAAAAAGACGAATACAATTTTCTCTGGGCAATTTTCAAAGACCCTGACTTCGAAGACCTGGTCGCAAACATCCACCTGGTAAGCCAGACCCTTGAGGAACACGGGTTTGGGAAGCAGCTTCTCTGTGCAATCTACCGTTTTGAGGGTGAGAGTGAGGGTGAAGGTAAGGTCGAAGGTCCGGAAGCCGGGAGGCATACCGGCAAAAAAGTGGTTTACTGGATCTACAATTTCAAGCAGGGCAGTTATTATCCTTTTGTGCCGCTTGCGGGAAAGAAAAGGGATACTCCAATGGAATTCAGGCTCAGAACAGGGATGGAACGGGAACTCCCCATTGAAAAAGATGTGGAAAAATGGTATCCTCTGTGGGGAATTCCCTTCTAATTTTCCACATCCTGAAATTTCCTTCTCCTTAGTTCCTTTTTGACCTTTCAAATCCTGAAATTTCCTTTTCCTTAGTTCCCGACGGTTTTCGATCGGTTTTTTGGTGCTTATACGCGTTCAACCGTTACGTCCATATTTACCATGTCCTGGTCGGTGGGTACACCGTTGTGCATCGTGGTTACGTAGTCTCCCTTTGAGACTTTCCCGTCTCCGTTAACATCTACATGGACATAGAGTGAATACGTCCTGTTTGCCACAAGTTCCGGGAAGCCAAGGGTGAAAGGAACTTTATTTTCTTCCGGGCTCACCGACACATTTTCAATAACGGTCTCCGAGATCACTGTGGATCGGGCATCCGCAAGACTTACGTCATCAAGCCGGATGTAAACAGTAACGTCTTCGATCGTTTCGTCAAGGTCTTCAAAGAGGATGTTTCCTTCGATAAGCCCGTAAGTTTCCATATCTTCACCTGAAGCATTCTCTGAGGGCTCAGATAGTTCGGATGGCTCGGATGGCTCTGAAGGCAAGGAAGGAATTCCGTAATCACCCAGGACAAAGGTGTTGTTTACCCCGTTTACCGAGACCGTGTATTCTCCCGGTTCAAGGCCTTCGATGTTGATAGGGATGTACTCCGTAAAGGGTACCAGGTTCATGGTACAGGGAGCGTTTTCCCGGCTCAGGGTTGGAAGCTCCACGAGAATTACCCGGTCCTGCCTTTCGATTGATATGTTCCCTACATCGATCCTTTCACAGTTTCCGGCAAGCATCCCGGAGACCACTGCCCTTACCTGCGGGGGAATGGACCTTGTCATTATGACCGTTACGTCCTCGACAGCCGCTTTTCCGGGAGTGTAGGTTTCGCCCGGGGCCACGATGTCGTAAGCAGTAAGTTCAAAGCTTGTTTCGGCCCCGTTTACGGATACCGTATAGTTGCCGACCTCAAAGCCTTCAACATCAAGCGGGATCTTTTCTTCGAAAGGCACCAGGGCTTCGGTATAGACCGCATCAGCAGGCCTTATTGTGGGTATACCGATTGTGATGTTTCCGTTTTCCTTTTCCATCGTGATGTTCTTCCGGTCAATCCCGGTGCAGCCGTCGGGCAGGTTACCTTTTACGGAGATGCTTATTTCGGGTGGGATTACCGTCTTTTTCATCTCTACCTGCACTTCTTCCACGGAAGCAGTTCCGTATACGAAAGCTTCGCTCTGTCCTATACTCTCATTTTCCGGTGTCCGGTCATCCTCATTGTTATCAACGCAACCGCTGAAGGATAGCAGGACTAAAATCAAAGCTAATGCAAACAATTTTGTCAGGAATCTGGAATTCATGTCATTCTCCTTTATTGACCTTCACTTGTCCCCGAATGAATATATTTCTTGCCTAAACTTCAATTCAATTCGTAGTTTTCCGGCACTGTTTTTATGTATTAATTTTACATGTGTCTCAATGTTATTTTACATGTGTCTCAATGTTATATGTGTCAATTGTTTGAGCCCTTTATTGCAGAAATCAGACCCTCCGGGATGAAATTTTAATAGTAATAATACATATTTTATATTACAGTGCTAAGGGGAGTTGATATACAATGGGAAATCTTTTCAAAAAAATCCTGATTGCAACTGATGGTTCGGAAAACGCCAGAAGAGCTGTTTCTCATGGAATAGATATTGCGAAGGTAAGCGGTGCTGAAGTGTACGCTGTGTACGTCGTTTCCGATGAGCATGCAAAAGTTTCGGGGAAGGTCATGGGTTGGGCCGAACCTTTTGAGGAATATCTTACTGATAGAGGGCAACTTGCGACTGCATATGTTGAAAAAGCCGGAAAAGGAGCTGAAGTCAAGGTGGAGCTGGTATTGCTGAAAGGCAGCCCGGCTGAAGAAATCCTTGGCTATGCAGAGAAAAATGGTATCGACCTGATAGTAATGGGCACACAGGGCTTGACAGGGATCAAAAGGTTCCTTATCGGCAGTGTGGCAGATAATGTTACCCGGCACTCAAAAGTTCCGGTAATTGTTGTGCGTTGAATGTGGGCTCCTGAAACCTGCTAATTTTCTCTTTCTCTATTTTTATTTCTATCTCTCTTTCTATCTCTCTTTGTTCCGATTTCTGGGGGGCAGCAGCTTAATTTTAAAAGTTGCTTCCACTTCATTAACAGTTGCCCACATGTCATTGGCAACCGCTCCTGTGATGAATCTTATCTAATGTATTCTGGAAGCTGTACCTCTAAGGGCTGTACCTCTAAGGGCTGTACCTTGAGGGTTGCAATTCGAAGGGCTGTACCTTGAGGGTTGCAATTCGAAGGGCTGTACCTCTGAGGACCATACCCCTGAAAGCCACAGCAGAAGTGGAAGTTGTTCAATCCTCGAAAATCCCGGTCCCCGTAAACACGTCTTTTGCTTCTTCAAGGCTGAGGTCTTCGGGGGGCACGATGATGTCCGATTCCAGAATTTCTTCAGCTGCTACTTCGGTTCCTTTTGTCCTGATAACGGCTACCAGCTTTGCAAGTTCTTTTTTGAACTCCCCTGCTTTCCCTTCGGCCACAAAGTCCACGATTCGGTCGTCCATCCCGTTAAGTTCGTCAAAGAGGGCAGCAGGCACCCGGAACTGGCCTTCGCCCATAATCCTGATTATCATTTCTCTGCCCCCTTGCCTGCTTCTTTGCTTTCGGGTTTTTCGGGTTCTTTGCCTGCTTCGGCTTTGAGCCTGGCGAGTTCGGACTCAATACTTGTCTGGGCACTGATTTTTGCAAGTTCCCTTTCGATATCGTCCTGAGGGCCTGTAAGGTCTTCCAGGGTTCCGACTTCCATGAGCTCGTCGATGGCCTCGGCCCGGGCTTTCATTTCTTCTGTCTTGTTTTCGGCCCGCTCGATTGCAAGCCCCACGTCCGCCATCTCTTCGCTGATCCCGGTCACGGACTCGTTGATCCGGACCTGGGCTTCGGCTGCCGAGTACCCGGCTTTTATGGACTCTTTCCGGGTCCTGAAGATCTCGACCTTGGTGGAGAGGCGCTTTTCGGAGGCAATGAGCTTTTCTTCCTGTTTCTCAAGCTCGGATATTTCCGTGTCAATGCCCTCTACCTGCTGCATGAGGGCGGCTTTCCGTTCAAGGGCCATCCTTGCCAGGTCTTCCCTGTCAGCTGCTACAGCGTCTTTTGCCTGGGAGTCAAGTTTGCCCACGCTCTGCATCAGTTTTGCCCGCTGGAGCTGGAGGCGTTTTTTTGAGGTGGTCACCTCGGCAACTCCTCTTTTTACATTCTGAAGCATTTCAAGCTGTTTTTCATAGGAATAGTCCAGTGTTTCCCTGGGATCTTCCATCCTGTTTAGCACTTTGTTCATTTTCGACTTGAAGACCGTTTCCATTCGGTTGATTAACCCCATGTTTTCCCCCCGATTTTTTCCTGCTATCTGTTAATTGGAGAGGCTGGTATTTTTATTTTTTTGCCGGGGGATTCATCCGATCCGGGGGTGGAGCTTTCTTCGGAAGGGGGTCTGAAGCTTCATAATTTATAACTTCGTATTTATATATTAAAATCGATTATTCGCAACCCTGCGAACGTTTTATATATCCAAAAAACAACTTATATAAAGATATTATGGGAAGGCTTGAGAATAAAACAGAATTTTTTTACACGGACTCCGGGCTTGTTGCGGTGGACAGTCCGGTAAAGTTGCAAATTCTCAATCTCCTCAGGGAAGATTCGAGGTCATTTGATGAAATTGTTAAATACACGGCAAAGGCAAAGTCCACAATTTCCGTACACCTCAACAACCTCAGGACCACCGAACTCGTAGAGGAAATGGCTGACCCTGCCGACCGCCGCCGGAAAATCTATTCCCTCACCTCCCATTACATGGGCTGCTCCCAGAAACCTGTCCATGAACACTATAACAGTCTGCTGGAAAAGGTTGGCAGAAACGGGAAAAAAGACCGTTTTTCCTTTATGGAATCCGTCTACCATGCTTTGCGCTTCGGGTTCGAAGCCTACGGGATTGATAATGTTCCTATTGTAAAAAAGATCGGATGCGACATCGGTGTCCACCTTTCATCCGCTTTTGAGTCCGAAACCCTCGAAGGGCTCCTGGAAGAAATCGGATACTTCCTGGAATCCGGGGGAAACGGAAGGCTTTCCATGCTCAAAACCGAACCTCTTTCCCTCCTCATTGAAGACCCTTTCAAGGCCGAGTCGATGCCCGTTATCGGGAAGCCTTTCTGTGCCCTGAGCGAAGGCCTCATCGAAGGCGTCCTCTGCGGAAAGCTGGGCAGGGAATTCCGGGTCCGGGAAAAAGAATGCTATGGGACCGGGCACGGACACTGCATGTTCGAGATTATGATGCCCTGACTAAGGCTCCTGATAAGACCGATGATGACGTTTCCATTACAGAATCCCGGTTATGTTTCCTTATTGAGATCGCTGATTGCAGTATCCTTATTAAGATTCTCGCTTACAACAGCGAAGTACGGTCCTGGGTCCCAGTCAAAATTATTTTCTGAAAATTCCTTTATAACATCCTCTTATTTTTAAACGCCATTTATATAATTCTCTTTTAATCTTTCCTCCAGCCTTCCGTCTTCTGGATAAATAAGTATTAATATTTCGGGGCTGTTAGGATGCCGATCAATCGGCGCTTCTTATCACGACTCCCATTTCCGATTTCAGGAGCGGGCCTATTGCGGCTACGATCCCCGGCCCGTCTGTCTTTTCCCGGCAGACGATTGCGTGTTCCATGAGCCCCAGGCGTTCGATCTCGTAAATGTCCTTGCCGTGTCCGGTCTTTTTGATTGCGCTTTTTATCTCCGAACGGGTGGCAGCATTTATGGTTACCCTGTCCGTGCCTGCCTTTTTCCACTCCCACCAGAGGTCAAGCTGCTGCTTGCTGAACCTTGCCCTGGTACGGCTGCCTTTGCTTTCAATGATTTCGATTTCTGCCGGAAGGTGGGGAATCAGCCCGAACCTTGCAGCAAGTTGTTTTGCTTTCCCGCTGCCCAGGGCCTTTAGCTCCCTGGCTTCGACCCTCACCGGGACGCCGATGTTGACCACGATTAAATCGTCCTCGACGGCCAGGATAAAACCCCTGTATACTTTACCAGGTTCGGCTTTATTGGCAGGGGTTCCGTATTTCGAAACCAGGAAGTTTCTGGAAACATCTTCGTCTTCCCCTTCAAGGCTTATCTCCGTCCACTGGTCAGAGGCAACTGATATTTCAAACTTCACTTCAAGTTCTTTCAATTCGTTTTCAATAAGGGCCTTAAGGGAATTAATTGCCCTTTCCCGGTTTCCATATATGGGTTGCAGTATGACTACTTTTTTCATGTTCTTCCTGCCGTATCAACTTTGAATTTTAAATTCCTTTGAGTCAAATGAAAATGGTTCCCGATTTTAAGGAGAGTATGAATGCTAAAGCTGGATATAAACGTATAAGGCGGGTACCAAAAGTGCAATGTATTCCAATGTTAAAGCTGGGTGCCGTTTGTGAAGTTAAGTTTCAACCTTCGGGGCTTTTATTAATTTATGATGTGGATCTCAATGTTTAAGGTATCATACGTTTAAAGTATCTACGTTTAAGGTACTTATGTTTTAAAAACTGCTTTTAAGGTACCCACTTTTAAGGTACCCACTTTTAAGGTACCTATATTTAAGGTACCTATGTTTAAAGGTATCATACGTTCACCGAACTCATATCTGGTAATCAACGTTTAAGGTAAGAGTCAAGGAGGCTGGAACTTTCTTCCAGGGATTCCGCAACAATTTCATCAATGGGGCTTTCAGCTGTTTCAATCATGTTCCTGAGTTTTTTGATGTCCCGGCTGTATGGCCCCAGTTTTCGGGAAATCATATCCCTGCTGTCTCCCTGTTCCAGAGCTTCCCGGTAGATGCTCTCGATCTTTTCCTTGAGGTTCCTGATTTTCTCACGGATTTCCTTATTTATCGGGTCGAGCTCCTTTATTTTCTCGGCTTCCCCTGCTTTTTCTGTCACTTTTCCAGCCGCAGATCCGGGGCTTTCTCCCCCTGTTCCCGTGGCTGCCGCTTCTCCGGCTGCTTCGGCTTCTTCCGGGGGGGCTGCTTCCCGGATGACATTCCGAAACTCATTGAGGGCGATTTCGACATCCTTTCCGTATTCCGTAAGTTCAACAAATTTGATCCGCCCCTCGAATGTGAATCTGATAAGTCCGCACTGTTCCATTTTGGTGAGGATCCTCGTGGTATGGGCAAAAGTGGAATCTATCTCTTTTGAAATCACGGAGGCGTAGGTCTTTTCCATCGAGCCTATAATAAGCAGTGCAAGAGTGGGTTTTTCCTGCAAAAACAATTTTTCTGCATCATCGTCGGACATAATATCACATTGGAGTGCCTTATGGCGGGTTGCCTCTGGATCTTAAAGATCCAAATATTTTTCATCATTCAATATATTTTGTATGATTTTTAGACAGTTTTCATCTTAAAACTTCTTTTTGATTTTATCTTTTCCGATTTTTTCTCTGAACTTCAGCTTTCTTTGGATTTTGAGATTTTTTAGTTCCCTGAGACTTTTGAGATTTTTGAACTTTTCTGAGGATTTCAGGCTTCCGGGATGCTTTGAGTTTCTGGGGCTTTTTACAGGGAACGGATTATTTCCTTAATTTCCGTTATCTGCGCGTCTGTCTTGAATGAAGTTCCGCTGAAATGGGTGCGTGAGGCTTCAAACCCGTTTGCTCTCAGGGCTTCGAGAAAGCCTTCGATGCCTGTAGCCGAAACTCCCAGTTCCTTGCAGATTACGTGCTGGTCGTAGAACATGGGTATGTCGAGTTCGTCCCTGCAGAAGCTGATTATCTTCATGGCTTTTTCTTTTGTCCCGAGAGGGCGCTTTTCCATTTCGGCAAGAACCTCGTTGCAAAATGCAGGTTCCCTTAAGGTGCCGAGCCAGAGCGGACCTGCAATATTCGTGCCGGCCCCGCAGACAGGGCATTCCCGGTCGATGTGCACGGCCAGTCCTTGCACAGGTTGCCTGAAACCGCATTTAGGGCAGTGTGCGAGGAAGCCTACGGATTTAAGGGTCCTGTCCGCCTGTTTTGCTCCCTGGCGCACTTCAAGGTAACTGCGGACGTAGTGCCGGGTTACATGGGAGAGCAGGGGATCCATTGATTTTTCGTGTTTTGCAAGTTCCCGGGCACAGGCCCCGAGCAGGACCCGCATCCCCATCTCACTGTGGAATTCCGTGTTAAGGGGCACGGCTGCATATTTCCTGATTCCCGAATTCAGATGGGCTCCGCAAAGGGGAGCGGTATCAGTTGCCGTAACCGAAAGCAGGTTCATGACCGATGAGGAAGCCGCGTCCAGAAAGGGAGAGGGGGTCCCGAAGGGGTCGATGTCCACGATGTGGAATCTCTGCTCGTGGAGCAGTACGTTTGCATTCTTCCGGCATCCCTCTGCTTTTTCCTCCAGCCCGTTGAGTTTGATGTTCTGCTGAATGAGCTCAAATGCCTCCTGACTCCAGTCGTTCAGGGTGGCGTGGATCCCTACTTCCCCCGCGACCCGGAGCCCCCTGATTCCAGATGCGGAAAAGGCATCCACGTAACGGACCTCTTCCCTTTGCATATCCCTCTTCCCGAGCAGTCTGTCCACGAAAGCTGCAGTTGCTGCAACATTGATGTCGCGGTTGAGTTCCATCTCCGGGTTATAAAATACCGGTGCCGCAGAGGGAGGGAAGGCCGCATCCTGAGGCGGGACAGGGACTGAAACCTCTGTCGTGCCTTCCATTATGGTTTTAAGGGTCATCTGCAATGCTATTCTTTGATATCGTATTTTACAGTAATGGTCATTTTTACCCATAGCTGCCCGAACAAACCGGGATTACGCATCCGGATTGATTTTTTCCGGCTCTTTTGGACAGGGAATCCGAAGGATTCCCGCCGGGGAATTCAAAG
>DUKH01000054.1:10497-11742 GCA_013329415.1 Methanosarcinaceae archaeon | reverse complement strand
CGGGGAATTCAAAGTATTCCCGTTGAGGAAACCTGACTTATTCCCGTTGAGGGAGCCCGAAAGGTTGTTAGTTTGATATCCTGAAAGTTTTTCATTGGAGATTTGAAAGGAATCGTACATCAGTTTTGGAATCTTTATCAAGTTGTTTTGATCCCATTATCTAATTTAATCACATCCCCTTCCTCTGGCAGTCCCTTTCATTTACTCCCTTTTAATATAAGCCTTTTATAAATAATAACATTTTCGTGAATATATTTCAAATGAGATCAAGAAATTGCCAGATATTCTGGTCCGGACAATGGAACCGGGCATCTCATATTTGAAAATAGATGTGGGAGTAGTCCGGGATAATCAAAAAAAGAATTTTTTGGAAGAGGATTTTTCCCTTCCGGTTGAATTTCAGTTAGGTGGCTGGAATATATTTCCTGCGTTTCCGGTTAAAAGTAATGTTTTTCGGGATCGGGAAAATATTCCGGAGAGCTGTTTCCTTTTCAGGGCTCTTCTACGGTTATGGTAACATCCATCCTGCCCTGCCCGAGGACGCTGAAGTTATAGGCGCCGGTTTCGTTGAAAGTATAGACAAAACTGCGCTTGGGTACCAGGTTTGTATTTTCAAAAAGTCCTTCTTCGCTTACCAGGGTGAAGATTCTATCCTGCAAGTTTCGCCAGGCAACGATATCTCCTTTCTTGATCTCAAGGCTTGTAGGAGTTGCTCTGAAGTTATCTATTCTTATTGTGTAAGTTTTTACACTGGTCTCAGGACTTATGATTGTCGGCCCCTCGGAAGTCACTTCCTCTTCAGGAACTTCTTCTGGTGTTACTTCCTCTTCAGAAGTTTCGTTTTCTTCTGGTGTTACTTCTTCTTCTCCTTCTTCAGGAACCATTTCCTCTTCAGGAACTTCTTCCGGTGCAACTTCCTCTTCAGTAGTCAGGTTCTCTTCAGGGATTTCTTCCGGTTCCTCAACGGGTTGTTCGTCTCCCACACACCCTGAAAGGAGCACGGCGCTTAATACGAGGAGCAAAACAATGATCTTTGCTTTCATCAATACATTCCCCAAGTCTCTTTTATATGGAAATTCCGGGAGCTTGACTCTTATCCGGAATTTTGTGTCTTTTCTGTTTCTATTTGTTTTGAGTTTGCCTGAATGAATTTTCAGGTTTTAAGGTTGCTTTGATTATTCGTATTTCAACCGACCTTTTCTTTTCTTGAGATTGGTGTATGATATAAGGTCTGGTATAAGGTCT
>DUKH01000054.1:0-10140 GCA_013329415.1 Methanosarcinaceae archaeon | reverse complement strand
TCTGGTATAAGGTCTGGTATAAAGTATGATATAAGTTATGTAAGTGCATTTGAAATGCTCTTACACATAAATATGCTTAATGTACATAATTCGAGTACATAAAAGATATTTCATGGTGTAATTCCGGATTTTTCCTTCCCGAACTGGATTTTTAGCCCTCTTTTCTACTTTTCACATGCCGCTTACATAACTCCATAAGAACAGCGCGGCAACTCCTGTCAGGGTTATCAGCCCGAAAACTGTCTTTGAAATGGAATACAGTTCATTTGAGCCGGATATCTTGCTGAGCAGGATCTTGTTTATCGTGCTGATAAGGCTTGCCAGCACGGCAGTGTTTGCAGCGGTCATGTAGGAGATGTTCCCGCTTACGGCAAGCAGGGTGATGGACACGATGACTCCCGAGCTGCTGACAAAAGCTCCGAGGGCGGTGGCGTAGATCCCGGCAGTGCCTGCCACTTCATTGGCGGTGCTACCTATGATAAGGATCAGGGTGAAAGCGGCTCCGAATTTAAAAGCAGGGACAAGGGAAAAAGGAGACTTGATCTCAAGGGTTTCCGTGCCGATGGGACAGAGATTTTTGTTCTTCCTGAGCACAAAGAGGGCCGAGAGGAGGATTACTGCAAGCTGGGGCGGTAACATTAAAAGGGTTGTCTTCCCGCTCGGGTCAACTATGAACGCCACTACCAGGTTCCGGATAAGCATTGAGGTGTTGCAGAGCAATATTCCGACAAGTACGGGTTCTGCCATCCCGGAACTTTTTTTTGAGATCCCGGCAAGGGCTCCGGTGGTAGCTTCACTGTTCACGAAGCCTCCGAGGAAACCGGAATAACAGAGCCCTTTTTTTGCCCCGAATTTTCTCAGGAGCACGTAGCTCAGGAAACTTATCAGGGATACCAGGACAACGATCAGGATTGCGGTTTTCAGGTCTACAAGCCCGAAAATCTTTTTTTCAGGCATCACGGGATAAAGGATAAAAGCTACGGCCAGGAACTGCATGGCGTTCAGGAGTTCCTCCCTTGTCAGGTTCCCGGCAAACTCGTGAAGGGGCTTTTTCTGTATCAGGAGGAAGCTTACCACAACTGCGGAAACGATTGCAAAGAGGCCGTACCCGTATCCTACAAGCACCCCCTGGATGAAAATGAAGAAAAGGGTGAGGGGACTGGTCACGCCTATCCTCTGGTAAATGGTGATTTTGGTGTAGGTGATTATGCAGCAGACCGCCGCAAAGAAAAGCGCAGCTATGTACACGATTCCTGATCCCGTCGAGGCTGTCAGGAGAGCGGTAAGCATCCCTGTAATGCAGGTTATACTGTAGGTCCTTACTCCTGCAAAGATCTCGTGAGTCTGGCTGCGGTGTTCCCTTTCGATCCCGATCAGTATCCCTATAAGGAAGGCTATGGCCAATTTTTGAAGGAAATCGATGAAAACCGGATCAAACCCAAATTCCCGGATTACGTCCGTCGTTCAACCTCAGAAAATTCCATATGTCAAATTTGGAATTTAATTTATTTTAAACATTCCCTTTCTGGATATTTCCGCAAGGGATAAAGGGGGAAATATAGAAAGAAAAAGGAGATAAATAAGAGATAAAAAGTCTCCCTGAAAGCCCGGCCGAAATTCCGGCAAAACAGGGGTCAGGGATTCGGGATTGAAGCAGGTTCAGACTTCTATAAGCTCGACTTCGATGGGTTTGTCCTCTTCGGCTTCCTCAATGGTTATCAGGGCGCAGGAACCTTTACAGGCTTCCCCTGGGTTTACCACTGTGGTTTTTCCGACCTTTTCCATACCTCTGGCTTCATGGATATGCCCGCAGACTATAAGGTCCACCCTATCCAGGAACTTCCGGATGGCAGTACTGCCCACGTGCCCGCAAGGGATCTCATCGCAGGTCCCCTGAGGTGGGGCGTGGGTCAGGAGCACGATTGGCCCGCAGTTCCCGACGGCTTCCGCCGAGCAGACCATTCCTTCAAGGGTGCTTTCGATTTCTTCTTCCGGAATTTCGAAGGGGGTGTTGAAGGGGGTGGGGTTCGAGCCTCCGAGTCCGATGAATCGGATTTTCCCGATCTGTTCGGCTTTTCCGTGGAGGTTGGTCGCCTTCGAGGCGTCCAGGGCTTCCAGAATGCTCTTCTGGTCACAGTTCCCTGGAATTGCAAGCACGGGTTTATCGAACAGTTCCATGAGTTCCTCGACCTTCTCATCGGGGCCGAAATTGGTCAGGTCTCCTACGATAACTGCAAGGTCGAAGTCTCCTGCCCGTTCCATGATTGCCTTCATTTTCGAATAGTCCCCGTGGGGGTCGGAAATTGCGAGTATCTTCATCCTTATCCCTTTCTGGATCTTGATTTTTTTAATTATTATAACTGTTTTCTCTGTGTGTTTTATTCATCCAGTCTGATTTTTTTTCCAGTCTGATTTTTTTCCAGTCTTATTTATTTTTTCCAGTATGACCTTATCCGGGCTATGCCAGTGAACATGCATACATCTTTTATATCCCTTACGTAAATATAGTGCCTCCATGCGCGATATCGTTATCATAGGGCACAAGGCAATGACAAGCGGAGATTTTCCCTTAAACGACCTTCCGGGGTCGGCGGGTCGGATGGACATCCTCTGCCGTTGTGTGAGTTCTGCCCTCTTTCTCTCTTTCGGGATGCGAAGAGACGTAAATGTACACCTGCTCCTCCTCGGGGAACCCGATCCCGGGAAAATCGTGCGCTTTGACGGCATGACCCTGAGGTACCTGAACCCGGACGAGCGCAGCAGCGGCTCTTTAATCCAGAAAGCCCTCAAAAAGGAGGCTTCTGAGTATGAGGTCCGGTCCACACCGGGCGTCTGGGTCCGCAGGGGTGACCTGAAATCCTTGCTGGAACAGTTTAAGGGGCGCACCCTGCTCTACCTCCGGGAAGACGGGGCAGATATAAGGGAAGTTGCCCGGGAAATTACGGATCCTGTCTTTATCCTCGGGGATCACACCGGGGTCACTGAAGAAGAGGAAGAAGAAATCCTTGGGGCCGGAGCGAAAATTATCTCCGTGGGCCCTATTTCCCTGCACTCCAACCACTGCATAACCCTTATTCACAACGAACTTGACAGGCTGGAACCTGAAGTAGAGCCTGTCGTTGAGAGCAAATGTGCAGCCGACAGGGTTGAAAATTAAGTTGCAGCCGATTGGGTTGAACCCAAAATTTTAGCTTAAGGGCTGAAACTGAGGCAGGCGGGTCCCGGGAATGAGAACTCCCATAAAGCCTGTCTTTTCGGAAGCCGGATAAAAAACGTTATATCACAGTTCCCTGTATCAGGATAAACGCTTACCTGGATATTTATCCTTTATCTATAATTCTACCTATTCACCAATCATTCATTAATCGCTCATCAATCTTCAATCATTTACCAATCATCTTTCAATCATTTATCGTGTTACTCATTTCCCTGCTACCCCGAAAGAGCTCTCAAGAAAGTGAAACCAAATGGATGTACTGGAAATTTCAAAAAAGATACTTCAGGAAGGCCCTGTCTGTGACCACTGTATGGGCCGCCAGTTTGCAAAATTATCCACAGGCCTCAGCAATATGGAGCGGGGCCAGGCCGTTAAGCTGACCCTTGCCCTTGAAGGGGACCGTGTCTATAAAAGTGAAAACGACGACACTCTTCTCAGGGAACTTGCTTCATGCAGTGCTTACGCCAGAAAGACGCTTGGAATCGAAGGCGAGGACGAGCAGTGCTGTGTCTGCCTTGACCTGTTCCGGAAACTGGACACCTGGGCCGATGAAGCGATCAGGCAGCTTGAAGGCATTGATTACTCAACTTTCCTTGTGGGCACGAAGGTGAGCGGGCTTCTGAGTGAAAACGAAGAAATCCTCTGGGCCGAGACAGGAACCTCTTATGCCGAGCAGCTGAAGACCGAAGTCAACCGGGAGGTCGGGAAGCTGATCTCTGGAAAGGTGGGAAAGGACGTTGATTTCCAAAACCCGGACATAGTAATTACTCTTGACCTTACAAAGGAGGAACTGGAGCTTCAGGTCAGGTCTGTCTATGTCCACGGCAGGTACCGGAAAATGGTCCGCGGCATCCCACAGACCCGCTGGCCCTGCCGGAAATGTCGGGGAAAAGGCTGTGAGATCTGCAATTTTACGGGCAAGCAGTACCCCGAATCCGTGGACGAACTGATCAAGGACCCTGTGGTGGAAGCTTTCCAGGCGGTGGATACGGCTTTCCATGGTTCGGGCAGGGAGGACATCGACGCCCTGATGCTCGGGAGCGGAAGGCCCTTTGTGGTAGAAGCAAAATCCCCAAAAAAACGTTCAGCCGACCTTGAGAAACTGATGGCGGAGATCAACGAGCAGGCAGCAGGAAAAGTCGAGGTAAGGGACCTGAAATTCGTTGCAAAGGGCATGGTCGAAACCCTGAAGAACTCAAAGGCGGATAAAGCTTATAAGCTTAAAGTTACATTTAAAGAGCCTGTTTCAGAGGAAAAGCTTAAATCCTGCCTTGAAACTCTAAGTGGCACTGAGATAGCCCAGCAAACCCCCACGCGTGTTGCGCACCGACGGGCCGACCTGGTCCGGAAAAGGCGCGTGCATGAAATGGAACTTAAAGAGCTTACCGATTCCGGCTATGCCTCTATCACGGTGCACTGCGAAGGCGGGCTCTACGTGAAAGAGCTGGTCTCAGGGGACGAGGGCAGGACAAACCCAAGCCTCAGTGGGCTTTTAGGATTCCCCGCGCATGTGGAAGAGCTTGACGTAATCAACGTCGATATCTGAACCCGGCCAGATACCTTAATTAAGTTTATATCTGAACCCGACCAGATGTCTGAATTAAGTTTATATCTGACTCCGGCTTTATAGCCGAGTCAGATTCATTATCTGAATCAGACCAGTATCTGAATCAGACCGGATGTCCGAATCAGACTCATATAATCTGTATCAGGCAATGGCTGAATCTGGGACACATCTGAATCGGACCTGCATCCGACCAAATTTTCCCGGTATGGCAGGTTTATTTAAATAATATTTATCTTATTAGATAGAAGATCTTATTAGAAAGAATTGACATTAATCGAGCATTCTAAAGGAGGAACATGCGATGACAAATTCCCACGGTGAGAAACGTTGCACAAGGTACAAGTTAAAAAAGACAATTCGTGAGAGAGGAATTTCCCCTGTAATCAAGGTAATCCAGAAGTTCGAAGAAGGGCAGATGGTCCACATCGATATTGACCCGAGTGTCCAGAAGGGCATGCCCAATGCCAAGTTTCAGGGTTCTACCGGCAAGGTTATCGGGCAGCGCGGAAGAGCATATCTGCTCAAGGTCCGCAGCGGCAACGCTATGAAAGAAGTTCTGTCCTTGCCCCAGCACCTGAAACCGCAGAAATACAATTAAGCACAGTGCAGATGTTAGGTTTCATATAACCTAACCCACTTTTATCCCCTGTCGTTTACCTATAGCATTTTTGTGTAGCGTTTAAGCTCCCTACTTAGCAGTTTAAAATATAATAGCACAACCTTTGAGTGGCTTTTTAAGGTAGGAAGCCTTCAGAATAGGAAACGGAGATGTGCAAATAAATATTTTCAAAGAGGGGATATGCCAGAGTTGCTTTTGAAAATATCAGGTTTCAGCTTATTCAGAATCATCTATAATTGCAGATATGGAGACATTTGATGTCCGGTGACATTTGATGTCCGGATACATTGTAGCTCCAGATACATTTGATGTCCAGATACATCTATAATTATATATCGTTTGTCAAACATACAAATGACTTATCTCCGGATGGTCGAATTAGTCGACAGGTTGAAGCTTAAGAAAAGTTAACAGGTGGAAATTAATAGTAGCTTATTAGGGGAAGGATAGAAGATAAATCGAAGTAGATTGCCCTGAAAAGCGGTAACTACCTGAAATTCTAGCCCAACAAGAGTGTATTCCAATGATAGTTAAGGAAGTCCTGAATGAAGAGTTATTGACGCTGGCTGAAGTCAAGGAAATGCTGTCCGAGATTGAGGACGAGCGCAGAGAGAGAAATCTGGAAGTGGCATACGAGTTCCGAAAAGCCCTGCACCACGCGGAGGTGTTTGCAAAAACCAGTTCTGTAAAATCCCGGGGACTGGTCAACAAGCTGCTTGAACTTGAAAAAATGAAGCCTGTTATCGCGGTCCGGATTGCAGATCTCATGCCACAGTCCAGGGATGAACTCAGGGCTGTTTACGCTAAAGAAAAGTATACCCTCAGCAATGAGGAACTGGACCAGATACTCGAGTTAGTAGCCGAGGCAATGGACTGAATTAGGGGCAGTGGAACAAGAGAAATAGAATAGAATAAGCTATATAGAAGTTTTCATCTTGTTATTCATGAGGGTAGTCCTGGAAACCTGGGAAAATATATTTAAGTCTCCGGGAACATCTTGACCTGAGGGATTATCCTGAAGGTTAAGGAATCCCCTGACCGGAGGATATCCGCGTAGCTCGGGTAATCTTTTAATACCGGGGAATCTGGCATCGCCGGGGGATTGTATAGGTTTCCTGAAGGCTGGAGAATTCTCCACCCGGAAGACGATCATTAAAAATTGGGAATATCCCGGTCATGCAGTAAGGGAAATTCCGTAAGAGGAATGTTTCCGTAAGGGGAATATTCTGTTCATGGTTATGATAAGTTGGGAATATCCCGAGACCATAGATAGCCGGGAGTATCCCGCCTGTTAATTATGTTTCGGGGTTAATTTGTAGATAGGATGGGTGCTGATGAGAGACGATAAATCACAGTCGGGTGGACCGCAAACGGGCAGAAATGCTACTGGTAAATCTTTTTCGGACAGACGTTCGGCAGGTAGGCCTCACCCTGAAAGAGGCTCTCGCTCATCAGGTCCTCGGCCGACAGGGAAAGGCGGGGAGAATTCCGGTGAAAGGGAAGAATACGTATGGGTGCTTGATTATCTCCCTTACGGGAAAGCAGTGGATGCAAGGTCCTTGTCCCAGAAAAAACCTCTGGTCCAGGCGGTTGGCGACAAGAAGTTCACCCTGATGGAGCTTGTCCCCAAGAACGGCGTGATCCCGGAAATCCAGGCAAGGGTCTACATCGGATCCGGGGACCGGGATACTATCGACCACGTAAAACAGCGCGTTGGCTACTCCGACCTGACCCACGGTGCAAACCTTGAACTCCCGTACATCCTTGAAGCCTGTGTCAGACACCAGGAAGAGAGATTCGTAAAGTTCTTCAATGAAGCTCATTCCATCACCACCCGCCTTCACATGCTCGAACTCCTTCCAGGGATCGGGAAAAAGCTTATGTGGTCTATCATCGATGAGCGCAAGAAAGGGGAATTTAAAAGTTTCCAGGACATCCACGAAAGGATCCCGAGTCTCCACGACCCTGCCAAGGTCATAGGCCACAGGATTGAAGAAGAACTCAAAGACGACTTTATCAAGTACAGGCTCTTTACCACCCCGCCGCGCCGCCAGAGGCCGGCCTGAGGGGATCTTTTGAAGGCCCTCTTCACTTTTATTCCTTTTTTAGATAGATTTTGTTCCGCCAATCCGTTATTTCGTGCAGATTATCCGCTATCTTGTTCAGTCTATCCGTTATTTCGATCAATCATCAGCTACCATATTCAATTTATCCATTAAGGAGTTTTCAGCTTTGGTTCGTTCTATTCTAAGGAAATACCGCATAAAAGGCGGCGTCTTCGACCAGCACTTCCTGATCGATGCCGGTTACCTCGACCGGATTGTTGAGGCCGCCGAACTGACCTCCGAGGACACGGTACTCGAGATCGGGGCTGGCATCGGGAACCTTACCGAAAGGCTTGCAAGGAAAGCAAAAAAAGTTATCGCAATCGAACTCGACCCTGCTCTTGTAGCAGTCCTCCATGACCGCTTCGATTCCGTGGAAAACATCGAGATCATCCCCAGCGACGCCCTGAAGCTCGACTTTCCCGAGTTCGACAAAGTCGTCTCGAACCTCCCCTACTCCATCTCCTCGGAAATCACTTTCAAGCTCCTGCACCGGAACTTCAAAACGGGCATTCTCATGTACCAGTACGAGTTCGCAAAACGCATGGTTTCTCCCCCTAATTGCAAGGATTACTCCCGCCTCACGGTCGACACCCAATACTTTGCCGATGCCTCAATCCTCATGAAGGTCCCGAAAGATGCCTTCCAGCCCGTTCCTGAAGTCGATTCCGCCGTGATCAAACTGGTCCCTCGCCCGACTCCCTTCGAAGTCCGGGATGAGGCCTTTTTCCTGGAGTTCGTGGCAGCCGTCTTCAGCCAGCGGCGAAAGAAATTGCGAAACTCTATTCTCAACACAAATCACCTCCTCAAAATCCCTGAGGTCAAGGAAATCGTAAACCAGCTCCCTGAAGAGTTCATGGGCAAACGGGCCGAAAACCTGACCCCCGGGGAACTCGCGGAAGTCGCAAACATGATCCTTGATCTGAAATCTGCCTGATATCAGATATGAAATCTGACCCCGAATACGACTGAAATCCGAGCTGAAACCTACCTGAAATCCGAGCTGAAACCTACCTGAAATCCGAGCTGAAACCTGAACCTGAGAACGCATGGTGGAAATCGAATACAAAAATGCCCGGGTAAAGCTGGGGGAAACCGACCTCGTCTACGAACCCGCCGAAGACTCTTTTTTACTTGCCGACGCCGCCCTTGAGGAGGCAGAGCCCGGCATGCGCGTCCTGGAAGTCGGAACCGGAAGTGGTTTTGTATCTGCCGTGCTCCGGGCAAACCTCGAAAACGTCAGGATAATTGCAACAGAGATCAACCCCCACGCAGCCCGCTGTGCTAAGGAAAACGGGGTCGAGGTCATCCGTACCGACCTTTTCAGGGGAATTAAACCCAGGAACCCGGAAGCCCGCTTTGACCTGATTCTTTTCAACCCCCCGTATCTCCCGACCTCGGAAGAGGAAAAAGTCCCCGGCTGGCTTAATTACGCTTTCGACGGCGGGGTAAGTGGAAGGGAGACCCTGGACCGCTTTTTTGATGAGGTGAAGGATTTCCTCAAACCCGGAGGGAAAATTCTGGTGCTCATCTCTTCGATAACGGGAGTTGAGACTGTGCAGGAAAAGATGGAAGGGCCCGGGTTTGCCGTGGATATTGTAGGAAGGAAAAAGGTTTCTTTTGAGGAGCTGGTAGTTGTTAGGGGGAGGCTTTAGTGATATTTCAAATTTCAGTGATATTTCAGACAAATGTTTTTCAGATTTCGTTTCTCCCCGGGTTCGAAGCAGCCTGCTTTTTTCGTCCCTTTTGACTTCAGGCTGCTTGCGCCGAACTCTTTTTTAAAACATAATTTATTTTTTCAGTTAAAAGCGCGACCGGAAGCGTTCCATCCAGTCCTTTTAACTGCTTTTCCAGGCCTTCACTTTCCTCTTCATAAATCTCCAGCTCATTTTCCAGCTCCTGCAGGGCCTCGAATATAACATCCCTTTCCCGCTTTGCATTGTTATATTCCAGAATGAAAGTCCTGAACTTTTTATCTATGCTTTCCAGGCAGACCCGGTATTCTCTGATTGTCCGGAGCAGTTCTTCAGGTAAACCTTCCACATACTCAATTTTTTCGGCTCTTTTGATGTACCCCTCAAACGGGCTCTCTTCCGGGTATGAGAGTTCGATTCCGGGATTGAGCATTTCCCTGATTTCCGCGCTTACAGCTCCGGACCGGAGCATTTGTTCCTTCCGGATGATGATTTTTGCATTTTCCCGGATTTCGGCACGAGCTTCTTTGAACTCGGCTGAGAATTCAGCTTTCAGCTGCTTCAGGAAAGTGTTTTTCTCTTCGAGTTCCGATAATTCCTGCTCTCTTTTTTCATGGAGTGAAAGGATCTCTCCCTCATTTTGTTCCCATTGAGCCTCCAGCTCCTCGACCTTTATCGAGCGCAGTGTGAGCACCACCAGGCACAGAAGCCCGCATGAAAAGAAAAGGATATACACAATCGATATGATAGAAAAGGTCCAGACCCAGTGCAAATAGCTCATTGAAGGAAAGAGTTTTGCCAGTATGTGGAGCTGGCTTACGGGTTTACCCCCATTCATTATGTAAAGAATGTACGCGTTATAGGCCATGTCAAAAAAAGCAGTAACAGATAATGCCGTAAAATGAATGAGTACTTTTTTGATCCCTTCCCCGTTTTTA
>DUKH01000029.1:4584-14288 GCA_013329415.1 Methanosarcinaceae archaeon | reverse complement strand
GATTATTAGTTTGCAGATTATTGGTTTGCAGATTACCGACGTTTTCTCTTCTAACAGGCTGGTTTTCAGGCCGGAAGTCAGCTTATTCTTATGCTTCTTTTTACTTTTCGATTGATTATTAAGCTTTGTTCCTTTCCGGAAACATGTATCTATTTATGGAGCTCATGCTTCTGATTTTCCCCTTATGGCTCCGACTTTTTCTTATTTTCTTTTTAATCTCTTTTTTATCATGGCGGTTTCTTTCCATGATTATATCTATTTTATTATTTTAACAGGTGAATATAATTATTATTAATTTTTTGATATTAAGTTTTTCCCTATACTCTTTTCGGGGGATCTGCTTGTTTTTCTGAAGGGGCAGTTCCTGCTCTGGTCAGGTTCCGCTTTTATCAGGGTATAGGTTTCTTCCCCATAAGCGGCTTTTAGTCGCTCTTCCACCCTGCTCGAGATTCCGGCTGCTTCCCCGATGTTCAGGGAGTCTTTAACGTTAATGGAAACATTAATGGCAATGTTTTTCCCGATTCTCCGGGTCTTGAGTCCGCGGCAGGATATGACCCCTTCCGTTTCGCTTATTAATTTCCTAATGTTCAGGTTGCTTTCCTCGTCAAGAGATGCTTCTATCAACTCATCGGCAGTTCCGTAAAGGACCCTGGCCGAAGCTTTCAGCACGAAGAAGCTCAGGAATACCGCTGCAAGGGAATCGGTGGCTGCCCATCCCTTCCCCGTGAGAAACGTGCATCCTATGCCGAGGAGCACACATCCTGAGAAGAATATCTCTTCGCGGAGGGACAGGTATTTTGCAGGCCTGCTGCCGCCGGGATAAAGCTGCCCGTTTTCCTTCTCCTCGTAACGCAGAAGGATACCCTTCGATAAGGGGGAAAATGCCGCTGCAAAAAAGGCAGAGATTCCAGGAGTTACAGGGGTCTGGCCCTTTATGAGTATAATAAGCTCTCCCGTGCCCTGGAAGAGGATCTGAAACCCTGCTAAGAGCAGCATAACTGCCCAGGCTCCCATACAGAGGGTCGCCACTTTCCCGTGTCCGTAGTTATGGGACATATCTTCGGGCTTGAGGGCGATGCGGTGGTCCAGGAGTTTCATAGACTCTGCTGTGAAATCCTAAAAAGACCGGACTGCATCTGCGAGGAGTGCCGTACTGTTCCCGTAAAATCCTGCTACAAGTTTGAAAACAGTCAGCACCAGGTTCAGGAGCAGGCTTTTGCCAGGCATGCCCCCTGCTCTTTTCAATATGTCTTCCGCCTTCATTTTGGAATGCACCAATCCGTTGAATTAAGTCCTCCTCTGAGAAGCGGAGCTTTCTTGAGCGGTTAGGCAACAGGGAGTGGTTATTGTGAAAATTTAGGGTTAGGGTGAATTGCTGGCAAATAAACCATGTGTATAAAGAATGCACGGTTTTTGTCCGGAAGGAAATAATCGAAGCGAATAACAGGTATTTTCAGGTTAAGAGATTCAGGCTCAGAAGGTTTGGATTATATTTATTTTCAGGTTCGGATGATTTGAATTATATTTATTTTCAGGTTCAGAGAGTTGCAAATAAATTGAAAACACAGATCCTGAGACCTGTGTTCTTTTCATGCGGTTGGATTGATAGGGTTTTAAGGCCGTTTTTTCTTTGAGGTTTTTTCGGGTTTTGACGTGTCTGCACAACGTGTCTGATGTTTCCCGGTCTGAAGCCATTTTCCGTTTTTAACCGGGGTATGCTGTTGTATGCTGTTTATTTTCAGATTGGAGCAACCGTCTTTCCATAGATTTCATTCAGTACCATGGCAAGAGCAGTGTACAGGGCTCCGAGGACCATAATAAGTCCGACAATACCGGCAACTGCGAGCAGCCCGGTGCTCCCGGTTGCGTTTACGACTGCCAGCAACATAAACAATGTAAACAATGTAACAAAAACAAACTGGATAGCCCTGACTCCGATCTTCATCGTAGCAATCAGCATGACAAAGGTGTAGACACCCCAGATAAAGAGGTATGCAGCCATTGCGGTTGCAGAGGGTGTTTCAACCCAGCCCAGTGCAGGCATGATAATAAGTCCTGCAAGGGAGAACCAGAACAGTCCGAAGGCCGAAAATGCAGTGCCTGCAAAGACATCGCCCTTTTTCCAGGCCATCATCCCTGCAAATACCTGTGCAAAACCTCCTAAGAATATCGCCATAGAGACTATCATGGATCCTACCGGGTAAACCCCGATGTAGCTCAAACTCAACAGGACAGCAGACAGGCCAAGGCCCGTGAACCCGAGAGGGGCAGGGTTTGCGGTCTTGTCTATAATGAAAGTTGCAACTCCTTCGTTTTCGGTCATCAATATCCCCCTGAAGCCATTTTTCCAAAATAAAAAAAAGAAGTTTAGGGCTTAGAGCCCGTAGTTTTCCGGAAGGAAAACTGCAACTTCTTCCTTGTATTTTGTCAGGCAGTCGCTCATGAACTTGTCGCTGTCGTCGGTGAGGGCAGCAAGGTCTTCTTTGACCTTTGTAAGAGCGTTGATCTCGAACCTTGTGAGTTTGAGCTTTCCGGATGCGACACCTTCTTCGACAATGTTGCAGCATTCGACGGCTGCGTTCTTTGCACGGAGGTAGTTGTCGTTTCCGTCCTTGGCGATTGCCTCTCCTACTCTGTAGGCATTGTCGTAGGCAAGCACGTAGCCCTGGGGGTCTCTGTACTTGTCAGAGAGGGTGAACATGTCCCTGAGGTCCTTTGCTTTTCCGGTCTTAAGGGCCACATTCATGAGGGAACAGTCGTAGGCCAGGGATTCGGACCAGCACTGAACACTGGTACCACCGAATTCACCGTGATATTCCACGGATTCGTTAGACCAGAGGTCACAGCACTGCATGGTCAGGTTACCCATGACGTCGGAGTGGGCACAGGTTGAGGTCTTACCTTCCTGGGCGATCGGGACACCTGAGATTGACTTGATGATGGTGTTTTCGTATCCACAGTCCTTTCCAGGGCCAGTTGCACCTGCTTCGTATGCACAGAGGGATCTTCCTGCGGAAATTGCCCTTGCAACGATTGCGATGGTGTGGGCAAGGTTCTTGTCAAGCAGTCCGCCTGCGATGAACATTGCGGTGTTTGCCTGGGCACAGTCTGTGTCACCTGCTGCAACAGTGCCGGTCTTCTTGGCGATGTCTGCAACACCGGACCAGACAGTTTCCATGTCCATGGAACCAAGTACGCCGATACCGAAGAGGATACCTGCAGTGTCGTTCCTCAGGATGGAGTAGTCGAAGACTTCCTTACCACCCATACTCTCGACGGACAGGAGGTCTGCGCCGTTCTTGGCAACCTGCTCAAAGGATTCCATAAGGAGATCGAACTTGTCTCCGGTGAGTTTCAGGTAGTCACGGTCTTCACGGATGTCACCAACGGTGTGGCGCAGTGCGCACTTGATACCGTATTCGTCGTGGTACTCTTCCATGATTGTCTTCTGTGCGTGAGCAACAGCGCCTCCCCACTCGGGGTTGTTGGTCATCTGTTCCACGTGTTCGGTTTCAAGAACAATGGAAGGTGCACCGATCTGGACCATCCTTGCCATTGCGTCGGTGGTGATCCTCTCGTATTCCTTAATGAGTTTTTCCTTGGACTTGCCTGCCTGCGGTCTCGGAGCATAGTTCAGTTCGGGGGTAGTGTAACCTGCACCGATCTCAAGGCCGAGGCCTGCCTTTACTGGGAATTTTGAGTTCCCGAAAAGCATGTCGTCTGCATTAGCATAAGCCATTGAAGTGTATTTCTTTACCATTCTTGCTCCCTCCGATTAGTGCTTGTGGAATTCCTCTCTTAATTTCTCTATCTCAGAACCGTTCTCGACAATGAAGTTTGCAATCTTCACCGCGTCAGAGGCTTCTTCACCATAGACTCCGAGGTCATACTGGGACACGAAGTCCTGGTTCACAGCACCGCCACCACATGCGAAGGGGAGCTTGATACCCTTTTCAAGGAGCTTGTCGTTGATTTCCTTGAATGCATACATGGTGGTTGTCATGAGAGCAGTACCGGTGACCATCAGTGGCTTTTCCTTCTCTACAGCCTCGATAACTTCGTCAACCGGGCAGTCCCTTCCGAGATCAACTACTTCGTAGCCGCTTGCTCTCAGGAGGGCAGCAACAATGTTCTTACCGATGTCATGGACGTCACCTTCTGCGACGTGGCAGACAATCTTACCCTTGGGTTCGGGCACTTCACTGGTCTGTGTCTTACAGAATTCTATACCTTCCAGCATAGCGTCTGCGGACATCATGACGTTGGGGAGGAAAATGATCCCTTCATCGTAGAGCTGGGATACAACACTCATCCCTACCATCAGAGATTCATTGATCAGGGCGATAGGGTCTTTTCCTGCATCGATTGCGGCTTTGAGGCCGTCAATTACGTCGTCTTCTTCACCCTCGTAGATTGCCTTTGCAATCGGGTAGATCAGTTCGTCCTTCGGGTAAAGCTCTTCTGCAGCTTCGTCAGGGGTCATTTCCTTTTCGAGGGCGACGTTATAGCGTACTAATATGCCATCGATGTCTTCCAGTTTCAAATCCAACATATTTTAACCTCCAATATGAAAGAATACGGTCTCAGATTCGCTCAAATCCTTGACCTGGCAAATTGCTGTCCCGGTAGTTTCCGGCTTTTTCCCGAATAAAAATGTGGATGAATTCGAAAACCTCCATAATCGAATTCTTCCACATTATGAGAGAGTTTTGGACAACCCATTGTAGTGCGTTTTACAGCACTTTCGTGTTGATACCTGTAGCCCGGTCCTTTTTGTTTTTCCAGGCACCCTGAAACAATATGTTCCGCTTTTGCACCTTAAGCAGTATGACCCGTTTTTCAGGTGCTTTTCGAAGTATCCTTCGGGGGGTTTCATTTCCCTGGATCTTGTTGTTTCTGGTGCCCTTCGGGCTTTCTCTTCCCAGTGATTTACAGGGGTGTATACTCCCTGATTATTCGGGAATGCACTTGCAAAAAACAGTTAGATTTATTTGCTTATATCTTAACCGATGCTAATTTTTCGGCGTCGATAATTTTATAATTCTATGCAGAATTTTTCGTGCATATAATTTAATCAAAAAAAAGTTTTTTTTTGCTGGCATTGATCTGGTCAACGCCTTTAAAATTTACCGGGCAATTGTTTTTCTTATAGTTTCCATGCCCCGGCTATGCAGGGTCAGAAATCCACCAATCTCTTCCGGATTTTAGTTTTACTCAAGTGAACTTGTCTTCTATGGAATATTAAAATGTCCTAAAACAGCTCTTTATATGTCTGTTTTTTCCGGACGTGTTAAAGTTAACTGATTCTTCGCAGCAAAGTTTATGAAACTTCCGATATTCTCTCTCTTCTCGGGAAAACAGGCAGATGATTTTAAAGTTTATTTCTGGTTATTATCCTCTGCATTCAGAGTTACCCAATTCTCTGTCTTTTTTCTGCCGTTTTTTACTTTTTTTTCGAACATTGCCCTCTCGGGTTATTATGGCTTTGTCCTGATTTTTTCTTCTGTCTGAAACTCGATAGACAGTTGATAACATCCGGTTCAATGTTCGGATTTTTAGTCTCCGTTTCCCTTAAGGAGTTTCTGTCTGAGCCGGTGGCGATGACCGTGTTATACTATATAATCTTTTCGCACAGCCCCCCCGGGGGAAGCCGGATACGGAAAACTCGCGACTTTTCACCTCTCTAAATTTCCGGGTTGCCTACCTGACCTTCTTAGTGGTGGTGTCCATGACGGCCTGCTCCCTCCGCCTTTTTGAACGAAAGCTGCTGGTTTTCGAGCTGCCCGCAAACAGCCATATCCACAGCCCTGACAAGCTCTTCCCTGGGCACTGCGGTCAGAGCGGAAAGGACCTTTATTTTCGACCGTGTGTTTCCGACTTTTTTAAGGACTTCGATTTCCGGGCTTTCGTGGGCTGAGGTCACGCTCCCCTTTACCAGGGTATCCCGGTGGGTAAAGGATAATTTTATGTGCCCGATAAACTCCGGGTTCAATTCTTTTGCCCGGTCCCTTATGTCTTCCAGGATCTGCCCGGTAACCGAGACTGCAATTTCCGGGGAAATTTCCGGAGAACTTATCTCGAATGCTGATGAATAAGCCGAAACTCCTGACATATCAATGGAATTTCTTCCTTGAGGTGCCGATTTTTCCCGGCTGCTTTCTCCCAGCATTTCCAGCAGGGTACCAAAGGCGCCTTCTTCTTCTTCTTCTTCTTCCCGGGCTGAAAAGTGGAACATCCTGGCTTTCGGGTTCAGCTTGCGCAAAAAGACGCAGATTTCCAGAAGCCTCTCCCTTTTGATGAGATCTACTTTGTTTATGGCCATTACCTCAGCCTCATCTATCTGGTTTAGCATAAAGTTCTGGAGGTTTTCCGGGTCGGTACTGAGGCGGCTGGCGTCCACAAGGTTCACTATAGGGGCAAAGGAAAGTCCCGGAAGATTCATTTTTTCGATATTCCCTTTTATCTGTCTTGGAAAAGCTATCCCGGTAGGTTCTATTATAATAGTGTCCGGACTATATTCGGACATCAGGGTTTTTATGGTGTATTCCATGCTGATCCTGAGGGTACAGCAGACGCAGCCGCTTGTGATCTCCCTGGTCTCAACTCCGGGTCCCGAGACCATGTCTCCGTCAATCCCGATTTCCCCTATCTCATTGACGATGATCGCTGTTTTTTGTCCCTGTTTTCCCAGGTGTTCTATTAGCTTCCGGATCGTTGTGGTCTTCCCGCTTCCCAGGAAGCCGCCGATTATCATGCACTTCATGGTTTTTCCCATCCTCTGTACAGCTTCATCTGCACGAAATTAAAAATCAATTTGAAAAATTGGCAGTATCTATCCCTTTATTCCCTTTGATCGGGATGGTGCCCCTTTCACTCCCAGAGGGCCGGGGCGAGGGGCTTTCCGATCCATTGGGTTTTTCAGGTTTCCTGGAGCTTCCCTGCCCGGTAAATGGCAAAACGGCTTAGGGAGTGCATCCTTCCTGAATCTTCCAGGTTCCGGGTGCCCCATTTGGTGCCTGGAGCTTATAGGCTTTGGGTCCCGGACCTTTTTTGTCTCTTGTTTTCGGGCCGGCATTTCCTGTAAAAATGGCGAAACAGGGTTGGTCCGACCTTCCTGAGTTCCTGTGGATATATAATGTCCTCTCCCCGGGAAGACATAAAATGGCAAATATGTACTTCCTGGGGTAAGGCGTTGCAGGTCTTACTCACTTCTTGGGGGATATTGATAACAATGCCCATAGAGAGAGGAGTTCGGGCACTGTCATCAGCGTGATATATTTTTTCATTCAGGCTTTTGGAATTATCTCGTCAATCCTGAGGACGTTTCTTGCCGTTTCTGTTGCCGAGACCAGGGCCAGTCTCTTTACCGTTGCTGAATCGTAAACTTTCGGCCCTTTATCCGTTACTTTCCCGGAGATGTCTATCCTGGCCTCCACTCCTCTGGCGTAGGCGTTTCTCATCTCCACCATAGCATCAATGGTTTTCATACCCGCGTTTTTCGCAAGGGTTTCCGGGACTCTTTCCAGGGCTTCGGCATATGCCAGGACAGCCAGCTGTTTCTTTCCCTGCTGGGTCGCCGCAAAGAGCCTGACCATATGCGCAAGCTCAAACTCAATTGCGCCTCCTCCGTTTACTATTTCCCTGTTTTTTATGAGGAAAGCTGCGTTATTGAGGGCGTCGTCTACGGCTTCTTCAACCTTGTCCAGTCCGTACCTTGCCGGGTCCCAGATCAGGATCGTGGAGATCGGCTTTCCCTTCACCGTTATGAAGACAAAGTTTTCCCTGTTTCGTTTTTCAAGCTTTATACTGTCGGCTTTACCGAGGTGCCGGGGCAGGATCTCGTCATTCTTGCTCATCAGGGTCGTGCCCACGGCTTCAGCGAGTTTTTCCAGGTCCTTCATCTTCAGCTTCTTGAAAGCCAGTATATTGCTGTCCCGAAGGAGGGTCTCGATATAGGGATCGATATCTCCCTCGCAGAAAAGGACGTTTGCCCCTGAGTTAATGATTTTTTCCGCAAGGGCCCTGCACATCTCCTTCTTTCTTTCCTCAAACATGAGGGCTGTTTGAACGGAATCCATTCTCAGGTTGTGCTGGGGGTTGAGGTATCCGCTTTTAATCTTCAGGTCGTAATTGATAATGAGTACCGAAGGGTTTTCGAAATCCTTTGGCATGTCCACCCTTGCCGGGTTTTCATCCATGATTATGCCTTCCAGGGCTTCAATCCCCGGTCCTCCTACCTTTTTGAGGATCTTCACGTTTTTGTTGAGGTCAAGGCGGCCTTCCCTGGTCTCGGTCAGGTGTTCGATCACCCCGAGCACGATCTCCGTGATTGCCTCTGCCTGCTGCCTTTCTACTCCTTTTCCGGTAGCAGAACACATTATCGTTGTCCGGACGTCTTCTTCTCCCGCTTGCTTAATGCCGTACTGGAGCATCTCGTAAGCCTTTCTCAGGGCAAGTTCGTAGCCCTCGATTATGGTTGTGGGGTGGACCCCTGCTCTTCTCAGCTTGATTGCGTTTTTGATCAGGTTGCTTGCCAGGATCACTGCGGTTTTCGTGCCGTCCCCGCAGGCTTTGTCCATGGATTCCGCAAGCTTCTTGAGGGACGTGACAATCGGGTGGAGGACGTCCATCTCCTTGAGGATAACTTTCCCGTCGTTTGTGACGAACACGTCGTTTACCGGGTTTATTATTATCTTGTTCATTCCCTTCGGGCCCAGGGATGATGCCAGGACCTCGTCGATTTCCGATGCTGCCCTTTCGACCTGATCGATAAGCCCTTCTTCTTTTACCGGCTCGTTGATGAGAACCTTGTCTCTTATGGTCCGGGCCAGTTTTGCCATTCCATCCCGGCTTTCAAGATCAGTTCCGTTAGGTGTTTTTAGTTCGCTTGCCATGTTTTTCCCCAAGATAGCGTTGCTTTGAATCCTGATCTGTTGAGAGGTCTGTTTTTTTCCCCGCAGGCTCTTTGCAAGCCTGTAGGGAAATGTTCCGGTTTCAGTGACAACCGGATTTTTGAATTATTTTTTCCGGACGTTTTTTATTGAAGGAGTTCGTTTTTTTATTGAAGGAGGTTTTTTGGATTTGTACAGCGTTTAATCGGAATTTTTATGATAGTGGTTTTGTTGAATTTGTTTACCGGCGTTTAATCGGAGTTTTTATGGTGGAGGGTTTTGCCGGTATCTGGAAATTCTATCTTTTATGACATCAGGGCGTAATTCCTTTTTTGAGAAGCGTCTGTAAACGCATGATAAGTTATCTCTGTTTTTTAGTCTCAGGCTTCCTTTTCTTTCCGGGTTTTGGAATGCCTGTGGATAAGGAATGCTTCTGGATACTCCTTAGATAAGCGTAAGGGTCTTCCATCGTAAGGCTAATTTCGGAAGGTAGCCCGGTATTAATGGGAAATGTGTATGCCACAGATCCGGAGTCGGAATCGAGTTCATAGTTTGCCGGGGCTGCTTCGATATCCGAATATCGGAAGAAAGTCCTCTGGGATGAGTGGCTGGTTTCCTGCAAATGAGTTACAGGAATGCGTACAGGAATAGGGTTGATAGTTTTTTCCTCAGGTTTGGGTCTTCTCTGGGATCTCATTTCCAGTTTCACCTCTTTCCTAAAGGGGTTATGAAGATTCTCCACTATTTTCTGCAAAGATTTGCACACGTTTTTTCTGTTCGATCTGTTTCGGATCTGTTTTTGAATCTGTTTTT
>DUKH01000029.1:0-4195 GCA_013329415.1 Methanosarcinaceae archaeon | reverse complement strand
TTTTTTGGGTCTGTTTTTGATCCGTTTTTGGAGTTCACCTGCACTTTTTTTGAACACACATAAGGCTACAGGAAACAGCGAGAACCTTATCCTTTTAAGAGGGTGAAGAAAGGGGGGAATAAATCCCACCCTTTCTCAAAACAAGTCGAAACTTGCTTTTTTTCAAGAATCAATTATTCTTCGGCTTATCCGATGATGTTCTTGTAGATTTCCGGACCCTTCTCTGCTACAGTGTAGGTCTGGGCAGTGATTGAGTCGCAGGGTGCTCCTGGCGGCACTTCACAGCCTGTTGCAATCGCATACTTGGACTGCATACCGTTTTCCTTGAGGGCGGTGAGGACGCTCTCCTGGAGGGTCACGGTGTCCGCTTTCATTTTCTCGATGCCTGCCGGGGAGTTGTCGAGGAAAAGGATTGGACTGACTTCTCCGGCGAACATCGTGTCCTTGCCGTAGGTGGAGATCAGGTGTTTGTGGTCCTTGGATCCCTTGTTGACTTCATCCGGATAGAAGGTGTAGCTGTAGTATTTGGTGTCCCACTTGTTGATGAGGTCCCAGTGCGGGGCGTCGGAACAGTTGTGGACAACCGTCGGCTTGTTGTACTGTTTGTACAGCGGGGCGATCCTGTTCTGCATGATCTGGCCTTCGGATTTCATGTATTCGTCAGCGCTGAGGATGACGTTGTTGGTCCAGAGGGTTACCATACAGAGGTTGTCTGGCTGGGCTTCCTCGAACATGCCCTTCATGATTTCTTCCACGTAGGTTGTGGTCTTGTCAAGGGCTTTGAGCACGACGTCGGGGTTTGTCCTGAGGTCGGAAAGCACGCGGGTTGCTCCCATGATCTGGGTCAGGGCAACCATCGGGCCTTCGATCAGGGCGGTCATCGGGGCATCGATGGAGTGGGCCTTCTCGGTTGCGAGCTTGTTACCCTGGATAAGGTTGTAAGCACGGGTTCCTTCCTTGATTTCGGGGACTTCGAGTTTCTCGTAGTCTTCAAGGTGGCCGATTGCTGCAGGGGTGTCCTCTTCAGGGTACCTGATGGTTGCGCCGAAGTCAGCTGCGTCAACACAGAGGTCAGTCAGCCTGACGAAGGTGTCCATGTTGAAGTATTTGATACCTGTGAAGGCACTTTCTGCATACTTCTCTGCACTGGTAGAGTATTCCTTGTAGGAACAGGGCACAAACTTCCTGGATACGCCGCAAGCGAGAGTTGCGATCGGAAGCCTGTCAACCTTCTTGTCTTCGAAGGATGCGGAGAACCTCTCGATCTTGGTCATGGTTTCGTTGAGCTTGGGTACGACGGAGTCGAACTCTGCTATGACTGCCTCAGCGGTTATGAGTCCTACGTCGACCTTTTCCCTGGTACCTTTCTGGGCAAGGACTTCCTTGTACTTCATCTTGCTTTCTGCGATTGAGGATTCGCTCCAGGAATCGGCAGGAAGTTCGCTTGTAAGGGAAGTCATGGTTTCGACTGCTGTGCTGGCGTCAAGGGCTGTGCCGTCTGCGCCGATCGAGTCTGCGAAGTCCCTGGAAACAGGTGCGCCGCCTATCATAACTACGAGGGAGTCTCTGATGCCCTCCTCCTGGAGCTGCTCGATAACTGTTTCCATGCCGCCCATGATGGTAGTCATGAGTGTGCTCATGGAGATGCCGGTTGCCCTTTTTTCCTTTGCGACTTCTGCGAACTTGTCGAGAGGCACATCGCAGCCGAGGTCGATCATGTTGAAACCTGCTGCGGTCATCATTGTCTTAACAAGGTTCTTCCCTATGTCGTGTACGTCCCCTTCGACGGTACCGATGATAACGTTCCTGGGCTCAGCGCTTGTGTCTGCGTTGATGTAGGGAATGAGGATGTCCATTCCGGCATACATTGCGTCAGCTGCGAGCAGAAGGCTTGGCACGAATGCTTCTCCCTTCTCGTACATGTCACTGATGATCTTCATGCCCTTTGCAAGACCGTCGACAATTGCTTCGTATGCATCGACTTCTTCATCAAGGGCTTTTTGTGCAAATTCTTCTGCAATGTCGTCGTCGCCTTCAACTACAGCATCCGCTAAAGCGTTCAGAATGTCTTCTTTTGCCATTGAAAATCTCCTTTTTTTGTGAAGGATCCAAACAGCCAGTTGTCTGCCTGTTTTTCCGGATCTTAATCCTTGGTTTTTTACTGCATTTAGATCCTTTAACGGGTTCCACAGCCCGTCAAATCCCTAAATCCACTAATATACTCCTTAAATCCACAAAATAATCATAACCCTGATAAAATTCGTTTTTCTTTCTCCTGCCTCGCAGGATCCGGGAGTTTTTCTTAACCTGAAGCCTTGTATCTAAACTCCCATTCAGGTGAATGACTATTCCATATCAAAGGATATTGTCTATGCTATATAGCTTAAACGACGCCGTTTTTCAATAATAGGTCAATATTTATCGGTGTTAAAAATCTGTGTTCCGGGGATTTTTTCATTCCTCCGTATGTTTCTATCTGCGGCATTTTTTGCTTTATGGTTTGTTTTTATGGGGATAGTTAAAATATTACCCCCTCAATAATAACGATTCTTTTAAAATGGCTTGCATTCCAGGAACCGGGGGATTTTGAAAAATGCCGCACGTTGAAATAACAAGGGTCATTGAAAAAATGAGGGTATTGAATAAATGAGGGGTATTAATGAGGGGGTGCCGTATATGGGCTCTTAAATAGTACTCTCCCTTTTTGTTCCCGGCTATACATCCTTTCGATGCTTATCGAATTTTTCCTTGAATCAGTGGGACCGGGTTTTAATTCCGTCAAAAATAGAAAGCTAATATCTTCTCTCTGAGTTTTATAATTTTTGATTTTATTCTTCATATTATAATTTAAATATGATATCCGTTGTTTTTATTTATTGTTCAGTATCAAAACTTAAATATTATCTCGGTGATATAATTCTTTTGATATTATTAGAATGTTGTTTCCCATTTCAAAAAATTGTGTTTAATTTAGAGATCATCAGGATTATTCTGGCATTTGAAATCAATAAAAAAAATGTGAAAATCTCTAAGTATTGTATTCATAAGCTTAAATGGTTGAATTCATACGCTCAAAGTATTGAATTCATAAGCTCGAAATGTAATATTTGTAGGAGTTTGCCGATTTTTTGCTAGGATCCGGGATGTCTTTATCTCGTGGGCTGTGTGGGATCAGGATTAATTCCGGAAATCGGTACTGAACAAAATAGGTGTATGGTTGGAAGTTGATAATATGAGTTCCCTGATAGACTTGATTTTCTTTTCTGAAAAGAGAAAAAATATCCTCATCATGTTAGCAAACGGGCCAAAGGATATTGATGAGATCAAGGATTCCCTTAATGTGAAGGCCTGTGCGGTAATGCCGCAGATAAAGAAATTAAAGGATATGGACATTATCGAGCAAAGAGGAAACATCTATGAACTCTCGGACATCGGGGAAGTAATCGTTGAAAAGATGCTCCCCCTGACCTCTCTTCTGGATGTCTTCGACGGTAACAAGGATTACTGGTCAAAGCACGACAGGTCTCCAATTCCCAGGCATCTGATTAAGAAGCTGGATATGCTGGGGCAGTGCACCCTCGACGAACCCGATCTGGATCATCTCTTCGAGTTTCCAAAAGATTTGCGGGGGTCTTTGCACAAATCAAGGACTCTCAAGACCTTTTATTCATATTTCTGCCCTGACTGCCCTTCAATCCAGGCTACCTGTGCAAAGAACGGCGCCGAAGTGCATCTCATCCTTGACAAAAAGGTCTATAACAGGTTGAAGAACGATTTTGAGGAAGAATATAACATACTCCTTGAGAATAAAGTGTCCCTCTATATCTATTCCGGAGATGTGAGGCCCTCTTCTTTCATGGTTGCGGACGATTTCATGATGTTGAAACTCTTCGGAAAGGAAGGAGAATTCGATCACAGAAAGATTACGAGTTTCAATTCCAGTGCTCTGGAATGGGGTAATGAACTGGCCCAGTATTACATAGACCACTCCGAGAAGATCAATTGAAAAAGTAAGTGAAAAAAGCAGGATACCTGGAAATTCGTGTTAAAAATGGGGTTTTCCGTTCCCGGTGTCCTGTGTCCGAATCCATAAGTTCACGGATCCTTTTTTCTCAACACCCAGCGAGAGTCCCTGTTTTACCTGTGTTTTTCACGCTCTAATTAATGCCCATGATGTTCATGTTCTTCATGTTCA
>DUKH01000150.1 GCA_013329415.1 Methanosarcinaceae archaeon | reverse complement strand
CAGGTCTTTGTGCCCCAGTCGAGAGTTATGTATGATGAAATAGTCGAAGAAGACGTAGCATATGCAGTGGATAAGGGAGGTTTTGCCGAAGAGTCCCTCTTCGAGTACCACCTCTATACCCTGGAAAGACCCGCTACCCTGAAGGACAAACAGGTCAAACAGCTCTCCCTCCTCTCCGCAGACTCGGTCCCGGTAGAAAAAGAGCTCATCTTTGACGGGGCGAGGAGCGACAAGGTCCGGGTAGTCCTTAACCTGGAAAACTCAAAGGATAAAGGCCTGGGCATGCCCCTCCCCGCAGGCGTTGTCAGGGTGTATAAAGCAGACTCCGAAGGCCAGCTCCAGTTCCTTGGAGAAGACAGCATCGACCACACCCCAAAGGACGAATAAGTCGAGGTTACGGTAGGAAACGCCTTCGATGTAACCGGTACGAGGACCCAGACCAACTATAAGAGAGTCAGCGACGATGTCTGGAGGGAAAGTTACGAGATCGAAATCAAGAACCACAAGTCCGCAGCCCAGGCCGTCACGGTTGTTGAGCACTTCTACGGGGACTGGGAAATTACCAGCAGTTCCGATGATTATGAGAAGACGGATGCTTTCACCGCCGAATGGAAAATAAGCGTGCCTGCAGACGGGTCAAAGAAAATCTCTTTCACCGTGGAACGCAGGTATTGAGTTTTCGGCAGTTTTTAAGTTCCCTGGCCGGAACTTGAAAATCTTCCGGATCCGGTTTAAGGGAAGAAATCTGAAAAATGTCTGTAAGGGGGCTTTGCCCTCTTACTTTTCAAACCGGCTTATTATACTTCTTTTCAAAAATTACCCTGTAAATCCTGGCTTATAGTGAAATTTTTTCATATTGCCGTCCCGGAAATCTCAGGGTACCCTTTCCGGTTTTAGCTATTTATGAAAACCGGATACAGGCGGGATAACTTCAAATGCATCCGCAGTCAAAGTCAAATATAAATAAAACAGTGCCTTATCTCCTGTTATGAGAACTAAAAGGAGTTATTTCTGGCTTGTGCTGGCAGTTTTCGGAGTTGCGGCTGCGGGTGCAGCTTTCATGCATCCTCTCTCCCGGGGTCCAGGCTCCGGCAGATGTATCCGAAATCGCTGCAAACGGGGTAGAGTCCCATGTAAGTTCGGTCAGTAAAGTGGAACCTGCAAACCCTCTGGAATTCCTTACGGCAGGAGCCGCAGGAACGGATGCGGATACCGAGGTCACGGTCTACAATAACAACCTCGCCCTGGTGAAGGAAAAAAGGAAGCTCGAACTCCAGGCAGGGGTAAACAACGTTGAGTACACGGATGTGGCAGCCTTTATTGACCCCACATCAGTTATGTTTGAGGATACCAGGAACAAAGAAACTGCGGTCCTGGAGCAGAACTACGAGTACGACCTGGTAAGCGGTTACAAGCTCCTGGAAAAATACCTGGACAAGGAGATCACAGCTACCGACAAGGAAGGAAATACCTACACAGGAACTCTCCTCAGCCATGACGGAGGGGTCGTGCTCAGGCTCACTGACGGAAAAGTAGTAACCCTCTCCGAAGTCTCCAAAGTTGAATTCCCTGACTCTGCAAACCTGCTTACAAAACCCACCCTGGTCTGGCAGGTCTACTCTCCAGTGGGAGGCACGCGGGATGTCCTTACCTCCTACCTGACCGGAGGCATGAACTGGAGGGCGGACTATATTGTTAAGACCAATGCCGATGACACGAAAGCCGATATCCAGGGCTGGGTCAGTGTCGACAACAATGCAGGGACCACTTTCGAAGACGCAAAACTGAAACTGGCAGCAGGGGAAGTCCACAGGGTCTATGTGCCTCAGACGAAATTCGCCAGTATGGAGATACCCGTGGAAGAAGCGGAGTATGGCGGGGCTGCAAGAAATGGTTTTTCCGAAGAGTCCCTCTTTGAGTACCACCTCTACACCCTGGAAAGGCCTGCAACCCTCAAGAACAACCAGGTCAAACAGCTCTCCCTCCTTTCTGCGGACTCCGTCCAGGTAGAAAAGGAACTCGTCTTCGACGGTTCGAGGAGCGACAAGGTCAGGGTAGTCCTTAACCTGAACAATTCCAGGGAAAAGGGCCTGGGTATGCCTCTTCCTGCAGGTGTTGTAAGGGTCTATAAGGCTGACTCCGACGGGCAGCTCCAGTTCCTGGGAGAAGACAGCATCGACCACACCCCTAAGGATGAAGAAATCGAAGTGGCTGTAGGAAACGCCTTTGACGTAACCGGCACCAGGGCCCAAACCGACTATAAGATGGTCAGCGACGATGTCTGGCGGGAAAGCTACGAAGTCGAACTCAAGAACCACAAAACCGAATCCCAGGCTGTCACAATCGTGGAGCACTTCTACGGGGACTGGGAGATCACAAGCAGTTCCGACAAATACGAAAAGACGGACGCATTCACCGCCGAATGGAAGGTAACGGTTCCTGCAGACGGGTCAAAGAAAATCTCAATCAGTTTGGAACGCAGGTTTTAAGTCCGGATTCCTGAAAAATCCGGAAGTACATTGGAAATTTCTGAAAAATCCGAACAAATCTTGAAAATTTCTGAAAACCAAAAGTCTCCCGGGTAAAATACTTGAAGAAACCTGCCGAAGGGGATGGGGGCTTCTTCCCTCCCTTGAAGCCCTTTTTTGTATCCTTTTTTGAAAAAAATGAGGCTTTTTGGCATTATTTGTTGTAAATCTGTTTTAAATTATTTATTTAACTCACGTATATATAAATCTGAAACATATTAATTACTATGGGAGTGGAAAAGCGCTTTTTGTGCCTTACAATGGCATTTTTCGAGGTTATTATTGTTTTTTCAGCTTTTGTGCCTCAGGACAACGGGATCGGGGCTCAGGCATCCGGGTCCGGCAGTGAAGACGATGAAATCGGGGCCGTATCGGGTGCGGGTTCAAAAGTTCAGCCTGCAGAACCCCTCGGGTTTCTGAGTTCCGGGGCAGCCGGGAACGGCGGAGACATCGAGATTACGGTCTATGAGCAGGACCTTGCCCTTGTAAAAGAGCGGCGGGAATTCGAGCTTGAGAGCGGGGTAAACCTTGTGGAGTACGGCAATGTTGCGGCCAGGATAGATCCTGCCTCGGTTATGGTCGAGGACCCGGAAAACAGGGACACTGCCGTTATCGAGCAAAATTACGAGTATGACCTTGTGAGTAGCTTTTCATTGCTTGAGAAATACCTGGAAAAGGAAATCACCGTTACTGCCGGGGATGGAGAGGGCTACAGCGGAAAGCTGCTCAGTTATGAAGGAAATAGCGTCGTCCTCGAGGGGAAAGACGGAAACGTCCTGGTGCTTCAGGAGGTCTTGAAGGTCGAAGTTCCGGACGCTTCAGGCCTTTCGACAAAGCCAACACTGGTCTGGCAGCTCTACTCTCCTGTTTCCGGGAAGAGGGAACTTCTTACCACCTACCTCACCGGGGGCATAAGCTGGAATGCGGATTATGCCCTGACGAGCAATGCGGATGAAACAAAGGCCGACGTCCGGGGCTGGGCAAGCATTGATAATAGGGCCGGGATTGACTTCGAGGCCGCAAGCCTGAAGCTTGTTTCCGGGGAGATCAACCGGGTTTCCGCCCCGCAGCCGGTATACGAAGCCGTGGAGGAAGAAGTAGCGGCTGAAGAGGCCCTGGTGGAAGCTCCCTTCACTGAAGAGGGTTTCTTTGAGTACCACCTGTACACCCTTGAAAAGCCGGCGACCCTGAAAAACAACCAGGCAAAGCAGATCTCTCTCTTCACCGCGGATTCAGTACCCATAGAAAAGGAACTCATCTATGACAGCTTTTCCGGGGAAAGAGTCAGGGTTTTCCTGACTCTGGACAACTCCAAAGGAAACGGGCTTGGGATGCCTCTTCCGGGAGGGGTATTCAGGATATACAAAACCGATTCTGCGGGGGACCTGCAGTTCCTCGGCGAAGACCGGATCGAGCACACCCCTGAAAACGGGGAAATCAGGGCGGCTGTCGGGACTTCTTTCGATGTCACGGTTACCAGGACCGAGACTGATTATGAGCGTGTCAGCGACAATGTGGAAAGGGTCAGCTATGAAATCGAACTTAAAAACAGTAAAGCCGAAGCCCAGGAAGTAACCGTTGTGGAACATCTCTTCGGGCAGTGGGAAATCCTGGAAAGTTCCGACGAATATAACAAAATCGATGCCTTCACAATTGAATTCAGGGTAACGGTCCCGGCAAAAGGCGCAAAGAAGATTTCTTACAGGGTGGAAATGCGCTTATGATTAAGCAACAATATTCCGCTTGAGCGAAGCGAAACGGACCGCGCACTGCA
>DUKH01000172.1:5655-9811 GCA_013329415.1 Methanosarcinaceae archaeon | reverse complement strand
GTTAAACTTTCACTTGAGATTATGAAGGAATTCGGGTCCGTGACTATAAAGATTTAAACTAAAGATTTACTCAGGATTTATTCAAGATTATACCAGGATGTGATCAAAACATGAGTGCCCAGGACAATCTCACAATCAACGAGAAGAAGGTCTTACTCGCCCTCCAGGAACTCGGGTCCGCTGCCCCCGGGGAACTGGAAGAAAAATCAGGGCTGCAGGTAGATGCGGCAATGCAGGCGGCCTTCCTGCTCGAGGAAAAGGGACTTGCATCCGTTTCCGAAATAGTGCTCGAGCGCTATGCCCTTACCGGGGAAGGAGAGACTTACGTCGAAACCGGGCTTCCGGAACGCCAGATAGTCGACTCCCTCGAAGGCCCGACCCCCCTTGACGAGTTAAAGAGCCGCTTTTCCCCGAAAATGGTGGGAATCGCAACAGGCTGGCTTGTTAAGAAAGGCTGGGCAAAGATAGAAGAAGGCGTGATGGTCCCCTCGGGAAAAGCCCCTGCCGGAAAGGACGAAGACCTCCTCGCCGCTTTCGGAGGCGAAGCAAAGACCCTTGAGGAACTTTCAGCCGACGCAAAGGTAGTAAAGGACCTCCTCAAGAGGAAAATCGTCACAAAACACGATGAAAAGTTCCGGACCGTTGTGATCACGGATGCCGGGAAAGCCCTTGCTGCCGAAGGCCTTGTCCTGGAAGAGGAAATTGCCCAGATCACATCCGACTTACTCAAGAGCGGGGCCTGGAAAGGCAAGAAATTCAGACCTTACAGGCTTGACATAAAACCGAAACCCCTCTACGGGGCAAAAGTCCACCCCTACCGGCGCCTGATCGAGCAGATGCGGCAGATCTTCCTGGAAATGGGCTTTACCGAGATCAAGGGAGACGTCATCCAGAGCTCCTTCTGGAACTTCGATGCCCTCTTCCAGCCCCAGGACCACCCTGCCAGGGACATGCAGGACACCTTCCACCTGGGCAGCAAGACCCCTCCCCCTGCCGAATACGCCGACAGGGTAGGGAAAATGCACGAATGCGGAGGGGACATAGACTCCTGCGGCTGGAAAGGAAAATGGGACCGGGAACTTCCTGAAAAGAATGTCCTTCGGACCCACACTACCTCAGTTACCATCAAGTACCTGGCCGACAACCCCGAACCTCCCGTGAAAGCCTTTTGCATCGACCGGGCCTACCGCAGGGAGACCATCGACCCGACCCACACCCCCGAGTTCGAACAGCTCGAAGGCGTGGTCATGGACAAAGACATGTCCTTTGCCGACCTCCTGGGCCTGCTTGCCGAATTCTACCACAGGATGGGCTTCGAAGAAATCCGTTTCCGCCCCGGCTACTTCCCCTACACCGAACCCAGTGTCGAACCCGAAGTCTACGTGGACGGCCTCGGCTGGGTGGAACTCGGAGGCGCAGGAGTCTTCAGGAAAGAAGTCACAGAACCCTTCGGGATCAAGGAACCCGTGCTTGCCTGGGGCCTCGGGGTCAGCAGGGTCGCCATGCTGAAACTGGGACTCAAGGACCTGCGGCTGCTCTACCAGTCCGACATCGACTGGCTCAGGAAGAGCGAAGTCTGCAGGATCTGAAAACAGGTCCTGTTTTCACTTTTTTCCATTTTTTCGCTACTTTGTTCTATATTTTTTCGCTACTTTGTTCTATATTTTTTGGTTATTTTTTTCGCTATATTTCTCCATGCCCGGAGCCGATTTCAAAAAGGTGTTTCAGGTTCCGGAAAAACCGGAATTAAGGATTTAAGAGATTATTCCCCAGGCAACCTGAATAGTCATCTCAGACCTATTTTCCCGTGCAAAGCACGGCTTTTCCAGGCCTGCATCCAGGAACAAAAAGAAAAGTTTATGACTTTCAATTCACCTGCTCACCTTCAGCCTTCGTGGGTTCCTTTCCGCCTCAGAGATAAAATGTATCTGGGGAGACATCTAAATATTAGCTGATGAACGGGGGAAAGGGGAACATTCCTGAGAATACGCAGGAAGAAGCCTGGGAAAAAAGCCCGAAAGGAATGCGGGGGCAAGATCCGGAAAGCATTTCTGAGAACATTTCAGAGAACATCCCCGGAAACGATCCTGAAAATGATCCAGAAAATTATTCAGAAAGCGATCCTGAAACCCCTGGCGGAGAAAAAGTATCCCTCCTCCCTCTCCTGACGGTCAACTTCATAAGAACCCTGGGCTTCAGCATAGTTTTGCCTTTCCTTGTATTCCTTGTGGAAAGGCTCGGGGGAAACGCTTTCATCTACGGGTTGGTCAGCTCCATGTACCCTGCCTTCCAGCTTATCGGGGCTCCGATCCTTGGCAGGTGGTCTGACATGTACGGCCGGAAAAAAGTCCTACTATTGAGCCAGATTGGGACCCTGCTGTCCTGGATTATCTTTCTGGCAGCCCTCTTTTTGCCGCTTACCGTTCTTCGGGAAGTGGATTCGGAAATTCTCGGGCCTTTTGTCTTAACCCTGCCCCTTGCAGTGCTTTTTCTTGCCCGGGCTCTCGATGGGCTTACAGGGGGAAACGTCTCGGTAGCCAATGCCTACCTTGCAGACGTAACCGAAGAAAAGGACAGGAACCGGAACTTCGGGAAAATGTCTATTTCCAGCAATCTGGGCTTCATTGTAGGTCCCGCCCTTGCAGGGCTTTTGAGCGTAACCCGGTACGGGGAAGTCATGCCCGTGCTTGGAGCCGTTATCATTTCCGTAGTTGGAACCCTGCTGATAGCCTTCTATGTCCCGGAATCCAGGGAATGTTCCCTTGCCGGACCGGCGGAGCCGACGAGTGAGAGGACGAAAAGCGTGAGGAAAACCTTTGGCTACCAGATAAAGGAATGCGGTACCGCCCGGAAACTTAAAAAACCGGGTTTCAGGGAGGTCCGTGAGCTCCCACATATCCCCTACATGCTGGGCCTCTACTTCCTGATCTTTCTCGGGTTCAACCTCTTCTACACAGCATTTCCCCTGCACGCAATTGCGGTCCTGGACTGGGACATTGCGGAGATGGGAGTCTATTTTACGGTTTTAAGCGCTCTGCTTGTGTTTGTGCAGGGCCCTGTCCTTTCCAGGGCTTCGAAAAGGTATTCCGACGCCACCCTAATAATCTTCGGAAGCCTGATGCTGGGCACAAACTTCCTGCTGCTGGTTCCCGGAAACTTCTTCCTGACTTATCTCGCAGCCGGGTTTTTTGCCCTGGGAGACGGACTAATGTGGCCTTCCTTCCTCTCCATGATTTCAAAACTTGCAGGCAGACAGTACCAGGGAACCGTACAGGGTTTTGCAAGCAGTTTCGGGGGCCTTGCCAGCATCACGGGGCTGATCCTGGGAGGAATTTTATACGAAATGCTTGCAGGGACTTCGTTTTTGATTGCAGCCCTGATCATCTAGTTCGTGTTTTTGCTCACTTTCAGGCTGCCTGGATTTGAAAAAAGCCTCAGGACTTAAACCCGGAAGACAACTCCTGACCGGCAATAAGTTCAAAAAGATCCTTAGTTTTAGGCAAACTTTTATGTTTTTAGCACAAAGAATTGCAAATAGAAACGCAAAGAAGGAAAGAAAAAAAGGAACAGGGAAAGAAAGAAGAAAGAAGAAAAAAGTAAAAGGAAAGAGAAAAGAAGAGAAGAGAAGAAAAGAAAAAAGGAAACGCTGAGGCTTGATATGAATAACCTTACAAAAGTGCTCATAGCCCTACTATTTCTAATAATCGCCGCAGGAATAATTCTGGCAGGTATTAATTATTGCTCTTTTGATGATTACCGTGACAACGTGTATGCCGAGCAGGAAGTAACTGTGTGGGGAGACGAACCCCTCAATGCGTTCGTGAGCGAATCCGAAAACTATGAAGACCACTTCGTATTCACCTATATCCCGAGAGACACGAATGCAACCTTTGACTGCTACATGACTTACGAATTCAAGCAGGACGGAAACACTCTGGAAAGTGTAGATAAAAAACTTTACGAAAGAGTCACAGCATCAGACCCTATTATGCTCGAATTTTCAAGGGAGGAAGGTTCCGAATACGAACTGAATATCACGATAGAAGATGCTGACGGAGTCATCCTGCACAAAAGCGGAATGACAATCTATCCCCAGACACACGGGAACGAAAGCGAAATGTGACTAAAAGAATAAAAAATAAAAGAGTAAAAGGAC
>DUKH01000172.1:0-5282 GCA_013329415.1 Methanosarcinaceae archaeon | reverse complement strand
TAAAAGGACTAAAAGAATAGAAGAATAAAAATTATTGTAATCAGGGACGAAAATTATTCAAATAAAGGACGCTGCAAAATGTTCGAAAACGTCAACCTCGGTTTTTTATTTATTCTCCTCAGTTTCGGGCTCATGTACCTGGTCTCTCTGGCCCTATGGGTCTGGATGCTGGCTGACTGCTTCAGGAAAGAAACCGACGAAGGAAACACACGGCTGATATGGGTCATAGTTATTGTTTTCACTTACATCATCGGGGCTTTTCTTTACTATCTAATGAGGCGGCCGAAGAGGATTCAGGAACTTGGAAGATAAAGCGGAAAAATGAGAAGCGAAAAAGTAAGTTCCAGAATAAATTAAAAAACTAAAAATTTAAGAAAACTGAGGGCAGGGGAGAAAGCTGCCCCTCAAAGTGTTTTCAGGTACTCCACAACATCATCTGCATCTGCATCGGACATCTTCCACCTGGGCATTGTCAGGTCCAGCGGCTCACCGGAAGGTTCTATGCCCTCTATAATTGCTCTTTTTATGGTCTCGTCCGTGTAAGGTGGATGCGCTTCTTCTCCCGGTTCCTCGTGTTCTTCCGATGTTAGGGTCGCATACCGGATATCCGAAGGAATTGCAAAGCCCATCATAACCGGAAAGCCCCCTTTCCCATCAGTCCCGTGGCAGCTGACGCAGCTTCCCCCGTGAACATAGAGCCAGCGGGGTCCATATTTGATTTCTATCAAATCCCCACTTTCATTGTACCCGGTATAGTAGATCATTTCCCCGTTTGACTCAAAATCGCTTTTCAGGTGCGTAGGATAGACTCCGCCGGGATACATCCCACCCTGCCCGGGATACATCATGCCTCCGCCCCCTAGCCGGGAGGGCTGCTGCCCGTAAACATAATCCTCATAACCAAAAGGACCCCGGGAAGTCCCGAACATGTAGAGGAGAGCCCCGATCCCTATAACTACCAGCACAAGGAGGACTACTATAATCGATCCGTATTTATTCTCTGATTCAGCTATCTTACCACCCCTTTATCTCATAAACTCTCAATTAATAACTCTCAATTATATTCCTCCATTCATCAAAATGCCCATGAATTCACTCCATTTTAAGCGACGCCGCGTTTACGGACACGATCACCGTGCTCAGGCTCATGAGAATTGCCCCGACAGCCGGGCTAAGCAAAATCCCGTACCCGTAAAGAACGCCTGCGGCCAGGGGGATTGCAAAGACATTATACCCTGTTGCCCAGATCAGGTTCTGGAACATCTTGGAGTAAGTCCTCTTAGAGAGCCCTATGATATCCACCACGTCTCCGGGATTGTTTTTGACAAGGACGATATCGGCAGTCTCAATAGCCACGTCCGTTCCTGCCCCGATTGCAATCCCCACGTCCGCCTGGGCAAGGGCAGGCGCGTCATTGACCCCATCTCCAACCATGCCCGTGATGTACTGCTTCTGGACCTCTTTTATTTTCTCGGCTTTTTCATGGGGAAGCACTTCGGCAAAATAATCGTCAAGTTCCAGCTCTTTTGCCACCCATTCGGCAACAAAACGGTTGTCTCCGGTAAGCATCAGGCACTTTATTCCCATGGATTTTAACTTTGAAATCGCATCCCTGGACTCCTTCCTGACCAGATCGGCAAGCCCGAGGGCTCCAAGCACTTTTTCTTTTTCAATCAGGAATGCAACGGTTTTTCCCTGGCCTTCTATTTCTTCCACGCCCCTGACCTGAACTTCTATCCCGGCTTCTTTCAGATACCCGGGGCTAACTACCCTTAGCAGCCTCCCTTCAACTTTGCCTTCGACTCCCTTGCCCGGGATTGACCTGAAACCTTCAACAGCCGGGATGCTCAGCCCTTTTTCCCGGGCACTTTCCAGAATTCCCTGTGCAATCGGGTGTTCAGAACTTGCTTCCAGAGCCGCTGTCAGCCACAGGATTTCATCACTGCCGCTGTTGACTCCGCTGCTACCGTCCCCCGCAAAGGAAAGCACATCCGTAACCCCAAACCTGCCTTCTGTGAGAGTCCCGGTCTTGTCAAAAACCACGGCTTCCAGGTTTCTTGCCCTTTCAAAAGCCTGCCTTTCCCGGATCAGGAGCCCGGACTTTGCGGCAAGGGATGTGGAGACTGCAACCACCAGCGGGATTGCAAGCCCCAGGGCATGGGGGCAGGTAATTACCATCACCGTAACCGACCTTTCCAGGGCAAAAACGAAGTCCTGCCCGAAAAAAAGCCAGGCAGCCAGGGTGATCGCCCCCACACTCAGGGCTATGATCGTGAGGTAGAGAGCTGCCCTGTTTGCAAGGTCCTGGGTTTTTGACTTGCTTTCCTGGGCTCCCCGGACGAGTTCCACAACCTGGTTCAGATAGGTGTCCTTTCCTGTTTTTTCAACCTCAACTACAAAAGCTGCTTCCCCGTTGATTGAGCCGCCTATGACCTCGTCACCAGGCTTCTTTTCAACAGGTTTCGATTCCCCGGTGAGCATTGCCTCGTTGACACTGCTTGTCCCTTCGGCCACCGTCCCATCCACGGGAATTTTTTCCCCGGGTTTGACAAGGACTTTGTCCCCGACTTTCAGCCGGTCGACCTCAACGTCAACGGTTTCCCCGTTCTTTTTCAGGTGGGCAGTGGAGGGCAGGATTTTTACCAGTTCCTCAAGGGCTCTTGAAGCCCCCATAACCGAACGCATTTCCATCCAGTGCCCGAGCAGCATGACATCGATCAGAGTCACCAGTTCCCAGAAAAAGAACTTGCCCGGAAGCCCGAAGACCACTGCCGAACTGTAAAAGTATGCCACACTGATTGCAACCGCGATCAGGGTCATCATACCGGGGTTCTTCTCATGCAGTTCGTCTTTGATGCCCTTGAGGAAGGGATTCCCGCCATAGAAATAGACAGCTGTCGAGAGCAAAAAGAGCAGGAAATTGGAACCCGGAAAAATGAATTCAAAGCCCAGATAACCCTGGATCGCAGGCGATAGGATCAGGATCGGGAAGGTCAGGATAAGGGATACAAAGAACCTTTTCTTAAAGTCCGCAAGCATGTGGGCATGATGGCTTGCATGTTTACCACCACCGTGGCCTTCATGTTCACCTTCATGATGCCTTTCATGTTCGCCTTCATGTTCACCTTCATGATGCCTTTCATGTTCGCCTTCATGATGCCTTTCATGACTACCCTTATAGGTGCTTTCATGCTTTCCCCCGGATTCATTTTCATGAGTTTCATGCTCTGTTATTTTTATTTCTTGTGGCATTTCATCTGCAACATGCTCACCAGTGCCGAAACTCTTTCTATCATTTTCCGCCTGCATCCCCCCTGGCGCACCCAAATTAAAATTCAATTTTATAAAGTTTAAATTGGAAATAATATAATTAAATGATAATAAGTATTTCGTGATAATATTTGAAAATAAAGGAAGAAAAAATCCTGAAAGGAGAGATTTGGTTTCTCACATTTCAAGGTCTTTTTTGCCGAACTCCATAAACCCGGACATGAACAAGCCAGGATTTCCGCAACTTGAGATCTTAAAAAAATGAGTTTATTTTTTCGCGGTATTGATCCCCAGAAGGTGGTACGGAGAACAGTGCCGCGTAATCGAAGTGAAAAGCCCTACAGCGGCAATTAGTGCAGTTATCCATTTCCAGGGAAAAGTTTTCACAAGGCCCATTGCAAGAGCAGTGATACCCAGCACTCCCAGGAGAGCCCTGAACATCAAGTCAAAGCCCCCTACGTTTTCTTCCAGAAGCAGTTTCTTAAGATCCACCAGACAAAAACCCCTTATAAACCCTTAAACATACTTATAGAACCCTTCCCTATATATCGTTACTTTCAAGTTTTCATTACTTTCAAGCTTATCAAGAATGTAATTTAAGGGATATGAAGCCTGGAAAATGCAGCTAAGCTCAGGCGAATACCCGCAACACTCCACCCTGTAAAAAATCACAAGCTATATAACAGGAAATGAGAAGGTTTCTAACTATGTCCGAGATAACGATTGACAGGTCTCTCTCATACATTGAAGGCAGCCAGCGCGTGTATGATGAAACCACAACCCTGGAAAAAACAAAAGCCCAGTTAAAAAACATAGGCGTCACGAGAATCGCCGACATCACCAACCTGGACAGGCTCGGAATCCCGGTCTTTTCCTCAATCCGCCCCAGTGCGGCTCCGGGTGCGATTTCCATATATTCGGGAAAAGGTTCGACCAACGAGCGAGCCAGGATCTCCGCCATCATGGAAAGTTTCGAGCGCTGCCTGGCAGAGCGGGCAGGCATGAACGCGAATATCAAAAGTGATATTTCCTCCCCTACTATGGTGGAATCATACAAAGAAGCCGCCGAAAGCTACAACATAGTTGAGCCCGAGTCCCTCCTCCTGGCCCAGCCTCCCCAGCCGGATGCTATGTTCGAATGGGTAGGGGCATGCGACCTGCTCAACGGGGAAGACGTGCTCCTGAACGTAAACGCGGTCTACCACCCCTACAACCCCCCAGGAATGTGCCAGCAACTCTTCAAGAGCAACACCAACGGGCTAGCCTCCGGAAACGTGCTCGAGGAAGCCATCCTCCACGGGCTTCTTGAAGTAATCGAAAGGGACGCGATCAGCACGGCCCAGTTCAACCGGAACCTCGGGAAAGAGATCGTGTTAACGGAAGAAGACGGATACGTATACGAACTTGCCCGGAAATTCAAGGACAACGGAGTTGACCTCAAAATCTGGCTCGTCCCCAGCGATACCGGAATCCCCACGGTTATTGCTGCCGCAGACGACGTGAAACTCAAAGACCCGGCCCTCCTTGTCATGGGTGCAGGTTCCCACCTGAAACCCGAAATCGCAGTTTCCAGAGCTATCACGGAAGCCGCCCAGTCCAGGGTTGTCCAGATCCAGGGCGCAAGAGAAGACACCTCCAGGGAAGGTTTTATCCGGGACATCGGGTACGAGCGGGCAAAGCGCCTGAACGGCTTCTGGTTCGAAGACGGAGAACACGTTTCCCTCTCAGAAGTTCCTGACCTCTCCACCTCAAGCCCGGCCGAAGGCATCGACACGGTGCTGGAAAAGCTCAGAGGGGTAGCAGAGAGAGTGCTTGTCGTGGACCTTTCCAGAGAAGAAGTCTCGATTCCGGTTGTCCGGGTAATCATTCCGGGCTTTGAACTCTTTACAATCGACCCTGAACGCCAGGGTAAAAGGCTCAAAGCAGGGAAAAAGAAAGGTTCTTTCAGAGACAGAAGTGAAAGGCCCTGGAAAAGAAGATAATTCGCGAAAAGTAAGCTGTAGATGAGTAAG
>DUKH01000177.1:19829-25264 GCA_013329415.1 Methanosarcinaceae archaeon | reverse complement strand
ATTGAAAAATAGAAATTGAAAAATGAGAATTGAAAAATAGAAATTGAAAATTGAAAAATAGAAATTGAAAATTGAAAAATAGAAATTGAAAATTGAAAAATGAGAATTGAAAAATAGAAATTGAAATTAGACACAAAAAAGGATATTTTCCTTCCTTTTCCCAAAAATTCCTTTCAGGAATTATTTTTTTCCTGTGGTTTCTTTTTCTTCTAACTCTTCTGTTTCGTTAATCTTGTAGTTTCAGCCTTTTCCAAAAAAGACATCTGTTGATGCCGAAAACCTTTTTTAGACCAGGGTATTATGGATGCTCCGCCAGTTTTCCTGACGGCGCCTGGACATAGAGATAATTCAGGGTTTAGTCCATCGGGCCTTTCCCCCCCAGAAACATTTCGGCATAGCCTGCCGATTTTCCTGCGTCAGCTGGATGGGTGAAGGTCAGCCCTTTCGGGCCCAGGACGCAGGTTAGGGGCTTTGCCTTTTCGAAGTCCATTTTTCCTTCCTCATCAAAGAAGCGTTCATCCACTTCCAGATTTACGACTTTTCCTATAATCAGGGAGAACTTTTCCCTGAGTATTTCCTCCACGAGGGTGCATTCGGCCCAGGCAAGGCAGCCTTTAATTCCCGGGACCTTGATTTCTCCAGAGGGGTGAGATTTTAACCCTGCCATTTCAAATTCGTCCACTTCCGGGGGATAGTTCCTTGAGCAGACCATAACAGCCTCCATCATATCGACAGATGGGATATTAATTACGAACTCCCCGGTTTCCCTTATGTTTGCCAGGGTATCGCGCTTGAGCCAGGAAGCGAGCACGACTTCTTCCAGGGGGCGAAGGATAGGGGTTATGTTGGACCAGGGAGCTACATTCTTGATTCCATCTTTTGAGATTGTTGAGATCAGGGCGATGGGGAGGGGGAAAATTTGTTCTCTTTTGCTTGGTTTCAGTTGCATTTATTCACCTCTAATTTTAGATGGGAAGTTGAACTGAAATTAATATCAATTTCATACGTATTAATTATTTTGTATTATCAAGTATGGAGGTATTTTTCATTAAATATGAATAATCTGTCATCATGATTGGTGTAAGCGGCGGAAAGATGCTTTTAAAAATGGGCAGATTCGGTTGCAGGCAGATAGATTGCTGAATTCGGGCATTCATAAATCAGACTCAGAAGCCTTCGAAACCTATACGGAAGTTTTAAGGGAAAGGTAGTGGACATCACCGATGCAAAAACACTTCGAATCCGAGATGTCGGCATGATTACCTGAAGTGGGGATCTATTAACAAGTCTGCAGAAAAACTGGACTTAGAAAGAAGATCTAGCCTATAGGTATGTTCAGGGAATGGAAAAATGGTCAAAAAACGGGGTGGCATCAAGGAATTGGAATATGAGCTCAAAGTGACCTGAAAAGTTCAGCCTCATTCTCCTACACTTTTTAGATATAATCTTTTTCAAATTTTCCAGTTCACTCTTTTTCAAGTTTTTCAGGTGACAGATCTTCCATTTCTTCCCCTTTTTCTTTTTCTTCCCGTTCCAATCTTTCAAGTTCAGCGATCTCTCCTTCTTCACGCATCTTTTTTGCAGTCTTACGGATGTAAACAAAAATCGCCAGTAAGGCGACAAGGGCTGCAAGCAAAAAAATGAGTATCATGTTTAGCATCGGTTCATATGCGCTGTAAGGGATTTCAGGTGCGACACTCATACGAATCCTCTCACAGAGTATTTAGTTGGAGGTTATATTTGCATGTTTTGCAATGTAAATTTATGGATAATGTAAAGCATTGATGAAGAAAAATCAGGCTGAGTGTCGCAAGTGTGTCTCATAATCTATTTGGCAAAAAAGGGAGCAGATAATGATAAATTCGTTTTTCTAAAACTGTAAATATATACTAATTAAATAAGTTTATAATCCCTCACTTCTATTAACGAAACAGTTAATAATATTTGAAGACGGAGTTCGGATAAATGAGAGTTGTATATCTTATTGGGATACTTGTATTTTTTCTACTTACTGTAAGCTCTGCGAGCGCAGTGACTGAATATATTTTGACAGAGGACGACACAAATATAAATAGGGATGCTCTAAATAATGGTTTTGCTCCTGTTCTGCCTGAAGGGATATTAAAAATAAGAATAACATATGATGAAACAAGTGGTATTCTAACTTATGTGGATGAAAGTCCTCATGATTCTAATGGTGGGACCAGGCCTTACATTGGGGACCCCAGGATTGATGAGGTTGGATATAATCTTTCCATTGATGGAGATATTTTCGATTATAAAAACGAAATCCCATTAACTGGAACGACATGGAGTAAGGACACTAATGGTAGGATGGATGGATTTGGAACTTTTGATCGAGTATATCGTTTAAATGACAAAGAAGTACGGCCAGATAAAGTCGTAGTCAGATTGAGTACCGCTTCACTTCCATTAGAAATTCCAATGAATTCTCAGTATCGGTCGGTCGCACTTCATCTCGCTTTTGACGGAGCTTACTACGCTAATGGTTCTAAAATATATGAAATAAATGAAACAGGAGTGAATGTAGGTTTTTTGGGTAGCACTTATCTTGCATGCGGTACAGAAATACCTGAATTTTCTTCAGTAGTCCTACCTTTTGCGGCAATAATAGGGTTAGTACTTATTTCGGAGAGAAGGAGAAAAGAATAAAAGACTAATTTTTGATCTTTTTGTACTTTCCCCTTTAAAATGAAAGATATTTTTCTCTCAAAACTTCCTTTTCAGGATTCTTTTCCTTTTCTCTTCTTCCGTGATCTTTTCTGTTGTAGGTTTTTTGGTTTCGCATTTTTCCCCTCAGTAATAACCCGGACCGCTCATTATACATTTTAGCGGTGTTGTAAGCATCGTAGAGGTTGTAAATCCAGAAGAGCGGATAAAGTATATAGCCTATCAAAAACACCGTCAAGAAACCGAAAAACGAGGCAAGGACGATGAAAATTAACCCTTTCATTATCTGCCCGTTGTAAATTTGCCCGAGGCCCGGGATGAAAAAGGACAGGACTGCGGCAAAGCCGGGGTTTTTCTGGGGTTGTGGCATTTTTTACACCTTTATGGATTTTTTCCTTTTTTCAATAATGAATATTTTACTAAGGGGTATTAGATTTATAAATGTTATACCTTCGGATAACAGTTTTTCAGGACCTTACTCAGGGGTCAGGCGCAGGGATCAAACGTAGTACGCCACAAAGAAGCGGTACATTACTTTGATTTCTTCAAGTTCCTTCGGGTCGATTTCAAAGTCGGGTTGTTCGGCCTGGTATATTTTTTCTTCAAAATCCTTGAAAGTTACTTCACAGTTTATGTTTTTGGGGAGTTCGGCTTCAAACCAGTCGCATTTCCGGCAGATCTCTTTGCTTATTTTTCCCACTTCTTCGGGGGTAAAAGCAGCTTTGTCTTCTGGTTTGTAGTTGACGTCAACTGTAAGTTCTTCTTTGCTGAGTAAATCCGCCCAGAAGCCGGAAAGTTCGGTACCTTCTATATTGTAATCCTTGAGCTCAAAACTTCTTGTGATCGTGTTCTTGATCTTGCCCTCTTCCATAAGCTAAAGCTTTGAAATTGGATGTATATAAAATATCTCCAGAAACAAAAGAAATAGGTAAAGGAAATGAAATTGGAAATGAAATCAGTTTTTTCAAATTTTGAATTTGTTTCTTAAAAAAGGAGAACCGAATGGGAAAACCGATGGGATAAACGAATGAGAGAACCGAATGGGAATGTTGAATAGGAATATTAAAAAGGGAGGGTGAGAAAGAACTTCCTACCCTTTTCTTTTTCTATTCCATTCATATTTTCTTAAGCATCAGGGACATTATTCCTGGCTTTGATGGTTTCATAGGGTCCTGGAAGAGGCCGCCCATTTCCATGCCGGAGCCCCCGAACATCTCATTATTGACCCGCTCGGTTATTTCATTGAATATCATCTGGTAGGAAATACAGTGGGGGTCAACTCCCTTTATTTCCCCGTCGCCTGGGGTTATGGCATTGTAGGGGCAGCCGCCTCTGCAGTAATTTATATGGCTGCAGTCTTTGCATTCCTTATCCACGTATTCTTTATACGCGAACATGAGTTTCCAGGCATCGGATTGGGCGAGGTCTTCCATGCTGGGACGGTCGTAGACATTGCCCATGACGTGTTTTGGCATGCCTACAAAGCGGTAGCAGGGGTATATGCCTCCATCAGGGCCTACGGCAAAGGTATCTCCCATGCAGTCCACGAAGGTGCAGACGGCCCCCCTGCCTCCGAACACGCCTTTACAGATGTGGTCGATGTTCATGACTTCTATCTGGCCAATGTTTTCCAGATATTTGTCCAGGAGATAAATTAAGAGCCTTCCGTACTCTTCCGGGTCAAGGGCCCATTTCTCGGGTTCGTCCCCGCGTAAAGAGGGCAGCGCGGGGTGGAACTTAAGAGTCCAGCCGTTTTCCAGGTAAAAGTTAAAAATGTCGTCCTTGTAATTTACTGAGTGGGAAGTGAAAGTGGTGATGAACCTCACATTAAGCCCGTGCTCTTTAGCTATCTTGTAGCCCTGTATGGTCTTATCGAAGTATCCCTTTCCTCTCTGGAAGTCATTAAGCTCCTTCGGGCCGTCCAGGCTGGAACCGACAGGAATGTTATATTCTGCAAAAATTTCGGCTATTTCGTCTGTCATCTTCCAGAGGTTGGTCTGTATGGCAAAAGCCACGTTCCTGGGACTTACTCCCTCAACAAGGATTGGTAAAGCCTCCCTGTAAAAATCCGCACCTGCCAGGAGCGGCTCCCCGCCGTGGAAGGTAAAGGTAACCGAATCGTTCCGGAAATCCTTGAGCCATTCGGCAATTTCCTTGATGGTCTCAATGCTCATTTTCGGAGACCCTTCCTCGGAACTCCAGCAATAACTACAGTTCGCAGGACAGCCTAAAGTGGGAATTATCATTATATGGAAAGGCATTTTTAAGCACCCCTAATTTTGAGATTTCCCAAAGTATTAATACTTTTCTAAAAGTTGCCCCTGACACACCTTATATTTTTTTAGAGGTCTCCTAAAAGGAGACTCTTACATACTATGTGTTTCTGAGCAGTGATTGTGGGCGATTTCCCGAAATTTAGAGCTGTCGCTGTTGAAAAAACAGGTAATTGTTATCACTGGCGAAAAAAGGATAGATTTTAAGGTAAAATCTAAGTTAAAATCCCGGTTTGCAACTCCATGTATTTTTGATTTTACCGTTTATGGTGTTCAGGCTCCGGTTATTTCAGGTATTTCCGCCGTGTTTATTTTTATATATTTTAAATAGATAATTATTTTTACGAATGGGATCAATTATGTACAGGGATGGGAAAATTACCTTTTTTGGGAATACCCTGAATCCTGAATTTTCATATCATTTCGGATTGGTAGTTTAGAATTTGTCATTTAGAATTTGTAGTTTAGAAT
>DUKH01000177.1:10928-19460 GCA_013329415.1 Methanosarcinaceae archaeon | reverse complement strand
TTGTAGTTTAGAATTTGTAGTTCTGATTAATTGGGGGAATACTATGCCAAAATTTGAAGTGTATCTGGAAAGGATTGGAGAATATCGCTTCCGGCTTCGGGCCAGGAACGGGCAGATCATCGCGGTAAGCCAGGGGTATAAAAGTAAAGAAGGGTGCATTAAAGGGATCGAATCCGTAAGAGTAAACGCCCCGATTGCCAGGATTGTCGAAATTGAGGCAGAGCATAAAGAGGGAGTAGAAGCTGCGACCTGATTCTTTTAACTGATCTGTTATTCAAATATTATTCCTTCGAATTTACATTTAGCTATTTTTCTTTTTTTGAAGGCGTAAAGAAAGACCTTGAACAGCGCATAGAGCCTGAAGTAAAGGGAAAGCAGGAAAGGTGAACGGAAACCGCTGATGTACACTATTTTCTTGTCGTCCCGGACTGAGTCATCCAGGAATTTTACCACTCCATCAAATCTTTCTCTTTCAAGGACGCTTCCCTGAGGTAGGCGAGGACCCAGCACGACTGCATCTTCTTCCATGCCGTCCGGGCTTTTTGTACCCTCAACGAAGCCGTAGTTGAAAATAGTGGGGAGGGGTGAAAAGAAGGCTATATCATACCCTTTTTCGGTTTTATTGTATTTGAAAAAGCTGTATTTCGGGGTTTCTATAACGATTTTCATGAAAGCGGGTCCTGCCTGTTATGCTGGATATCAGCTAATTTCCCGGTTAGTTCGAGCTAAGGGTTGGCAGGAATAGTACACAAAGTAACTTTAATTTTATGGGAGGTCGGAAAATAGCAGGAGCCCGAAGAATCGTAAGAGCCGAAAAAAAGTAAAAGAGGAAGCAGAATGATTCTGCTTCGCGGGATTTTTTGTTTCAGTTGAGATTTCCGTTTCTTAGCCGATGACGTTTCCGTTTTCATCAATGCGTTTGCCCACGAACTTCACGAAGACTACGATGGCCACGATTCCGACAATGAGGGAAATCCAGGGAGAAATCCCAAGGCCTGCAGGGATGAAGCCGAAGACCACGGCGAAAGCTCCGGCTGCGGCTGCATAGGGGAGCTGGGTATTTACGTGGTCCACATGGTCCGAACCCGAAGCCATGGAGGAGAGGATCGTGGTGTCCGAAATAGGGGAGCAGTGGTCTCCAAGCACGGCGCCGGTAAGGACTGCCCCGATGGTTGTAACCATGAGGGGGGTGACAACATCGGTTGCCCCGGAAATTGCGGCTGCGATGGGGACAACAATTGGGATTACGATGGAGTTCGTGCCCCAGGAAGTTCCTGTTGCAAAGGCGATGAACATCGCAATTATGAAGGTAAGGGTAGGGAGGACCGAACTTGAAAGGACACCCTGGGTAACTATGATGAGCCACTCCGCAAGCTGCATTTCGGAGATCACGGACTTCAGGGCAAAGGCCAGGGCAAGGATGATAACCGCGATTACCATGGACTTGAGCCCGTCGACCCAGGCGGTGACCCCTTCGTCCAGGGTGAAGCTCTTTTTTGCAAGGCCCATTGAAAGCCCTACTATGGAGCTGAGGAAGGCGGCCCAGGTAAGGGCAACGGAGGCATCGGCATTCCCGAAAGCATCCCTGATGCTGATCCCCGGCTCGTACCCGCTGTACCAGAGCCCGACGGTTGCAACGATGACAAAAGTGATGATCGGGATGGCGGCGTCCCAGACCGAGCCCTTTACGCCTTCAGGGGGCATGAGGTTCTTGTCTTCCACAAAGAGGGGGGTCGAACCTTCGGCATAGACCTGTCCGGTCTTGCGGGCGCGGATTTCGGCGTCGAGCATCTTGCTAAAGTCCCTTTTCTGGATAATGAGAGTGAACATAAGGACAAGGGTGAAAATTGAGTAGAAACGGTATGGTAGGGACTGGAAGAAGACAATGATCGCGTTGGCTTCGATATTGAGGGTTCCGAGGGTACCTGCAATAAGCCCGAGTTCCATTGCAATCCAGGTCGAAACCGGGGCCATGGAAGAGACGGATGCTGCAGTTGCGTCCACGATGTATGATAGTTTTTCTCTCGATATCTTCTGTGCGTCCGTAATGGGCCTCATGGTGTTGCCCACGACCATGGAGTTGGCGTAGTCATCGAAGAAGATTGCAATCCCCATGAAAGCAGCTGCAAGCTGAGTGGACCTGCTGTCCTTTGCTTTCTTTACAAGGGAGCTTGCGATGGCTTTTGTGCCTCCCATCTTGGACATGATCCCGATCATCCCACCGATGGCAAGACAGAAAACGAGCAGCCCGGCGTTCCAGGCATCGGCAATGGCGCTTTCCACAATATAGTGTGAAAAGGTTTGTAGAAGCCCGATAAAGGGGTTATATCCGTTGATGACCGTTGCACCAATCCAGATACCTAAGACAAGGGCCACAATGACCTGCCGCTTCCAGATCGAAAGTACGATGGCGACCAGGAGAGGCAGCAGAGCAAGAGCCCCGTACGTTGTTTGTGCGTCCATAAAATTACCTTTTTAGTTTTTCAATATAATGAGTAAAAATCATTTTTTTAAAAATAATTTTTTACAAGGTTCTTTTATTTTAATTAACAAATGTGAATATTCTATTGTACGCGTCGTACTTTAGATTTATGATTTGTTTTTTTAAGATTAAGGACATAAAAAAGCTTTTTTTTCTAATTAAATGCTTTATTGGGCTTTTTTGTTCAATGCCCTCCTGATAAATACCCTCATGCTCATTTATCAACGTTATTTAAATTTTTATCAAAGTATCTCTCTTTCTTATTAACAAATTTTCATGCATGAAAAGCGAAATCTTAAAATAAAGTGAGAAAACGCGGAGTTACCGAAATAAGTGAAATTGCAAAAAGAAGTGGAATCATTGAAAAGATAGAATTGCCGAAATAAGTGGAATCATCGAAAAGGTGAAATTGCCGAAAAAGTGGAAAGGCTTTATAATTAGCAGGGCAGAGGTGCGGTCGAATGAGTTTGCAGGATGAGCTGAAAGGTATAGTGGAGGACGCTTTGCTGGACCGGGTGCCAAAGCGTTTTGATTACATCGGGGATGTGGCGGTAATTTCGATCCCCCCCGAACTTAAGGCTTACAGGAGGGATATTGCCGAAAAACTCGTTTCGATGAGAGGCAATACCCGTACCGTGCTCAACAAGGTGAGCAGGCTGGAAGGGGAGCACCGGGTCGCCGGATTCGAGCTTCTCCTGGGCGACTCCACGGAAACCGTCCACCGTGAAAACGGCTATGCCTACAGGCTGGACGTCAGGAAGGTTTTCTTTAACCCTCGCCTCTACTGGGAAAGAGGAAGGGTGGCGGCAAAAGTTTTCCCCTCCGAAAATGTGCTGATCCCCTTTTGCGGAGTTGGCCCTTTCGTCCTCCCGGCTGCGGGAAAAGGTGCAAGGGTGTTTGCAATCGAACTTAACCCGGATGCCTGCTCCTGCCTGCAAGAAAATATCCGGCTGAACAGGCTGGATGAGAAAATAACCGTTGTCCAGGGAGACGCTGAAGAAGTCTTCCGACAGCTTGAGCCTGGAATCTCCATGCCTGAACCGGGATTCGATAGGGCTATTGTCCCTACCCCCTACGGCCTGGACCGCGCCCTCGGGGAAGTCGCAGGGCTGGTAAGGACGGGCGGTTCCATTCATTTCTATACCTTTAAAGCCGAGTCCCAGCTTCCCGGACTGGTTGAGGAGTATGAAAAAATGGGACTCGAAGTTGAATTTTACCGACATAGCGGAAACGTCGCTCCCGGAATTAGCAGGTGGGTATTCGACCTGGTCAAAAAATAATGCGAGAAATCAATCAGGGATAATCAGAGATAATCATGGAACTAATCGGGCAATAATCCGGGAACTATAAGCCAATGACCCAAATTCCTTCACCGATCTCAAGTGAAAGTTTAACCACAGAAAGTACAGAAAACAAGGAATAAAGGAAATGGGGGCCCGATCATTCCGTGCTTTCTGTGTCTTCCGTGGTTATAATGTAAGTGTAAATATTTGCGTTCGGGACTATAACCGGGTAATAATCCGGGTATTAATCGGGGCAATTATCAGGGAACTCATCAGGGTAATAATAAAAGGAAACAACAAGGGGTGTTGAAATCCTCTTTTACACCTCGAGCCCCAGGTGTTTCAGGACATGGTGATAGTATTCCGGAGGCATTCTGGAATAAAATGCCCTGCTTACGACTTCGCTCAGGGCAGGGTGGATGTCCATGCCGTCCATGATGGGGGCTGCACTGCCTGTTTCCGTGTACATGAGCGGGATTATCTGGTGGATCAGGATGGATGCATGGGGACCGATGATATGGGCTCCCAGGATTTTTTCGCTTTTTTCTTCCAGGATGACTTTTACGAAATAGTCTTCGGCTTCCATTGCCGTTCCTTTTGCGGTGTCCTCAAAACGGTGGTAGCCGATGAGCACGTTGTCTCTCCCGTACTCTTCGATAGCCCGGGCTTCTTTCATGCCCACACTTGCGACTTCGGGATAGGAAAATACTGCATGTGGGACGGCATGGTAGTCGACTTCTACTTTTTCTTTAAGGATGGCGTTCCGGTACACCACCCCGGATTCGTAGTTCCCCACGTGCTTTAGCAGGTACTGCCCGTTTGCGTCCCCGAAAGCCCAGACGTTCGGCTGGGAAGTTTCCAGGTATTTGTTTACGGAGATCCAGCCCCCTTTGTCCGTTTTGATCCCTGCCTTTTCCGGATGGAGGATGTCGCTGTTCGGGGTTCTGCCTGTCGCAACAAGGACCTCGTCAGCGGTAATTTCCACTTCAGTGCCCGATCTCCTTTCTCTTGCAACAACGGTTTTTTGCCCGTTTTCTTCTTTGACCACTTCAATGGCTTCATGGTTTGTGAGGAGGTCCAGGTATTCCGACATTTTTATCCTGGCAAGTTCCGAGACTTCGGGCTCTTCTTCCGGTAAAAATTGCGGGTTTCTCCCTATAATCGTGACCTCTGCCCCCATAGCCGAGAAAAAGTGCCCGTATTCGGCCCCTATGTAGCTTCCGCCGAGAATTGCAAGGCTCTTCGGGCATTCGTTGAGTTCAAGTACCGAATCACTGGTGAGGTATCCTGCTTCCGACAGCCCCTTCACGGGTGGGATCGCCGGTTTCGAACCCGTGCAGAGGAAGATCAGCTCGGAATAGATTGTTTCCCCACCCACCTGCAGAGTATACGGACCCGTAAACTCCGCGGTATCGGGATAGTAGTCCAGGTTCGGGCTCTCTGTTAACCCCTCCCTTATCATCTCGATATCTTCTCTTATTTTGCCCCTCATCCTCTCCATTACCATACGAAAGTCAATGTTTTTGATTTCCAGGTCGATTCCGAAGAGCGGCGCAGTTTCGAGTTCCCTTAAAAGTTCTGCAGGGTAGAGCAGGAGCTTTGAAGGAATGCATCCCCTGGTCAGGCAGATCCCCCGGGGGTCGTCCTTGTCGATGACCGCTATTTTCATTTCGGGTTTTGATTCGATGATCGCATTGATATAATTCATTGCAGAACCGGTACCTATCACAATCAGGTCGTAATTTTTCATTCTTCCCCCTCACAACAAAGTTCACAGGAATAAACCTGAATAACACCGGGCATATTCCTGAATAATATTGAGTATGTTTCCGAAATAGTATCGTGCGTATTTCCTGAATTATATTGAGTATGTTCCCGAAATAGTATCGTGCGTATTTCCTGAATAATATTGGGTATATTGGCGGTTATATCTATTGATTGAAAAATTTTTGATATGAATTCCCCATTCATAATACCTCAGCAGGAAACCCCGGGTTTTTAGCCCGGAGGTAGTTCACTACAGGTCAATCGTCTGTCTCTTTAACATAATTCTATTCTCTACTGTATATTTTATATTGAAAAATCGTAAGCATAAGGGCTTTTTCTTCAGGGAAAGGTTCCACAACAACTTTTATATCTCGCTGACCATATCCCTACTGTCATTATCTTCATGGTTGCCGGTTTTATCGTTTATGTTGTAATTTATAAGCTCTTGAAATTTATAAGCTCTTGAAGGAGATGTAAAGCAGAAAAGCGGTCTGTCTTTTCCGGGTTAAAAAGGAAAGTGAACTTTTTTATCCGCGGAAAACAACTAGCTATTTATAAATGAAATCCTATTCTATGTAACTTCTTTAAAGGATCCAGAAAAAACAGAAGATGCAGGACTATGAATGGAAACAGCCTCAATATTGAAAAAAGAAATTCAGGTCCGGGGATTACGGTGATGCATGCCGCATATCTCCTGCTTATTCTGATTGCCCCCTTTGCAGGGGTGCATATCCTGCTTCTTCTTTCCCTGGGAGTTTTTTTCTGGCTGAGGTTTTCTGGAAGGGCCACATCCGATAACAGAGGCGAGATCGGCCTTGCTTTTTCAATGTCTCTTATGCTCCTGGTCTCGGCAGTTTTCGAAAGTTTCTCCTATCATCTCCCCCTTTACATCGTCCTGGGAGCTTTTGCAATTTCGGCTGTAGGAAGCCATAACTGGTATTCTCCGGAATCAGGTAAAAAAATCGGTTTCGGTTCCGGGGAGGGAAGGGTGAAACGGAAGGGGTTTTCCCTGTTCTGGAGTTCCGTTTTCCTGGGGCTGAGGATCCTTGCGGCGTTCCTTGCGGGGTACTGGGTAATTTACTGGGAGGGTTTCCCGGTGTCTCCCAGCCTGGTCTTTTTCATAGCAGTAATAGGGGCTGTGACCGGCTCGCTCTTTGAGTCCATCCCCTCCAGGATCGACAGCAACATTTCCGTGCCCCTGGGGGCAGGAATGACAATGTGGATTTTTGAAGAATTCAGGTACTGGGTACCCCCGGAAAGGATGCTCATAGCCCTTGCTTTTTCCCTACTTCTGGGCTGCCTGGCTTACAGGGCAAAGATTGCCGACGTCTCTGCTCTCCTGAGTGCTGCACTTCTCGGGGTCCTGATAATAGTTTTCAGCGGGCTTTCCTGGTATATCCTTCTTCTGGCATTTTTCATCCTGGGAGGCGGGTTTACCAGGTACAAGTATGCATACAAGGAATCCATAGGGATTGCCCAGACCAAAGGTGGGATCCGGAGTTATGAAAACGTTTTTTCAAACAGTACGGCTGCCCTTGCCCTTGCCGTAGCCCACGGGGTTTTCCCGGCACTTAGCCTGCCCATTCTTTATGCCTACCTGGGAACTGTTGCAACGGCAACCGGAGATACCCTGGCAAGTGAAATAGGGACCACGGCAAAAGGAAGGCCCAGGATGATTACCACCCTCAAATTCGCAGAGCCCGGGGAAGACGGGGCAGTCTCGGAGCTTGGGGAACTTGCTGCAATTCTGGGCTCCGCGGTAATAGGACTCCTGGCATACCTGCTCGGGGTCTCGGACAACCTCCTGCTTTCTGTCCTGATTACAACGGTAGGGGGCTTTTTCGGAACTAACGTTGACAGCCTGCTCGGGGCTACCCTTCAGAAATGGGGTAAACTTTCAAACAGCGGAGTAAACTTCCTGGCGACCTTTGCCGGGGCAGGGATTTCCGGCGGGGCTTACCTGCTTGTCGCAGGTTTTTAAGGGAAGTTTTTCATCTTTTTACTTTCCCTGCCTGCATAATTGGAATTTTTAAGAAATCACTCATTTTCGGGATAAATCACTTATTTTCGGGCAAGTATTAATTTATAGCTGCAGAATAATGTACTATGTGGGGTAATGTTACTATGCTGGGGATATTATACTGGGGTTACTGCAGTAATTCCTATTGCAATATTTCTTACCACAGTTTGCTTTTGCCGACAGATCAGAGTTTACCAACGTATCAGGAGTAGTAGACAGTTATGAGTCGGTCAGGCCTCTGAATTCGAAACCACTGCGTTTTCCAGAGCACAGGACATTCTCTAAAGCCAGGGAGGTAACCCGATGACAGAATCTGAGTATAAAGGCAAAAAAATCCTGCTTGTTATTGCCCAGGAACAGTTCAGGGATGAGGAATGTTTTGTCCCGAAGCAACTTTTTGAGGCTGCAGGGACAAAAGTTACGGTTGCAGCCGAGTTTACCGAAACTGCGAAAGGAATGCTTGGGGGGAAGATTAAACCTGACATCAGGATCTCCGAGGCCAGCATGGACGACTATGATGCGATCGTAATTTCCAGGGGGCCGGGTTCCAGGACCTATCTCTGGGACAACAAAAACCTGCAGCAACTGGTTAAGGCCGCGTATGCTAAAGGCAAGGTGGTTTCTGCAATTTGCATCTCGCCTGTGGTCCTGGCAAGGGCTGGTATCCTCGAAGGTAAGAAGAGTACGGTCTTCAAGAGCCCCGAGACCCTGCGTGAACTAAAAAAGTATGGAGCCCTTCATGAGGACAGGGAAGTTATCGTTTCGGGGAGGATGATAACAGGCCGGGACCCGCAGAGTGCGGAAGCTTTCGGTAAAGCCGTGCTTGACGCCCTTAAACAGGGCTGAAACTCTTCAAAAGGCACCTCAATCTTCAAAACTTGCCATACCTTTCAAAAGCACCCTACCCTTCAAGACTTGCCATACCTTTCAAAACTCGCCATACCTTTCAAAACTTGCTATACCTTTCAAAACTTGCCATA
>DUKH01000177.1:7488-10558 GCA_013329415.1 Methanosarcinaceae archaeon | reverse complement strand
AAAACTTGCCATATCTTGCAAAATCACCCTAACCTTGAAAAATATCTGCCTGGTAAATATATCTGCCTGGTAAATATATCCGCCTGGAAAACTGGTGCAACATGTCGACAGAACTTGAAGCTATTCTGGCCTATCATGAGGCAAGCAAACACAACTTCGGAGCATATTCCCCGGGTCCGCGCCTTCTGGACGTGGAGACCAAGCCGGACCTCTTTCTCCGCTATGTGGGAACTCCGCTTCTGAAGCTGGATACGGGGGGTGTGGGCGCATTAAAAGAAAGTTTCCCGGCTTACGAACAGGTCTTCATTCCCGGGGAAATCCCACCCGAACCCCTGGACAGGATGGGCATATCCAGGCTGTTTTTCGACAGCCTCGCGATTTCAGTCTGGAAAAAAACAGGCTTTTCAAAGTGGCCTCTCCGGGTCAACCCTTCCAGCGGGAACCTGCACCCTGCGGAAGGCTACCTGATCTCCGGCCCTGTTGAGGGGCTTTTGAAAAAGCCGGCTGTCTGTCATTATTCTCCTCTGGAACATGCCCTTGAGCTCAGGGCGGAATTCTCCCCCGAGACCTGGGAACTCCTGAGTACCGGCTTTCCGGAAGGTACTGTTTTTGCAGGCCTGAGTTCCATTCACTGGCGGGTGGCCTGGAAATACGGTATCCGGGCATTCAGGTATTCCAATCATGATATAGGGCATGCTGTGGGAGCCCTCGGTTTTGCTGCTGCAGGGCTCGGTTGGGAGGCAAAGCTCCTTGAAGACATGGGTTCGGAGGAGATCGCTTCCCTCCTGGGGATTTCCGGAAGTACGGGGCCGGAAAAAGAAGAACCTGCCTGTCTGCTCGCGATCTTTCCCTCCGGAAAAAGCCCGGGGAAAAACAAAATTAATTCTGCAGCGCTCCCTGCCTTTGAAAAGCTTTCCTGGAAAGGCTACCCTGGCCGTCTGAGCCCGAAACATGTCAAATGGGTGGAAATCGAAAGAGCCGCATCGGCAAGCCGGAAAGAGGAAACGGATTTTCTATGGGAATTCGGACCTGAACCGGAATCAGGGGAAAGAGGGCCAGGGCTGGAACCGGAATCAGGGGATAAAAACAGGACTGGAGAAGAAGCTGAAAAGGACAGGGAAAAAGAAGCTGAAAAAGGAAAAGAAATGGAAAAAGAGACTGGGGAAGTTTCCCTGCGCAGGGTTATCCGTTCCAGGAGAAGCGCCCTGGAAATGAACAACAGTGCCTATATGGAAAAAGAAACTTTTTACGGCATGCTCAGGAGAACACTTAGGGACCCGGGAGTTCCCCCTTTCAATACCCTGGCTTTCGGGCCCTTTACCCATATGCTCATTTTTGTGAACCGGGTTAAAGGTTTGCTTCCAGGGCTCTACATCTTCCTCCGGAAACCCGGGGAACAGGGAAAGCTTAAAGCTGCCCTGCGCGGGGACTTCCTCTGGGAGCTGCCGGATAATTGTCCTCCTGATCTTGAATTCTACATGCTTGTGGAAGAGACCCTTTCTTATTTTGCCGCCCAGCTTTCCTGTGCCCAGAGAAAGGCAGCAGATGCCTGTTTTACCGTTTGCATGATCTCGGAATTCGAAGCCCCCCTCCGGAAGTTCGGCTCCTGGATCTACCCCTATCTCTTCTGGGAATGCGGAATCCTCGGGCAGCTGCTTTACCTGGAAGCTGAAGCCCGGGGGTTCAGGGGCTGCGGGATAGGTTGCTTCTTTGACAACCCCGTACACGAGACCCTGGGGCTTGAAGGACTCGAATACCAGGACCTCTACCACTTTGCGGTGGGAGTTCCTATGCAGGAAAGAGGATTTTCATCCCTGCCAGCATACCCGGATGATAGAGGTAAATAATCTGAATGTGTGTCTCAGTATCTCTTTTTTCGGGTGGATGCGTGGATTGGGCGCGCTTCTTCCTTTCCTGTTCCGCATTCCACTACGATTCCCCTTAGCAGGCGGCCCAGGATGTCCGAACCGGTCACTATACGCTTTTCTTCGCCCCAGTAAAGGATCAGGTCCTGATCTATCACGTCGTCTTCCGGGTGCTGGGGGTAGACCTTGAACTGCCGGATGACTTTTTCAAGTCGGGTCTTAGGGGACTTTACCACTACAGGGAAGTGGCAGTATGAGAAGGGGAGGAAGGGGCCTTTCTTGTAGACTGCGTCCCTGAGGAAACCGTCGGCATCGAGCACCATAACGGGTTCTTCTCCGGGGTCGGTGATTATAACCCATTTCTTTCCCGAAGCTTCGATTTTTTGCAGAAAGGGATCCGAAGGTTCCCTGTTGAAGGGGGGAAATACCGGCCGGTTGTTTCTTACATCCATTGATATGATGCTTCGCGGGTCTATTATAGAGCCCTCGTCGGAGATGGAGACGTCGTCAATTGAAAGGAAGTTCAGGGCTCCTATGCCCTCAAACATCCCGATATCGGATTTTGCAGATTTTATGTGCTTTTCCAGCATAATCCTCATTGCCTGCTCCCTGAAAAGCTCCAGTTTTTCCCTGCCCAGCCACCAGTCCAGAATCAGGGCTGCGGGTTTTGCCACGGGATAGAGAAGCAGCTGGTAAAAGTAGACAATGGGGACCAGCCTGGCTCCGAGTTTCAGAGCGTTTCTGGAGAAATAGGCCTGCGGTGCGATCTCCCCGAAACAGGTAATCCCGAATGTGGAGAAAAAGAAGGCGGCAGTCCCTGCCATCACTGAGTCCGTGAGCAGGGTCAGGAGAACATTAACCCCGACGTTTCCCCAGAGCAGGGTCGTGAGCAAAAAGTTAGAGTCCCGCCTGATTTTCAGGATCTTCAGGGCTTCTTTGTTGTTTGCCTCGGCTTCGATTTCAAGCCTCAGCCGTCCCAATCCGAAAAGCCCTATCGTCAACCCGGAAAAGATTCCGGACTGGACCAGACAGAGTGCAATCAATATCCAGGTAAAAATGACGTGCATTGAAGCCTGTAACCCCGAATTTCTTAGTTTTTGTAAGCTCAGGTTTGTTGTACCTGATTTATATATTATATTTTAGGTTATTATAATTTGATCTTATAGCTCGATCTTATAGCTCGATCTTCTTACTTTATCTTCTTA
>DUKH01000177.1:0-7177 GCA_013329415.1 Methanosarcinaceae archaeon | reverse complement strand
CTTTATCTTCTTACTTTATCTTATAGTTCGATCTTCTTACTTTATCTTTTCACTTGATCTTATAGCTCGATTTTATGTGCCTGCTAATCCGATGAATCTTTTGTATTATTTGCTGGCTTTTCCATACCCTGATTGTTATTTCAGGGACGCGATATGATGAGAATAACTTATATAAATATTTGTGGTAATTTGCCGGGGACGGTTTGATGAATGTGGTCAGGGAATATCTGGAATTTTGGAGATTGCGATTAAGGAAAATCTGGAATTTTGAGGATTGCGATTAAGGACAATTTGGAATTTTGGGGATTGCGATTAAGGGAGATTTGTTTTTTCAAGAAAAGTACTCATACCAGTAAGGCAAAATTAACATAATTAAAGAGGGGGCATCATGGACCTTTTTGGCTGGAATAAAGAGAAAGGAAAGCATGTAGAGGGAATTGACAGGGGAAAGATTGTGATGTACGGGCTCAGCACCTGTGTCTGGTGCAAGAGAACGAAGAAACTGCTTACCGAGCTGGGGGTGGAGTTTGACTATGTATACGTTGACCGGCTTGAGGGGGATGAGGAAGAGAAGGCCATTGAAGAAGTAAGACGCTTTAATGATGTGATTTCTTTCCCGACAACGATTATCAATGATGAAAAGGGAATTGTAGGGTTCAAGGAAAAACAGATTCGTGAGGCCCTTGGTTTTCAGGAGGGGGATTGAGATGGGAGAAGATATTTCCGAGGGGTTCGGGATAACCGAGGAAGATGTGGACAAACTCCATACCCGGTTAAACAGGGAAGCCGAACGTGCGGGTTATCACCTGAACCCTGATGTTGAGTTTGCGAAAGAACTGGCCCTCGGGATCCTGGTAAATGAAAAACGCTATGGTTACTGGGCCTGTCCCTGCAGGCTGGCTTCAGGGGAAAAGGAAGAGGACCTGGACATCATCTGTCCCTGTAACTACCGGGACCCTGACCTGAGCGAGTTCGGGGCCTGCTACTGCGCCCTCTATGTTTCCGAAGATGTCCTGAAAGGGGAAAAGGAACTGGGATCTATCCCCGAAAGGCGCCCTTCCCCCGAAGCCCGAAAGGCTGCAAAAGCCAGGGAAAGCGAAGGTTTTACCTTTACGGGAAAACTTTCCAAACCTGTCTGGAGGTGTCCGGTCTGCGGCTATCTCTGTGCCATGGATGAGCCTGCTGCAGTCTGTCCGATCTGCAAGGCGAAAAAGGAAAGGTTTGAGCGTTTTATGTGAAACCCCCTTTACATTTTTAAATCCTGAATTCTGGGATGACGGCTTCTCCTGCTGTAAAGCTCATTTTTTTCACATAACACTTTTTTACTTTTAAATTTATTTTTATCCTGACAATACTTTTATCCGTTATAATAAGGCATTAGTGAATAGGGGGAATATTTATGGAAACTATGAAAGCTATTTTGTCCAGAAGGAGTATTCGAAGATATACCGAAGAGCCCGTTTCCGGGGACCTGATTGAGGACCTTTTGAAGGCTGCCATGAACGCGCCGTCAGCCGGAGACGAGCAGCCCTGGCATTTTATTGTAGTCGACAGGCGTCCCATACTCGATAAGATTACAGACATCCACCCGTATGCAAAGATGCTGAAGCAGGCACCGGCAGCAATAATCGTGTGCGGGGACGAGAACATGCAGAAGTTCAAGGATTTCTGGATCCAGGACTGTTCGGCAGCCAGTGAAAATATGCTCCTTGCAGCCCATGCCCTGGGGCTAGGCGCCGTCTGGCTCGGAGTTTTCCCTGCGGAAAAAATGGTCCGGGAAATCCGGGAACTCCTGAACATCCCACCGAACATTATCCCGTTTTCAATCATATCTGTCGGGCATCCTGCTGAAGAAAAAGAAAGCAAAGAGAGGTTTGACGCTTCGAGGATCCATTCAAACACCTGGTAAGGGTTTTCTCTTACCTTTCTATTTCTTCCCATTTTCCAATTCTGCTGTCCGACTTTTCTATTCTTTTTTATACATTTTTAGGCTTTGTAGATAACAATCTAAATCAACCCGGAAAGGGTAGTTGTAATTTCCCTTTTCAGTTATTTCTGATAACCTTTTTTTGATTTGCTTTTTAGGTACCGGCGCTCTCACCGGTCGTCAAAGACGACCGGCTTTTCCATAAATGACATTTAAATGAGTAAAAATAGTGTTTCAGTGCCCAAAAAATATCTTCGTTGATAAAAAATAGTCCCGGTGATTTTACCCTTCTCTTCTTTTTTCATCTCTTTTCTTCTTTTTCTTCCTGCTGATTTATTGTAAGTAAGATTTATTATGCAATCCGGGAACAATTTATGTTATCGAATTTATTGATTCAGGGGTTTTGATCAATTTAGAGGTAGCTTAAAAGAGGGATACTCATGAAAAGGAAGATGGAATGCAGTCTGATTTTGTTTATCATTCTTTTTTCCCTGCTGGCTCTTCCGGCAGAGGCTGAAAACGAAGATTCCGATTTCAGGGTTACGAGTTCAGGAAATGCTTTCGGTAGCGGAGATGACCTGGTAATTGACGAGGATATCGAAGGGGACCTTGTGCTTGCCGGCTCCCGGCTGGATGTAAAAGGAGATGTCGGGGATGACTTTACAGGAGCCGGGGGAATGATTATTGTCAACGGGGACGTTTCGGGCAATGTCCTTGCTTTAGGCGGCAGTATCAGGGTGAACGGCAACGTAGGAGGAGATCTCGTGGTAGCCGGGGGCGAAATCTCCCTTTCCGAGAGCAGCACGGTGGAAGGAGACGCCCTCCTGACCGGAGGCGAGGTTAGCCTGGACGGAGTTATCAACGGGGACGGTTCGATCTCCGCCGGCACGCTTCGCACCGGGGAGAACTTCGAGCTTAAAGGGGACCTTGAACTCAATGCCGAAAACGTCCCGCCTGACCTTGAAGAAAATGTGGGAGGCTCTCTTACGGTTGTCGAAAGGGCGGAAACCGATGAGTTCGTCGCAGACGCATCCGAAGGTTTCGGGTTTTTCGGTTTCATCGTCGGACTCCTGTCCTCGCTTGCCCTCGGCCTGGTCCTGATCTATCTCTTCAGGGACTTCATGGTCGAGCTTGCGGAAACCGTCCGGGAATCCGCACTGAAAGCCGGGGTTCTGGGACTTGTGATGCTCATCTTTATCCCTGTCCTGTCTATTGTCCTCCTCATAACGATTTTCGGGTGGAGCCTCTCAATATTGCTCACTCTTCTAACAACCCTGGCCCTCCTGGTTGCCACGGTCCCGGTAAAACTGCTGGCAGGAGAACTCATCTACGAGAGGGTCTTTAAAAGGGAAGCCGGAGAGCTGATGTATTACCTCACAGGGGCAGTCGTTTTTGCGATTGTCTACGAAATTCCCTACCTTGGCTGGTTTATCCAATTTGTGGCGTTGCTCCTGGGGTTCGGGGCGATAGTTATCTGGTTTGCCGAATCCGGGGTGAAGAGAGGTTATTGAATTTATTAAATCTGTAATACACCCGGGAATATAGGTTAAAAAATGTTGTTTAAGGGAGAACCTTCTCCCTGTATTTCTCAAACCCGAGCCTGTCCAGCAAATCCCCGAACCTCTCTCCTTCCATCCCGTATTCCCTGTAATATTCCAGGGATTTTTCGAGGACTGAGAAGAGCTGTGCTTCATCTGCCATTTCGAGGAGTTTCGTGCAGGCTCTCGGGAAGCGGCCCACTTTCCCGCCCACAAAAATCGTGTAGCCGGTTTTTTCTGCCCGAAGTGCATCTTTTCTGCAGGCTGAGATACATTCTCCGCAGAGGATGCACTTTTCCCTGTCGATCTTTAATTTTCCGTCTTCGATGCTGAGGGCACCTGCTTTGCAGGTCTTTACACAGCGCCCGCAGTCCACGCAGTTTTCCCCTACCCAGGTCGGGAGGACCGTGCCCATGATCCCGAAGTCGTTTTCCTGGGGTTTCATGCAGGCTGCGGGGCAGCCTGTGACTGCAATCTTGAATTTCTTGGGGGCATAGGTCCCGAAGTACATGGCGTCGATTTTTTCCGCAATTTCCGGGCAGTTGATCAGGCCGTGGTTGCAGACGGTGTTTCCCTGGCAGGCCACGACTCCCCTGACCTTCTTGCCTGAAGCTCCCCCGAACAGGTCGGCGTTTTCCATTGCTTCGCTGATGCTGTCCGTGTTTTCCAGTTTGACAAAGGGGATTTCGACTCCCTGCCTTGAAGTGGTGTGGATGTGCCCGTCCCCGTATTTCTCGGCGGCGTCGGCGATAGCCCGGAGCTGTGCTGCCTCGATTCGGCCGCCTGTGCTGTGCAGGCGCATTGAAAAAGTGTTTTCCTGCTTTTGGGGCAGGAAGCCTTTGCTTTTGAGTAAAGGTAAATCAAGTTTTTTTTCGTTCATGAAGGTCACTTCAGCGGGATGCATCGAGGTCGACCTATATAAAAATTGCCTTATTTTAAAAAAAAGGATAATTTTTTTGTTCAGTACAGTCAGTATTCTCCCCATTACCTTCAAAAACAGAAACAAATACAACCTGTAAATATTCTTTTAATGATCTATTTTTTTCTTTTTGGTGAGAACCGCCAGGCAAGCTGGCGGAGCTGTCCTTTGACATCTAATTGAAAAACGGTTTTCAGGGTCAGGTTGGGCGTTTTCAAAGAAAAGAAAACACGTTGCACTGCACGAGCAGCATGTAAAGCCCGGTCCCTGCGAAGATGCTGAGCATGGCGTTCCGTTTCCAGAAGTGCAGGCCTGCGACCATCCCGATGGTTAAGAGTTCCGGAAGCCCGTAAGGTGCGGCAAACCATTGGACGTCCTTCAGGCAGTAGATGACCAGGAGCAGCAGGATCATCGGAGGCAGGTTATTTTCGATTGCTGAGAGCCCTGCCGGGGGAGCCCTGCGGCTGAAACAGATGAAGGGAGGCGCCCTTGTGGCAAAGGTTGCCAGGGTCAGGGCTGTGATGATTACAAGCATTTGCATTGTTCCCAGCGTTTCTGTCATGAGCTTTCCTCCTTTGATTTGTTTTCAGCCACCTGTGCAGCAGGCTGTGAGACCGGTTGTGGGGCAGGGTGTGCAACAGCTTGCGGAACATTTCCTGGCTTCTCTCCAATGAACTTCTCGTGTGCGATCAGGACCAGAGTTCCCAGGATGATTGAGAGCAGAAGCATATTTTCCGGGCTGAAGAACATCAGGGAGACTACTCCTGCTCCGAGGGCTGCCATGAAGGGAAAGCGCGAGATGGCGTTGAAATACTGCTCGATGGTGAGCACCACGAAAAGGGCTGTTAGCACGAAAGCCATGCCCTCCAGCTTGAGGTCAAGCAGGGAACCGAGCACTGCCCCGAGGACGGAACCCAAAACCCAGTAGAAGTGGTCAAGGGCGGCTATGTAGAGGTAAAACTTTGCCTTCGACCCGCCCTCTGGGACTTCCGTGGAGGTAAGGAGTGCATAGGTCTCGTCCGTGAGGGCAAAGATCAGGTAAGGCTTGACCTTCCCGACGTCGGAGAACCTGTCAAGGAGGGAGAGGCCGTAAAAGGAGTGCCTGAGGTTCAGGAGAAGCGTTGCCACCACAAATTCCGTAAGCCCGGCTCCTGCTGCCAGCAGGGCTACTGCCAGGAACTGGCCCGGGCCTGCGTAGATGAAGATGCTCATCAGGAGGGCATAGACCCAATGGTATCCTGCCCCGTCGAGCAGAAACCCGAAAGCCATTCCCAGGGGGATGTAGCCAAGAAATACGGGGACCGTGGTTTTTAAGGCGCTTACGAAAAGATTTTTGTCCTGTTCACTCATCTCCTGTCCCTTCTCTTTGTTGCCTCTTTTTCTTTTCTTCCTTTTTCCTTTCTTCGATAACTTTTTTCATTGTTTTTTGGTGAAATGAAAAGCAGGAATTATATTTATCGTATATTAAGATAATGCATAAATATAGTAAGTTCCTTTTTTTATCTATGGTAAATGTGGACGATCCATACAACCTGAAAGGCTCATTCACCAGTGCGTTACAGCGCCTTGCACATCCGGACCTCCTCCCGGAAACAAGGAAATCATCGAATCTTTCATAATGGATCTCCGAAGATCTGGTCTGAAGAGGAACTCTCTGTTATATTACCTGACGTCACCAGGCTCATGTGTCATGACCTTAAACGGGTCGGCATAAATAAACCTATTTTTTCTCTTTCACCAAAAGATTTTGACGTGCTCGTGATGGACCTGGAAGACGACCCCATAAAGGATCGGGCAGCGACCATTCTTGGATACAAAAGGGTCCTGAAAAAACTCTATAAGTGGAAGTTTGAAGAGCCGCCTAAATGGATTCGGGACCTGAAAATCACAAGACCAGGAACCCCGGTCCAGCCTTCAGACCTCCCCTCAAAAGAAGAGTTCGACAGGTTCTTGAATGCAGCTCCAAACCCCAGGGACAAGGCCCTCATAGCTGTCATGGCTGATGGTGGGATCCGGATCGGAGCCGCACTCTACATACCGAAACTTGTCTCCGGGTTTCAGGCCCAGGATATCAGCCACCTCATAAGGAAATGGGGCGGAGTTGTTTCGCCAGAGAGTGCAGGCAGTTCCGAGTACCGTTTTCTCTGTCATAGTAATACCATCATGACATTATAGCCATGTACTTATTGCAATATTTCTATTATCTCATGCATTTATTTATACATTTCTACAATACTATTGCAATATGGCACAACTTTCGAGGCGAAAGGTTGCATTGAACACCACGGTATCTCCACGAATAGGTAAACAAGTGGACGACCTAACAACCACGGGAGAATTTTCCAGCCAGAGTGATCTGGTTTCTGTTGCACTTACCGAGTTTTTTGTCCGCGAGGAACAGCGCGAACACGAAAAAAAGATGGCACAATTGTATCAAGTTCTTGTAGAACATGAGGAAGGCAGGGCACTCTTGGATGAAGTTCCAAGGACTGCAAAAGAAAAAGCCGACGCCTTGACTAAAGCTGGAATTGCGCACGTTGAAGCTGGAGAATATGAGGAAGCTAAGAAGTGCTTTGCGAAGGCTAAGGAACTTGAAGGGAAAGATGATCTGCCTTCGACTCTTACCAGCAAAGTTGTGATTGAGTAATTTTTTTTCCGTTAATTCAACTGTTTTTATAAATATGCAGTGTAAAGAAGTGATGCAATGAGCTCTTATAGGAAGAAACATAGGGATACCATATACTTTTCTGTGACGGTTGTGTATGTGATCCTTGTATTTTTAATATATTTTAA
>DUKH01000025.1:2357-7618 GCA_013329415.1 Methanosarcinaceae archaeon | reverse complement strand
GAAATAGGGGCACAATCTTTCCGTGCTTTCCGTGTCTTCCGTTGTTATAAAGTAAGTGTAAGTATTTACATCCGGGACTATAATGAGACCCTACCCAGTTTTTTAGCCCAAAACCAAAGTTTTCACCGTCTATTTTTAAAGAATTAGGGTTTAAGGTTCAAACCGATTTGAAGTTTACAAAAGTCTTATACCTGTAGCCGATAAACGGTACTGCAATAGTGATAACCGGAAATCCCATAAAATTTTTCGTGTAACCCTTGCAGTTACAAAAATTACATAAACAATAGAAACTCAGTCCATTTTAGCTTTTAGTCCGGGCTACATCAACCCCTATGCTTATCCTATCCCCCCACATTTACATTACTACAAAACTAAAAACCCTTTACGACCCTGTTATCATGAACTCGAAAAAAGTCTCTTCTATCGGGGAACGTGCCCTGATTACCCGTCTGACTGAAATTTTCAAATCTCCTGCAGGAAAAGAGGTCCTGGAAGGGGCCGGGAGCGATGACTGCGCCGTCCTTGACCTTGGCGGGGAGGACTGCCTGGTCATCAGCACCGATATGCTCCACAGGACAACGGATTTTCCTGAAGGGATGAGCCCCTGGCAGATGGGCTGGATGTCCGCCGCCGTAAACTTCAGTGACATTGCAGCCATGGGCGCAAAACCCCTGGGGATCCTGACAGCAATCGGCATGCCGGTTGAGACCGAAATAAGCTTTGTTGAAGAGCTTGCGAAAGGCATTCGGGCCTGCGCCGAATTTTGTGAAACTACCGTGATAGGAGGCGATATCGATACCCACGAAGAACTTACCATCACGGGGACTGCACTTGGCCGGATGAAGAAAAACCAGCTGCTCCGTAGAAGCGGGGCAAAGCCCGGAGACCTTGTATGCGTGACCGGCTATGCCGGATCTGCCGGGGCAGCCCTTGAGGTTCTCCAGTCGAAACAGGGGGGGCTTGAAAAGGCTGGTGAACAAAATAATAGCCCGGCAGGTGAACAGGAAAATGAACAGGGAAATGAAAAGATGGCAAGCGAAACCCTGATCAAAAGCCTGCTTGAACCCGTGCCCCGCACGAAAGAGGCGCAGAAACTGGCACCCTCAGGTTCCGTCACCTCCATGATGGACACCAGCGACGGTCTTGCCATGTCCCTCCATGACCTTGCACAGGCAGGTCGGATAGGGTTCAAAATCCGGGAAAACTCCCTCCCAATCCTCCGGGAAGTCCGGGACTTTGCCTCAACTCCCGAAAACGACCCTGAAAAACTGCTGGAACTTGCCCTTTACACAGGCGGGGATTTCGAACTCCTTTTCACAATCAATCCCGAACGGATTAAAAAAGTACAAAATATATGTAAGTTAAGCATCATAGGAGAATGCACGGAATACGAAAAGGGGATCCTGCTTGAACGTCCCGACGGCAGCACCGTTCCCGTGAAACGCCGCGGATACCAGCAGCTAAAAGCCGAAAACAGTTGATCAGCCCACCCCCATGAAAATCAACATTAAGCGGAAATAATACAAAATTCAGGATTATAAAGATAACATTAAAAACATTGGCTGATAAATCTACAAATTATCAAGCGAAGTAGAATAAAACTCAACTAGATTACTATTAAATTTACACCGAAGTTTACACAGAATACACAAAAATTACAATTTTTAACAAGGTTTAGAAGGTTCGCACATGAAAAGCCATAAAAAAATGAAACTAATAGTAGGAATCCTATTGTTAGGGCTATTTTGCGGAACCGCATTTGCGGCTCCTGATACAATAACAAACGGAACATACACCCCTACTACCACAACAATCAACAAAGAAGTAAATAGCAACCAAGAATTCACCATTACGTTAGAAGACGAAGGAAATGTCACATGGACTGACGAAAATAATGATGAAATTACAGAGGGGACATCCGTTTCCGATGGCAACAAATTTTTCAAATTAATATACACAGTAATAGACACGGCAGTTCATAGCGTCAAAGCTAGCGTAAGTAATGCTTCAGGAGATCTTGGAGAGGTTACGTGGACGATACAGGGAACTGCGCCTGCACTAGAAATCGATGACTTCTACCCGACCAAAAGCGAAGAAGGCTGGGAAGAAGAAGATGACGGAGATTTAATAAAAACAGTGACCCAAAGCTCCACCAACAGTACATTCGACTTCAACATTACCGTAAACCAGAACTGTACAATTGAATGGAACGTGAAAGATCCAGATGGCAATTCCGTAGTGGACACCGTAACAGACGATGGAGATGATGGTGATGGTGTCACATATTCTGAATTTAAGGACTTTAAAGCAGGAGAAGTGATTGACACCTATACAATAACGGCAACAGCCACTTCCACTGTAGGATCAGATGAAAAGGTAAAAACCTGGATCGTCAACGTTGTTCGCAAAGGATACTACTTAGGCAACCGGATCTGGGAAGAAGGCATGTCCACCACCTATACCTGGGACGCCCTGAGTTATTCAGGCTTCTTCTACAACCTTGACGATGGGAAATCCTCGGAAACTTTGACCATCGAGGCCATAAGCAGAAACATAGACGAAGGGAATATCAAATACTCCACAGAGCCTATGGAAACCGATTTTGAATACAATAACTGGGGATCTTACCAGGTAATCGGTTTCATGGCAGAGAAGTACTTTGCAGGGTATAATGAAAACACGACTATAGAGGGGGAAAGCCTGGATGAAAGCCTGATCAAGGAAGGCGTGCTTGCCAAAGTGCTCACTGACACTGATGACAAAGAGTCCGCTTACTCAGGTTCTTCCTTTATTCTTGAAGACGGGTATGCCCTGAACATTGTGGAAGTTGATATTAAAGGGGACACGGTCTGGATCCAGCTCGAAAAGGACGGAGACGTCGTGGATGACGACTTCCTTGCCTCCAACGACGACTACGTGTATGAAGCTGATCTCGGGGACGCGGAAGACGTACCAATAATCATTGCCCACGTAGGAACCGTTTTTGCTGGCCAGGAAACGTCTGCCGTATTCATAGAAGGAATCTTCCAGATCTCGGACAACTACGTTGAAATCGAGAGTGGAGACAGCTTCGGAGAAATGGAAATCACCTCTGCGTCCAGCTCCGGAATCAAGATGGAAAATGAAGACGACATTGACCTCGATGAGGGAGACACCATCGAACTCATGGGCAAGATCCTGATTCAGGTCGCCGATGACAGCACCCTCAGGTTTGCCCCCTACGTGGACATCTCGGAACCCGGTACATATGAGCTGCGCGGAACAGTCTACGACGAAGATGAGGACGACCCCATAACGACCTGGGACCCCTACAACTTTGAAGGTTTCTATTACAACATCGACGAAGGAATCGGGACTGAAGAGCTGAGGATAGAAGATTCAGATCTTAGCGACAGAGAAATTGCCGAAGGACAACTGGTCTATGAATCCACACCACAACCTGTGGAGTTCGAACACGACGATTGGGGCTATTTCCAGGTAATCGGCTTCATGGCAGAGAAATACTTCACAGGATACATTGATGAAGGAGACAAAAAAACAACTGTCGGAGACGAAGATCTGGATGTAAGCCTCCTCTCGGACAACATTCTCTCCAAAGTCCTGACTGACACCGATGACAAAGAGTCCATGTACTCCGGCTCAGCCCTGATCCTTGAAGAAGGATATGCCCTAAACATCAAGGAAGTCGATATTAACGGAGAGGTTGTCTGGGTTCAGCTCGAAAAGGACGGAGATAATGTTGACGACGCCTTTGTCGCGTCAAACGAGGATTATGTCTACGAAACCGATTTGGGAGACGCTGAAGACGTACCCCTGATCATTGTCCACTTCTCAAACGTCTTTGCGGGTGGTGAAACCAATGCTGTTTTCGTGGAGGGTATCTTCCAGATTTCCGACGACTACCTTGAACTTGAAGATGGAGATACCTATGGAGAAATGGAACTTTCCGTTGGATCGAACAAGATCACGATGGAAAACGAAGACGATATCAACCTTGATGAAGACGAGACAATTGACATCATGGGAGAGGTCAAGTTCAAGACCGCCGATGACAACACTCTCAGGTTCTATCCATTCGTTGAAGTCGAAACCGAAGGCGGAGCCAGCAGGGAGCTCAGGATCGATGTGCCTGATGAGATCATTGAGGGCAAGGAATTCACAATCGAAGTGACCGCCGGCGAAGACGACGTTGAAGGCGTGACCGTAAAGGTCGACGGAAAAACTGTGGGCAAGACTGACGAGGACGGAGAGGTCACTTACAGCGACGACGCAGGCACCTATAAGGTCACCGCCGAAAAGGACGGGTACACCACCGCAAACACGAACATCGAAATCATTGAGCCAAAGATCCAGATGACCATCAGCATCTCACCGCAGACGGTCTAGGTAGGAGACACGATGACCATCGAGGTCGTCGAGGCAATCGGAGGAGACCCGGTTGAGGAAGCAGAAATCGCCATTGACGGCGAGTTCCTGGAAGAGACCGACGAGGACGGAACCGTAACCTACTCCACAGACGATCCCGGTACGATCAAGGTCAGTGCTACTAAGAAGGGCTATCTGGACGAGAGCACAAACGTGAAGGTAAGGGCGCTTGAAGCAATCTTCGTATACTCCAACCTGGTGATCGACCCGCTTGAAGTGAGAGCTGAAAAAGAGGCTACCATCTCAGTAGATGTTGAAAATACGGGCAACGCCGCAGGAGATACCAATGTGGAGCTTGTTGTGAACGGAACGGTTGCAGGCTCCCAGACCATTTCCCTTGGCATAGGGGAAGGCACCACCGTTACCTTCAAACACGCGGAAGAAGTGCCCGGGACCTACACGGCTAAGGTTGGCGGAGAAACCGGCACCTACACGGTACTCGAAAAGAGTTCTGGCCTGCTCTACGGCCTTGTAGCCCTGATCCTGGCAATTGCCGCAGGAGCCGCCTACATGTTCACAAAAGGCGGCTGGACCGTTGCAATGGTACAGGAGAAAGTATAGGAACTTCTCGATTCCGTAAAACCAAGGAAGTAAAACCCGAAACATCAAAAAAGTAAAAACAAATTTCAAGTACCCGCGTTAACATTAAAGACGCGGGACTTTCCTCTTTTTTTAAGTCATCCCCTCTTTTTCAATAAAGTTTTCAATAATGATTTTTAAAAAAAGTATTCAATAACAGATTTCAATAACGGTTTTTAAAAAAAGTTTCAGGAAAAATTCCCTGCTGGATTTTTAATGAAAGACTCGGGAAAAATTCCTGCCTGATAAGTTTCCTG
>DUKH01000025.1:0-1991 GCA_013329415.1 Methanosarcinaceae archaeon | reverse complement strand
ATAAGTTTCCTGCCTGATAAGTCCGAAAAATTCTTCATTCCATTTTCTTGAGGGCAAGCGTGATGGCGTCCAGCAGACTGTTTTTAGGGATGATGGTTGTGACCGGGATGTTCAGAATTTTTTCTACCGTGGGGCTTACGATGGGAGCACAGACCAGGGCTTTAGCCCCGTCTCTTTCGGCATGTACGGCTGCAATAATTGCTTCTTCCATGGAAGTTGCCGAGTACTCCCTGATGGTCACCAGCCGGCCCTCGATCTTTTTCTTTGTCTCCACTATGTTATCGAGCACAGAGCGGGCAGCGATAACCGCGATAAAGTCTCCACTATCGGATTCCTTGATTTCCCGGATAGTCTTAACTATCTGGCGCAGGGTCTTTATGTTCGGGTCCCTGTTCCCTGAAAGGATCTTGTAGAGGGTGCTTGGGGGGATGTTTGCCTGCTTGGCAAAATCAACAGCAGTAAGGTTCAGATCTTCCTTAATTACAGTGGAAAGAGTTTTTTGAAATACTTCGTCGGATTCAAATGCAGCTTTAATAACCTTGTCTGCAACATTCATGGAAACGCTCCTGGGATACTGGATAAAAAAACTTGGACAACTTTAAAGAATTTACATTTTATAGGTATTTTCTTCCAAAATGAGAAATATAACCAGGTGTATTAATACATATGGGTCATAATCAGGAGACATTTGAGAAAGTATATATAGTAAATTTCAACGAATAATAACACATAGAAGAATATACTCCTTTATTACTCCGTGTTTACCAATTTTGGCCGGGATTTTCCGATTAAAAACCCATCTACCAGGCTATAAACCTTAGTCATAAACCTTTATTGAGACTGAAACCCTTATTGTGATTGTTAGTTAGTCATAAACTCTCAGTGAGACTGAGACCCTCATTGAGGATGTTAGATAGTGGTAAATTATTGAGGTGAGATTTTGAAAAAATTAGGCGTATTGATCCTTACATTGTTGCTTGTTGCATCTGCCTTCGTGTCTGGCTGCGTATCCGATGAGGAAGGCGGAGCTGAAGAGGGCGCAGAAGAAGCTCCCACAATTACGGAACTGAACTTCGGGTACCAGCCGAGCACACACCAGATTGCATACATGACTGCCGCAGAGAAGGGCTGGTGGGAAGAAGACCTTGCACCTTACGGAATCGAGAAGATAAACGGATATGAATTCCCGACAGGTGCCCCTGAAATGCAGGCCATGCTCGCCGGGGACCTGGACGTGGCTTATGTTGGAGCTGCTCCAGTGATCACTGCGCTTAGCCAGGGGCTTGACGCAAAGATCATCGCTGCCGTCCAGATCCAGGGTTCAAACCTGGTTCTCCGCCCCGAATTCGAATACGAAAATCCCCAGGACCTGAAAGGACTCAGCATCGCAACCTTCCCGCCAGGCACCGTCCAGGACACCCTGCTCCGCAACTGGCTCAAGGAAAACGATCTCGACCCTGAAAAAGATGTGACAGTCCTCGGAATGGGCCCTGGAGACGCTGTCAGCGCTATTTCAGCCGGCAGAGTTGACGCCGTGTTCCTGCCCCACCCCGCCCCCGCAATCATCGAGAGCGAAGGCAACGGGCGTTCAGTTGTGGCCTCGGGAGAGATGGAGGCAAACCACGCCTGCTGCGTGCTCGTGGCAAGCGGGGAAATGATCAGGGAACATCCGGAAATCGTGGAACAGATAGTAAAGACCCATATCAGGGCAACCGAATACAACAAGGCTAACGTGGACGAAGCTGCCCAGGTCTTTGCAAACAAGACCACCCAGGACGTTGAAACTGTAAAGATGTCTCTTCAGGAATGGGACGGCACCTGGATTACAGATCCCGCGCCAATTGAAAACTCTACTGTCGAGTATGCCAGGGTCCAGTATGAACTCGGGTACATCCAGAAGCCCCTGACAGCGGAAGAAATCTTTGACACAAGCTTCTATGAAGCAGCCGTCAGTGAAGAATAAAAAAGGAATAAAAAGCTTAAATAAAAAG
>DUKH01000218.1:54284-73449 GCA_013329415.1 Methanosarcinaceae archaeon | reverse complement strand
AAAACTCAGGTCTTAAAATGTGTGAGGACTTCTGCGTCTCCCACTGCCCCGAAAGAGCCATTCCTGGAAACACCCTCCGCGAAATGGTCTACAACGACCGCGTTATTGGTGGAGTCGACGAAAAGTCCACTAAGCTAACGGAAAAACTATATTCCTCTTTTGTAAAGGGAATTCTTTACCTCACTAACAGCACTGCCGCTGAAATGATAAAATTAATGGAAAATACTTTTCGTGATGTGAATATTGCACTTGCAAATGAGTTTGCCAAAATTGCAGGGGATTATGACGTAGATGTATGGAAAGCAATAGAGATCGCAAATAAACATCCTCGTGTAAATATTTTAAAACCCGGTCCCGGAGTTGGAGGTCACTGCATTGCTATTGATCCCTGGTTTTTAACCGAAAACACCGAAAATAGCAGCTTAATTTTTACCTCTCGGCAGATTAATGATTCTATGCCTCAATATGTCTTGAGGCAAGTAAAATATATGCTTAAAGACATTGAAACTCCAACGATTACTGTTTTCGGGGTGGCTTACAAAGGGAATATCGATGATACTAGGGCAACTCCAGCCAGGAAGTTCATAAAACTTGCAAAGAAAGAAGGGTATACCGTTAAGATTTATGACCCGTATGTAAAGGAGTTTGATTACCCTATTTTGGATCTTGAAGATGCTGTTAAAGATAGTCACTGTATCGTTTTGCTAACAGATCATACGGTATTTGAGAATATTGACCCGGAATGTTCTGGAAATCTGATGAAAGCAAAGAATATCATCGATTGCAGAAACATCCTTGATGATAAAAAATGGCGAGAATCCGGGTTCAATACAAAATTACTCGGCGGAATTTAAACGTTACACATTTTTTGAGGTATATAATTGACACCAGAATTAAAAACGGTCTTCCAGATGGTAAAAAAAGATATTTGTTGTAAAACTGGAAGACAAACCTTTACTTTATTTTCATCTCAAATCCTGGCTCTGGGATTGGGTATTTTAACAGGCATAATTAACACAAGGACCCTAGGTCCGACAGATTATGGTGTCTTTACATTCTTTTTCACATTTACAGGATTCACAGTATTATTCTTCCGTTTTGGCCTTGCCAGTTCTGTAAGTCTCCTGCTAGCCGAAACAAAAGATAAAGAAAAGGAAAAGGAATTGATAGGTGCAACGGTGGTCATTGCCTTTTTTGTAGGTGTTGCCTATTCGACCTTCGTGTTCGTCTCAAGCTTTTTTGTAGACGATCTCTTCCACACAAATGTGGAATGGATACTCAGGTATGCTTCAGTCCTGGTCATGGCTCTCCCTTTCACGCTCTTTATCCCCCTTATCGGTAGAGGCACAAATCAAATCGGATTATTATCGATGTTCAATGTAATTCCGAAGACTATCTACATATTTAGTGCTCTAATACTTTTGAATCTTATTCAAATCGAACCTCTTCACTTTGTTTTGCTCAACTTATCGGGTACGATAATCGGCGTTTTAATATTGTTACATGCATTCAGTCCCAAATTTTCCAATTTATACGAGAACTTGGAAGAAATACTTAGAAAAACCAAAGAGTACGGGTTTCATGTATATCTAGGGCAGATTGCTAATCAATCAACATATAAGTTGGATGGGATTTTCATCACTCTTTTTGTCAACACCACCCAATTGGGCTTCTATTCGCTTGCAATGACAATGACATCATCAATGGTAGGGTTATCTCAAGCTTTGTCGACTAGTTTATTCAAAAGCTTTGCTAATCTGGATAGAATTCCAAGAAAAGTATTTTTGTATAATTTTACTTGGTTAATACTCTGTGTCCTAGGGCTGGCTCTCTTTGGACCAGTTTTAATATATGTATTATTTGGTGAAGAATTTCTCCCTGCAGCAAAAATGATTTTGCCGCTGGCATTGGCAGGACTTTTTCAAGGAATGTATCAACCATATACTTTTTTAGCTTCTAAAGGAAAAGGTAAATGGATTCGAAATGTTGCTTACACAGAAATGGCTGCCAATATAGTTGGAAACGTTTTTTTGATTTACTTGTATGGGGCGTTTGGCGCAGCAGTTGCAAGCGCAATATCAAAATTCATACATTGGATAATGCTAAGAAACTATTATAATATTTATTTAAGAGGGATCGTAACATGAAATTTGATTTAAATAGAGATATGGAGAATGACACATACTTATCGTGTGTATCTTCTGTATATGATGAAATGGAAAATGTAAAAAATTTCCAAAAAGAAAAATATCTTCCTTCGCTTAATTTTATAGAAAGATATTTTAATAATGAAGAAGCAGATCGTGTAAAAATACTTGATGTTGGAATTGGATATGGAGCTTTTTTAAAGCTTTGTGAAGATGCTAAATATGAAAATCTTTATGGAATGGATCCTTTTCCAAAGTCAATGGAGATTTCCAAAAGATACACCAGCTCTATTTTAAAACTGGGGAAAATAGAAGATTCAACTTGGCCATATCCTGAAAATTCATTTGATGTTATTACTTGTTTTGACGTTATAGAGCATTTGACCCAACCAAATATTTTTTTCCATAATATAAAATCTTATCTTAAAAATAAAGACAGCATAGTTATAGTTAGGACCCCTAATGGTGGATTGGCATATAAATTGAGGAAGCTTCCTTTTATAGGTATAAAGGACAGAAATACTACTCATATAAATGTGCATAATACTCTTTACTGGAAAAAACTAGCTAATGCAAACGGATTTGAAATTTTGATTGATTGGAAAGGAGAACATTTGACTCATCTCAAACATGTAGCTTTTCTGAGTAAAATAACCGACATGATGAAAATCGACCATAGAAAAGTACCACTATTAAATACCTTTGAACAAGCATATACGATGGTATTGAAAAAAAAGGGTAAAAGTAAATTATAATTAACTCAAATAATTATAATTCGATGGTAAATGTGCAACATAATTATTTCATATAATGAATTTTTTTATACAACGCACATAATTTTTCAGCTTCGCTTTTCCAGTTATATTTCTCTTCCACAGCTTTTTTGCCATTTTCTCCCATCATTTTTGAACTTTCTGGGTTCTCATAGAGGCTAACAACAGCTTCAGCCATTTTGTTGTAATCGCCTGAAGGAATAACTAAGCCTGAACCAGTTTCTTCAACAATTCTTTTTAATGGAGGACAATCAGTCACTATAATAGGTTTTTCCATGCTCATATACTGGAACAATTTGTAGGGGATTGTGGTGTTTGTGTGTCCATTTGAGTGATGAGGAACTAAACAAACATCGCTTGCTTTTATGTATGAAGGTACTAGGGAAAAATCTACCCAGCCAGTGAATATAACATCATTTTCTATATTAAGTTGTTTGCAAAGATCCTTCATTTCTTCATAAAACTTATCTGCAGTTTTTTCCCACTCCTTTGCCTACGAGTAAAAGTTTCGCCTTTGGAATACTTTTTAAGATGTCAGGCATTGATTTTATTGCTGTATCAATTCCTCTATGTGTACCAAATCCTCCAATGTAAGTTATTACAAAATTATTTTCAAATTCCGCGGTTAAATTGTTATTTTCAATCAAATTTTTGAAGCTTTCCATCTCTTCGCAGTTCATTATAACCTTGATTTTTTCAGGCGGAACTCTACATTCGTTAATGTAGTGATCTTTTGCCTCTTCTACAACAGTAACTAAGTAAGTAACTTCTTGGAGGACAGATTTTTCTAGTTTTTTCCATCTCCATATAGGGGTAATAAAGTCTTCAATTCTGTTTATTAGGGGTTTTTTAATTTCTCTCCAGGTTCTTTTTGCTTCTGGATAATTCTCATGAAGATCTGCTATTAGTGGTATATCATTTTTTTTTGCAACTGGTATTGCTGTTTTGATTAAAGGCAGATCATGGATGTGTATAAGTTCAATTTTATAATTTTCCACAACCGTTTGAAGTTGTTGCCTCCAAAGTGGGCTATCAAAAAAAAAGTTAAAACTCATGTAATCGGGGATTCTATATATCACATTTTCTTTTTGAAAAATTCGAATTACTTTTATCCCCTCTACATCTTCAACTTTTTCCATGCCTGCTTTTCCTAAAGAAAGTAAGTATATTTCATGACCTGCGTCAATAAGAGCCCTTGCTTCTTTTTCAACACGAATATCTGTAGGAAACTTATTTTTTAGTACCATGCAAACTTTCAATTTTTAGTCTCCTAAATTAAATCACCTATAAGAAATTCAAATAAGTTAATTGATTCTATATTGATTGTAAAAAATTATGTACGTAATAAATTCTCATAGATTTCATTTAACTGTTTTTCCATATTTCCCCAGTTATATTTAGTCTCCACAGCTTTTTTTCCATTCATTCCCATTTCTTCAGCTTTTTGGGGACTTTCTAACAAATAAACAATGCTATCTGAAATCTTCTCCGTATCTTTAGGATCTGTTAACAATCCACATTTCGCTTCTTCGACAATTTTTCCCATAGCAGGTAAATCACTTGCTAGCACTGGCTTACCACAGGCCATGTATTCAAATAATTTTAAGGGATAAGCAGTTTTTTTGAATCTTTCTGTTGGATACAAGAGCACTGTACCTATTTTTGAGATTCTAATATATTTTGGGATTTCTGTGTGAGGAAGGAATCCTAAATATTCAATGTTTTTTTCAAGCTTATTTTTTTTAATGTATTCGAAACACTTGTTTTTAAATTGATTTGTTTCAAAATTGCCTAGTAGGAGTAATTTTATCGAGGTGTATTTATTTGAGATTTTATTTGTTGCCTCAATTAGGTTAAATATTCCTCTTTCTTCAGCCAACCCACCTATATAAATAATTACATCCTCATCCTTATATTTCTCTTCAATAAAAGGGTCGTTGTCTCCTTCAAATACTTGTAATGGCGGTAGGTTGATTATCGGATGGACATTTTCGTTAAATTTTTTATATCTTTTTGCGATTCCTTCATCTGCTGTGATAATTGCATTAAATGAGCGGCAGAATAGAGGTTCGATGAAATCTAAAAGAAAGGTAAAAAATAATTTTCTTTGAAGACTCATATCAGGCAATTTGTCAACATAGTATTCATGAACATCATAAATAACTTCTTTCTCTTTTAAGAATTTTAAATAAATAGCTGCAGGTAATGATTCAGGTTCGTGAAAATGGTATACATCTGCATTAATGTCTGTTGCATTTTTAAGTAATTCGTTTAATAATTGTAAGTATTGTCCTGGATCCACTTTTTTATCGATTCCTATGATTTTTATCCCATCTACTTCATCTATGGTTTTTTCACTGGTGTGGCCCAAGACACTAACATCATAACCCGCTTTTTTTAGGCTTTTTGCTTCCTTATAAAATATCCTGGTGTCAAGAGGATTATGATTCGTTGACATCATACAAATTTTTAACATTTTTAACCTTGCCTGTATCTTCTTTTGAGCATGTTTGTCTATTATTTAAGTGTAAATGGTTAAGTAAGTACTTTGGATAAATTATCCATACAACTTCTCATTTATTTTTAGTTTAATTACTAATGTTTCATCAATTTCCAAGTACCAATTGATTATGAACAATTGTAATCTGTATTATAATGACATTATATGGTTTACAACACACAGCTCACTTATGATAATCAGTTTGAATAGTATAATTTCTCGTTTGGTTCCGAGTCCTAAATTCGTTATTTTTTAAGAGATCTTGTCGTCTCCTAGGTCTGTAGATGATGCTTAATTCATTAAAACATCAGACATTTAAAGTACTTGATGTCCTGTTCTGAGAATTCTGAATGCAGGGGCATTTTATGAACTGGGGCTTGGCTCCGACAATGGATACAATTTTCAAGCTAATTCCTCGTATAATCCAAATAATCTTTTTTCCATGTTTTCCCAGTTGTACTTTTCTTCAACAGCTCTTCTCCCGTTTTCCCCCATCTTTTTTTCTTTCTGTGGATCTTTTAAGAGCTCAATAATTGCGTCGGATATCTCCATAATGTTTGTTGGATCTACAGTAATGCCACAATTATTTTCTTCTACTATTGCCCTCATCTCCGGGAAATCACTTGCTATCACTGGAATTCCACACGCCATATATTCAAAAAGTTTTACAGATATTGCATGGATGTATCTTTCTATTGGTTGGAGCAAAACGAGTCCAACATTAGCTTTCTCCAGATATTTTATCGTCTCTCCATGTGGTACCCACCCGGTAAATACAATATTTTCTTCCAGTTTTTGCTCTTTTATGTACGGAGTGACTTCCTCTTTAAATCCGTCATTGTTAAATTTTCCAATGAATACCATCTTGACGTCAGGAATTTCATTTCTTACTATTTCTATTGCTTTTATTGATTCAAATATTCCTTTATATTTTATCAAGCCACCCACATACACAACAGAATTTTCTTTTTTATCTTTCTCTCTTCCTTCCTTTCTGATGAATAGACTCTTTTTCGGGTAGTTTGAAACCGTTATTATATTTTTATTGTAATCTTTATATTTGAATTTCATCACATCGTCCACTGTAATGATGAAATCTGCAAACATGCAAAGAAAGCGTTCACACCACATGCTTGCTACTCTGATTAATGGCTTTAATCTGTCTGGAAATATTGCGTTTTCAGCGATTAAAGTTGGATAGTAGTCTCTCATGTCATAAACTACTTTTTTTCTTTTCAGAATCTTTATGATCACTCCCACAAGTAGGGTGCTGGGTAATTCGCACTGGTATGCATCGCAATCGGCTTTCAGAGCTGCAAAAAAAAGGTTGATTATTGTAAACGGGTATGTGGTTTTCTTTTTGGTTTCCGGGATTGTTATTATATGAATGCCTTCAATTTCCTCGTCAATCTTTTTATTGTGGGGGGCAATTATTGTGATTTCATGCTTATTCGAGAGGGATTTTCCTATTTTATAATACATGCGTGTATCAAATGGGGAATGTACTGCAGACATTATGCAAATTTTCATTTTCAAACCTCTGGTAGGTATAAAACAACTCCAGGATATTATTTTCTTGAACTTTTGTATAATCCGATCTCATGACAATACGTGATGTTTATGCCGTTGGATCAGAAACTCTATTTTTTGAGACTGAGGTTCATTTAGTGGTTTTGATACACTTCGTTTTTTTATTTTCACAATAATCATTTTTTCTTAATTTTCATTTAATATGTGGTTGGCAACTTTGCTTTATTCAATTTTTTCTACTTAAACTTCCTTTCGATCTATCGCCTTCCAGATATGCACCCCTTTAAACATATACCTCAAACTAAACAGAAGGTATATCTGGTGCCAGATAAAGGAAGATACGAGATTCGAACTGCTGATCCCGGATATAAGTGCGAGCGTAAAAAGAGCCAGGATCCCAACCCCGTATATCAGACTTATTTTTGCGGCCAGGTACGCCCATAATATAACGCTCGCAAAAAATGCCGCCGGAGCTATGAAAAACATCAGAATCCTTAAGGGAAATACGATAAACCCGAATCTCCTTGAATTCGAAAATGCGAGATCAAGATTGTAAAATGTAGCCTCCAGCAGTCTCGCCGATCGTCTCAGTTTTTGCCTTCTCTGCTGCCCGAGGTCTTCCGTGATATATTCATAAAACTTCGCGGCCGGTTCATACAGGCATCTGTATCCGTTCCGAATAATCCTAAGTGCCATCCCGGCATCCGACGCCCCGTGGGTTTCGGGGATTGGAGAAAAGGCTTTTTTCTTAAGAGCTATGAGGGGTCCGTTAAAACAGTAGGTTGAATCAATGCCACTTTCCCAGGTGCACATCTTGCCGTAAACCGAACGATAGGCTTTTTCCGAACTTGTGGTGAATGAACTCTTCTTAATTACAGGTTCAAGTTCACCGCAAACCGCCCCGATTTTTTCGTCACTTAACAGCCTTCCGATAGCATAGTCAAGGGCATTCTTTTCAAATACGACGTCGGCATCGGTTGTAACTACTATCTCGGTCTTTGCTCCGGAGACCCCCAGGTTCACCGATGCGTTTGTGCCTGTACGTTTTTCTTTTACGATGACTTCTCCTGAGATCCCGTATTCCTTAAATGCTTTTTTAGCCAGTTTTACAGTATCATCTGTTGACTGGTCATCTACCACTATAGCGTGGATAAGTTCTGATGGGTAATTTATATCTCTCAGGTTTTTTATTCTGTTTTCAATTACTTCACTCTCGTTATATGTGGGAATTGAAACGGTGATTCGCGGGTAATTTTTAACTTTTACCGGTTCAGGTTCTTTTGTAATCAAAACCGCAACTATGTAAATCGAATAAACTGTTATGGGTATCAAACTTGTGAAAAGAGCGAGCGTTAAAAGCGAGTTCATATCGTCCACTTCAATGCATCAATAATATATATTTTTTAACCTTGTATCACAAAGTTTATAAATAACCTTGTTTCTGAATCTGAATGTATTATTTTCATGCATAAAAACCCAATAAAATGAATGTTTTTATAGATTTAATTCTAATTAGTATTCATTACACAGTTCTGGATTAGATTGATAAATCAATTCTTTCTTTGAGAATTTAACTCTGTATAACGATCTGTCCATCACTTAATTTTATATTCATCACTTTATTCTATCAATCACTGATACTATCCACAGAATTAATACAGGCAAAAAATTACCTTTATGTAGAATTAATTCCTTTCATGAAATTGAATTCTCTTTACAAGTTATCACTAAAAGGTCCAAATTTCTGATATCTTAATTAGAACTTAAAGTTTTATTAAAGCTTAAAGTTTTATTAAAGCTTAAATGTTTATTAGAACTTAAATATTTATTAGAACTTAAGAGTGTATTACATGACTGCTGAAAGCAAGAGTCCAAAAAAGTTGCTTGAAAGCCTTCCGTATTTTGTGGGGATCGTTATTTCATTTCTTGTTGCTCTCCACATCAGAACCCTCCCGAAGGCTGGTGTGTTTCTTTCGAACGGATTTGTGAGGTTTGGGGGAAATGACCCCTGGTACCATCTTCGAAATGTTGAGTCCATTCTCCACCATTTCCCGAATATGCTCTGGTTCGATGCTTATACACATTATCCTTTCGGGACGAACCAGGTATTCGCTCCCTTATTCGACATGTTTCTGGCTTCGGTTATATGGGTGCTTGGCGGAGGGAATCCGGATCAGGACCTGATCTATAATGTGTCCGCATACTATCCGGCATTCCTCGGAGCCCTGGTGCTGGTCCCCACATACTATGCGGCAAAATGGATATTCAATGACAGAAGAGTGGGTCTTCTTTCCATATTCATTCTTGCGGTCCTTCCGGGACAGTTCCTGTCCCGTTCAATGATAGGTTTTAATGACCATCATATTGCAGAAACTCTTCTGAGTACGGTTACTGCGATGTTTTTCATAATGGCGCTGAATAAAGCAGGCAAATATGATGTTTCTTTTGAAAAAATTAAGAACAAGGACTTTGATTCCTTAAAGGGTATTCTCCCCTACCTTTTGCTAACCGGAATTTTTCTTGGAGCCTATGCTCTTGCCTGGAAAGGTGCACTTTTCTTTGCCTTTATCCTGGGTGTATACATAGCAATTCAACACGTCCTTGACCATATGAAGGGTAAACCTACTGATTATGTGGCGATTTCCGGGATGGTTATTTTTGCTGTTGCTTTTTTCATAGTGATGCTGACCCCTTATCTCGGGGGCACCAAGTCGATGTACATGAAAGGGCTGCTGGCTGGATTTTTTGCTTATCCTATCCTCACGGGCATCTCTGTTTTTATGAATAATAAGAAGCTTCCGAAATACTATTATCCCCTTACGCTTGGAGTGCTATTTGTTGCCGGAATCGGGCTGGCCAAAATCATATCCCCTTCTATCTTTGCACTGATCATGTCCGTTTTCAGTTATTTCCTGAGGACCGGCGGTGCACTTACGATTGCCGAAGCCTCTCCATTCTTCAGCAGAGGCGGGTTAGAACAGCTCTATGCCCAGTTTGCATATGGTGGATACGTTGTGTTCCTCGGGCTTGCGCTGCTTGTCTATGAAATCTACAAAAGAAATGGGCAGGAAAAAACCTTCCTGCTTGTCTGGACTCTGATGATTTTCTGGGCAATGCTTCAGCAGAACCGTTTTGCGTACTACTTTTCGGTTAATGTCGCCATCCTTTCTGCCTATTTTGCAATCTGGATTGCGGACTCTGTCGGTTTGAAATCCCTTTCTGAGGATTTCAAAGCAAAAGTAAAAACCGTTGCAGAAATTCCTGACTTTGTCCGGAAAAACCTGAGCGCAAAAAAAGCTTTTTCAATAGTTGTGCTTCTGGTTTCTGCGCTTGTCCTCATCGTCCCAAGCTATGGTCTTGCCATGGAATACACTAAGGGAACAGGTGGTCCCAACGGCCCCTGGATCGAAGCAACTCTCTGGCTAAACTCCAACACTCCTGACCCTGGCCTTGACTACTATGAAAACTATGAAATTCCTGCAGATGGGGAACTCTATTCCTACCCTGACTCTGCCTACGGTGTAATGTCCTGGTGGGACTACGGCCACTGGATCGAAGTAATCGGGCACCGGATTCCTAATGCAAATCCCTTCCAGCAGGGGGTCGGTGGCCGCAGGAACAGCCTTGAAGAAGAGAATCAGCCGGGAGCTTCCACTTTCTTCACAGCCCAGTCTGAAGAAGAAGCAACAGCAGTCCTGGAAGCTATCCACCCTGACCCCGATAAAGCTGCAGCTCGCTACATCGTCTCGGACGTGGAGATGGCCACAGGCAAGTTCTATGCGATGACTGCCTGGACCCTGGACTCCGAGGACTACTACGAATCGACCTTTACAGGAAATGGGTACCAGACCCTGCCGGCAATGCGCTACTACAATTCCATGGAAGCCAGGCTCCACCTCTTTGATGGGACCGGGCTTGAGCAGTACCGCCTGGTCCATGAGACCTGGGCAGGGCAGACAGCTGAATTAGGGTACAAGCAGGTGTTCAATTATCTCTATCTCACTCAGCTTGCTGCGGATGACCCCCGAGGCAAACTCGCCGAGGAGGACACCGGCTACGTGAAGATTTTCGAATACGTAAAAGGTGCAAAAATAAGCGGAACTGCTTCCCCGAATGAGAAGGTCACGATAAACACAATCATTATTACAGGGCAGGGCAGGGACTTTGAATATTCCCAGTCCACAACTGCGGATGCGGAAAGCAGGTACGAGTTCACAGTGCCTTACTCAACCAAAGGTCCGATTTCCGGGGAGACCCAATTTGACACAGCTCCGGTCAGGCCTTATCTTGTCAGTTACGGAAGTACGACAAAAGAAGTAGGGGTCAGTGAAGAAGCTGTGTTGAATGGGGAAGAGATTAAGGTTTGAACGCACTTTCTGTGCGTTTACTTTTCTTTCTTTTTCCTGCTTTTTTTCTTTTTTCAGCAGTCTTTTCTTCTTCTTGCCGTTTTTCTTTTTTCAGTATTTTTTTCCGGACTTTACCTTTTGCTTTTTCCTGGCACTTCTCTCCCAAATTTCCCGTTGAGCCCTTGTTTTCCGCTACTTACATATACCATTAAAAAAACCTACATGCCAGGTGAATACTATGGAAAACCCTATCAAAGGCCGAGTCTGGATTTTCGGGGCCGATGTCGATACCGATGTTATCATCCCCGGGAAATACCTGCGGACCAAGGACACGCAGGTCTTTGCGGCCCATGCCATGGAAGGTATTGCCCCCGAATTCGCTAAAAATGTGAAGTCTGGAGACATAATTGTTGCGGGAAACAACTTCGGGTGCGGCTCGTCACGGGAACAGGCCCCGCTTGCCCTGAAATATGCCGGTGTGGCCTGCATTGTCGCAAAGTCCTTTGCAAGGATCTTTTTCAGGAACGCCATCAATGTGGGGCTGCCCCTGATGGAAGCGGATGTCGTGTGCCAGGAAGGGGATAAGATCGAGGTCGACCTGCTCAAAGGCGAGGTCTCCGTTCCGGGCAAGGGCACATTCGAAGGGAACAAACTCCCTGATTTCCTGCTCGAAATCCTTACCGATGGGGGGCTTGTTGCGCACAGGAAGAAGCTTCAGAGCCAGGAAGTGGAGAAGGAAAACTGAAGTAGCATTGCGTAAACTGAAGATAACCGAAGGAAAAACGGGTTAAAAACCTGAATTTGAAGATTCTAATCTGGAGCAATTCATATGATCTTTCCCGACGAGTACAAGTGCGTGGGTGTATCAAAAGCCCTCCCAGAGGGCGTGGAAGAGCCCATTTATTTCCTGACAGAGTACCTGATCGTTGAAAAAGAGGACATCAAGTCCGGAAGTACTGAATACTCTGTCTACTACGTGAAGAAAAGTGGAAATGAGCTGCTCAGAAAGGTTGAATCCCTTGAGTTAATAGCCTCCGGAGAAGAGGTGGTCAGGTACGAAAAGGAACTGAACATAAAGGACCGCACTCTCCTGATCGAAACCGCCTCAAAACTCTGCACCGGAAAGGTAAATACCGTTATTTTTACCGGTGTGGACAGGCACGTAACAATTGTCCATGCCCCTGATCCCTCAGTCATCCTTGAAATCGAGGTCCTGGATGTTGCTCCTCCAACTCCTTCCTGGCTTTCCCAGGTTGTGCGGAGGCTTGAAGCCAGCGGGATTTTCGGGGATCTTCAGATCCGTTTCACGGAAAACACGGTCGACTTAAGGCAGTTCGAAGGGGAAAATACGGTTTTTCCCTGCAGTTCCTCGGGGCTTGAAGGAAAATGCCTTGACTCGGACGTGCTCTGCGAAAACGGGCACCTGCTTGTGGGCTGTGAGATCTCGAAGTCTCTTTTCGAGATGCGCTTTCCGGAACTTGAGTATTCCTTCGTGAATATCTGTCCCTTCAAGTCCGAAATAGTAGTGCCCACAAAGCTCTTCATCACCCGCTGTTGCAGGTCCGAAAAATCGGGGCTTGTCAACATCAACGGCTTTGAGGGGGCGGTTGTGCACTGGGGAGCTTCGGAATATCAGGTTTCGGAAGCTATCCGGAAGCTCGTAAACAGGTTCAGGGACAAAGAGCTTTAAACAAAACTATCATTCCGGAACTCATTCTTGGCGGATCACAGGTCTCTGATTGAGTCCGGGTTCCTGATGAAATGTCTGGCTGAGTGTCATCCTCTGAGTATCATCCTCTGAGTATTCGAGCAAAATTTCATTTCAAAACGATATGGAGTACATTCAATGTCCTTTCTTACAAACTTCCTTCTAGCTCTCGGGCTTGCCATGGATGCATTTGCAGTATCCGTGTCCAGCGGCTCTACTGTACGGCCTTTTCGGCTAAATGATGCCCTGAAAATGGCGGTTTTTTTCGGGGGCTTCCAGGCCTTCATGCCGGTGCTGGGTTGGGTCGGGGGAAGTGCGGTAAGTGGCTTTCTCTCGGAGTATGCTCCCTGGATCGCTTTTTCGCTTCTGGCTTTTATCGGAGGCAAAATGATACACGAGGCCCTTTACGGGGACCCGGACGGGAAGGTAAGTTCCCTCAGTTATTCCGTGCTTTTCCTGCTTGCCGTGGCAACAAGCATTGACGCTCTTGCGGTCGGGATCAGCTTTGCGTTTTTGGACACTCCGATTCTCGAACCTGTAATTATCATAGGCTGTGTGACTTTTTTCATGTCCTTTTGGGGGGCTATCCTGGGGCACAGGATAGGGCATTTCTTTGAAAGTGAGGTTGAAATCCTGGGTGGGCTCATCCTGATAGCGCTTGGCGTGAAAATCCTTGCCGAACACCTGCTCTGGATCTGATGCGGGTTCGTCAGGTTCATATACTTTCTCGCAGTCTCAATCTTTGAGGTGAGGATGACGAAACTTGCGGTAATAGAAGGTGACGGAGTAGGAAGGGAAGTGATTCCTGCAGCCCTGGAAGTCCTGGACGTTTTCGGGCTCGAAATTGAAAAAGTGCCCCTGGAACTCGGATATGCCCGTTGGGAGCGGACCGGGACTGCGATGTCGGAGGAGGACATCGAGACCATAAAGGGCTGCGATGCGGTCCTGTTCGGGGCTATCACCACGGTGCCTGACCCGAACTATAAGAGCATCCTGCTGACTATCCGGAAAGAACTGGACCTCTATGCCAATGTCCGGCCTATAAAACCCCTGCCTGGAGTTACGGGTGTGACCGGCAGGAGTGATTTTGATTTTGTGATTGTCCGGGAAAATACGGAAGGACTCTATTCGGGAATTGAGGAGATCCATGAGGATTTTTCCACCACCCAGAGGCTTGTCACCCGGAAAGGTTCCGAAAGGATTGCGGAATACGCCTGCAAACTTGCAAAAGAGAGGAAGAACCGGCTGACCATTGTCCACAAGTCAAATGTCCTTAAATCCGACAAACTTTTCCTGGACGTCTGCCGGGAGACCGCCAGTGCCCGGGGAGTTGAGTCCAATGACATGCTCGTGGATGCTATGGCTTACAGCCTCATGATGCGCCCCGAGAATTACGACGTCGTGGTCACAACCAACCTCTTCGGGGACATCCTGAGCGACATGTCCGGGGCTCTGGTGGGAAGCCTGGGGCTACTGCCAAGCGCAAACATAGGCTCAAAGTACGCCTTTTTCGAGCCCGTACACGGGAGCGCACCCGACATTGCAGGAAAGGGCATTGCAAATCCGATTGCTGCAATTCTCTGCGTAAAGATGCTGCTTGAATGGATGGGAGAAAAAAGGGCTTCACTCATTGACGAGGCTATCGGCTATGTGCTTCAAAAGAAAATTATACCTCCCGACCTGGGTGGGAATTCCACCACCGCGGAGATCGGGCATGCGGTTGCAGAATACCTGAATAAGTTCTGATTGCCTGAATAAGTTCTGATTGCCTGAATAAGTTCTGTTGGCCTGAAGAAGCTTTGATTGCCTGAATAAATTCTGTTGGCCCGAAGAAGCTTTGATTGCCTGAATAAGTTTTGATTGCTTGAAGAAGCTCTGATCAACGGTTCTTCGTTCCGATTGGTCCGTTTGCTCCGGTGAGTCAGATATTTTCTCCTGTCTGCAAAACTTCTTTTTTTCTTCCTCTTTCTTCAATTTCTGGCATCAATTCTGCAAAGCAGACTTCCTGGCTGGCTCTGAAGTTTTCAAACTGTTCGTAGTAATGAGTTCTTTGAACAAGTCCTTTAAAATATTCATCCATAGGCTTATCCCCCTTTTATACCCATAGAATTATAGTATCTTATATTTTATAAATATTTACCATCAGTAAGTATAAATCATATTCAGGTTTTTAATACATCTAAAGTTAAAATATTTAAGAAGAAACCTCTTTCAATCTTCCAATATTCCACTCTGTCATCTCCCTCACTCTATCATATTTACACTTTATCTTATCATGAGGTTTGTACATGAAAAAACACAGTTTTTTAATTTTAACAATAGTTTTCGTATCTCTTCTCCTCTCCGGATGTGCTGAATTTGATGGCGATACCGGGGATGATGTGGGGGTCGAACTTTCGGGTGTTGATGAGTTTCTTCCGGAATCAGCTGGTTTGGGAAATGACGTCCTTTATCAGGTCTCCACTCTTGACGCCCTGCTCCAGAGTGTCTATGACGGCATTCTTCCTATCGAAGAACTTGAAACTCACGGGGATTTCGGGATCGGGACTTTCGACGGGCTCGAAGGGGAAATGCTTGCCCTTGACGGGGATTATTACCAGATAAAAACCGATGGGCTTGCCTACCCTGTTTCCGGGGAAATGACCACTCCTTTTGCCACGGTAACCTTCTTTGAAACAGACGAGAGCTTCGGGCTGGAGGGGCCAATGAACCTCACGGAACTTGAAACCTTCCTGGACTCAAAGCTCCCTTCGGAAAACCTCTTCTACGCAGTCCGGGTTGAGGGGAACTTTTCCTTCATGAAGGCGCGAAGTGTTCCAAAGCAGGAAAGGCCGTATCCCAGGCTTGTGGACGTTGTCTCAACTCAGGCAGTCTTTGAATTTGAAAATATAAGCGGCACACTGGTAGGGTTCAGGGCTCCCGACTATGTGAAAGGAGTCAATGTGCCGGGCTACCATATTCACTTTATTACCACGGACAGGAGTGCAGGAGGGCATGTCCTGGACTTTGAGCTTGAAGAAGGGGATGCCGCAGTTGACATAACCAGGGCTTTCTTCATGGAACTTCCTACCAGCGGCGACTTTTATGAAGTGGAACTGGGACAGGATCTTCAGTCTGATTTAGAAAGGGTTGAAAAGTAAGTTTTATGCTTTATTGAAGCTTTTCGGCTTTTTATCCCCCTGGCTTTTTCTTTTTATTTTCCCTCTTTTATTTTTTCCGGTTTCCTCTCTTTTCCTCAGAATGCTCTCTGATACTTTTACCCCTGGTTTCCAATCAGGTTCTTATTTTGGAAGCTCAGGCAGGATATTTGAGTTCCGGTTCTGTTACCGGCATGTCCTGAAACTGCCTGGAAACATGGGTGTTTCTGAAGCTTTCAAACTGTTCGTAGTACAGGGCGCGTTCGACCAATCCGTTGAATAACTCTTCCATTGTTTTAACCTCAATACCTAAATTACTTCAGCACTTATTAAGCTCAGCCAAGCTGGGTGAAAGTATTATCCGGGGATCTTTGATGCTGGATTTAAGAGGGTATTGAAGCCTGTTGATACATCTGTTGATATGTCACATGTCTACTGATGAGTCTACTGATGAGTCTAATAATGCTGAAAAATAGAATGTGGGTAATTTTTTATTGTAAAGTTCTTGACTGTATTATTTTATTCTTTTGCAATCTCCGCAAGTTGCCTTCCGAGTTCCCTGCACATCTCCAGGTCCGATTCGTCTGGCCTGTACCTTACCTGGATACCCGGTTCGAGGAGCTCCACTCCTGAGTTTTTCAGTTCCTGTTCTATGGTTTTTACGGCACCTCCCCCCCAGCCGTAGGAGCCGAAAGCAGCGGCTTTTTTCTTCGGGGGGCGCAGGCCTTTCAGGTAGGCAAGAAAGTCCCCGACGGAAGGAAAGATTCCGTTGTTCAGGGTGGGGGAGCCAACAGCAAAGGCTGCCGAATCCAGCATCTCTTTCATGATGTGGTTCCGGGTATTTTTCCGGAGGTGCAGGAGTTTTACCTCCACTCCGGCTTTCCGGGCGGTTTCTGCAATTTCCTTCGCCATTATTTCGGTGCTGCCCCACATGCTGTCATAGATCACGAGGACTTTTTCCCTTGCCTTTCCGTTTGCCCAGGCGGTATAGGCTCTCAGGATTTCGTCGAGGTCCCGTTTCCAGACCACGCCGTGAGATGGAGCGATCTGTTTTGGGGAAACCCCGTACTCTTTAAGCCTTCCCAGGTAGCGGAGAAGGGGCACCCCGAAGGGCATGAGGATGTTGGCGTAGTACTCGGCGGCGGCGGGGATCAGGTCTCCGACTTCATAATCATAACGTCTGGAAGTGGCAATGTGCTGCCCGAAGGCATCATTTGAAAAGAGGATACTGTTTTCTATCAGGAAAGTCTCCATGCTGTCAGGCCAATGGAGCATGGTTGCTTCCAGGAAGACCAGGGTTTTGCTGCCCAGAATCAGCTGGTCCCCTGTCCGGACAATTTGAAAGTCCCAGTCGTCGCAGCCAAATGGCTTGAAATAGCCGTCCAGAATGTCCCTGCCCCTCCTTGTTATGAAGATACTTGCATCCGTGTGCTTCTTCAGTTCCGCCAGGGCTCCTGCATGGTCCATTTCCATGTGGTTTACCACTATGTAATCGATTTTTGCAGGGTCAATGATCTCCCGGATGCGCTCCAGCATCTCCCCTGCAAAATCGGCCTTTACGGTGTCGATGAGGGCTGTTTTCTCCCCTACTACCAAATAAGCGTTGTAAGTGGTTCCTTCCGGTGTGGTAAAACCGTGAAAGTCCCTCCCGTTCCAGTCAATTGCCCCAACCCAATAAACTCCTTTGGCAAGCTCCACGGCTCCGCCTCTTTCTCCACTTTCCATGCCAACCCCCCGGAAAGATTCCCATTTTCCGATCCTGCCTTTTTTCCGATTCTACTTATTTTCTGATTCTGCTTTATTTTTTCAGGTCTGCATCCTGAATTGCGTAATAGATTCCAGGTAATTGTCAAGCATATCATAATGGACGCGTTCGTACTCTGCCAGCATCTCGAAGAACTTTTTCTGAGCTTCTTCCTCTGAATTCTTAGCCAGTTCCATATAGAAATACTCGCTTTTCCTCTCGTGCCTCATGGCTGCGATGAGGACCCCACTTGCTCCCAGCTCCATCTGGCCGTAACTGGTTTCACTTTCCACGAACTCCGGGGTAAAGGACTGGCCGCTCGGAATTTGGATTTCTATTTCAGGGAGCTTCTTTGTATCCCTGTATTCTTCAAGGTAATGCAGGTGTTTTGCTTCTTCATCTGCCAGATAGGTATAGAGGTCCTTTAACTGGATACTGTCCGTGGTGGCGGCTTTCTCAAGGTAAAAGGTTCTGGCTTCTTTTTCCCTTTCTGCTGCAAGGGCTATGGCTTCATCAAGGTCTTTGAGCTTGCTTACTTCATCAACGACTTCCTGGGATGCGTATTTCACAGTTATTTTACCCCCTTTATACGGTGTTTTTTGGTTCAACTTTTCTTCCGGCTTCCGATCCCCTGTCGGTTCCTTTAAATTTCCGGTTTTTCCATCCCCAGGAGGTCATAGATGTCATAAGGACTTTTGAGCAGGGTGATGTTTTCCATCTGGGCCAGTTTCTCCGAGTTGGTAACATCTATTTCTCTCATTGTGAGTTCAAAAGTCCGGCCTGTGGGTGCGGAAGTCTTTACCGTGCCTCTCTTCTGGTCAACGGGCAGAATATAGATGGGAGTCGAGCCCTTTGCCGTCTGGGACACCGCATTCGTTACCAGGGTATCAGCAATTCCATGGACGATCTTTGCAACCGTGTTGGCAGTTGCCGGGGCTACCAGGAGGAAGTCGTAATACCCCATCTGGAGAGGGCCTGCAATGAATGGTGAGTTGGGTCCCGCATCCGTCTTGAAATTGGGGAAGTCCCTCTGGATCTTGTCCCAGAGGTGATACCATTTCATCACGGTCTCCCCTTCCTTGGAAAGGAACACCATTGTTTCGACCCCTGTCCGCTTTTTGAGATCTACCATCGTGTTGTAGGTCTCTATCATCTGGTCACCCGAGCCCGTGATGGCCCACGCGATTCTCTTGATCTTTTTAGCTGGCACTTCCACCAAACAAATCACTCCTCATATATAGTTTCATTAATTTCTGTTTATTTTTGATCGGCTAATTATG
>DUKH01000218.1:53701-53914 GCA_013329415.1 Methanosarcinaceae archaeon | reverse complement strand
TATTTTTGATCGGCTAATTCTGTTGTATTTTTGATCGGCTAATTATGTTATATTTTTTATCGGCTAATTATGTTATATTTTTGATTAGCTTGAATTTAAATTCAAAATCAGGTATTTATTGTTAAAGGGGCGCCGGTTTTCAGGTATATCCGGGTCAGGATTTCTGGCTTTAATCCGGTTTCCCATTTTTCTTCCCCTTTTGCCTCTTTTTCC
>DUKH01000218.1:44857-53372 GCA_013329415.1 Methanosarcinaceae archaeon | reverse complement strand
TCCCCTTTTGCCTCTTTTTCCCTTTTTATCCCTTTTCCCTTTTTTTCTTCCTTTTATTTCCTTTCTTTTTCCGGTGGTTTGGGCTTTTCTGAGGGTCCGGCTTTTTTCACCATCTGTGCAGTTTGGATGAATTTTTTCATGGTTTTTCGAAGGCTCCGCATCCCCTCCGAATCTTCGGAAACTCCTTCTTCCCCTTTGTCCTGAGACCAGAATGTAGCCCCTAAGTTGGCTCCGAAAGAACCTCCCCCTACCGGAATCATCTCATTTATTATGTAGAAGTTGTGAATAGTCTGGAGTGCAGGCTCCTGCCCTCCTACCCGGTCCCCTCCATCGGCAATCCCCATTCCTACCTTATTCAGGAAGACTTTCGGGTCTTTTGCAACCATGGCCCTTACCCGGTCCATGATTGTCTTTGTCTGGGCACTGATGGTCCCCTGGTAGACTGGGGTCCCGATGATCCAGGCATCCGCCCACATCATCTTCTCGTATAATTCGGCCGAGATGTCGTCTTTGTGGACACAGCCCTCTCTTTTCTTGACGCAATAATCGCAGTGAATGCAAAAATTCAGCTTTTTCCCTTTTGCGGAAAAATAATCGGTTTCTGCGTTGTATTTCTCCCTTGCAATCCGCAAGGCTTCCTGGACCAGATAATCGGTCGCCATTTTTCTAGGGCTCCCGGAGATCCCCAGAATTTTTATGCTTTCGGATTCAGGTTCGGCCATGTCCTCTCACCAGCATTTTCTATTAATTATTGTATATCTTCTGGAATATATTGAAATACACTCTATAAGTTTATACATTCTGTTATATATTAGAGTATGCTCTGAGTTTCTCTTTTATTCTTTTTTTACTGGGTCTTTATATCCGGGTTATCTTTTCCACTCACCCTTTTAATTTTTTGTAAACTACTGCCAGGAAAATGGTTGCCAGTATTCCTGCTGCCCCTATTTCCGGAATTCCCGGACTTGAGGTCTCGGTTTCAGGGTAAGTTGCCATATCTATTATCGGTACGGTATAGGTGCCTTCTCCGAAGAGCTCGTCGATATGTTTCTGGGAGGCCGAGCGGTAGTGCAGGACCGATTTTATGGTGATTGGGTTTGCGGCTCCTTCGGGCATAACAAAGGAATGGTTTTCCAGCACCGAAGTTTTCGGGGAAATCCTGTTATCGTAAAGGATGCTTTCTGCTTCCCATACTTTTAAAGTAGGTTGTCCTTCGGAATCCGCAAAGACCGTGTGGTAGATTGTTGCTTCCGGGTCTATTTTTCCTTCTTCTTCCAGGGTTCCGGAACGGTAAAGCTCTTTCCCGTTCGCGTCTGTTGCAGTAATCTCCAGCCAGATTTCCCTGTCTTCAGTAACCCCACTTGGGATTTTATGTCCTGCCCCGGTGTTTTTTATCTCCACTTCAATTTCCACGGTTTCCCCGGCTTCGGCTGATTCCGGGGCTTTTACGTCCAGAGCCGCGGCATGCTGCAGGTATTCTATTGCCCTTTTTTCATGCCTGCCTTCTCCGAGGGCATCTGTTACGAAGGCGTTCCCCCCCACGAAGTAGTGGGTATAAACATGCTCCCTCTCCGGGCCGCTTGAGGCAGCTTTTCCAGGATTTGCTTCATATTCGACAATCCCGGGGGTCATGTGGCAGTCCTGGCACTGGACTCCTTCTTCAGCGTACGGGCTTTCTTTCCACTCCGTGTAGGTGGCGGCAAGGGTCAGGTTATTGGCTGGGTGGTAGATATTGTGGCACATCCCGCAGTATTCGGATTGCGTATAGAATTCGTGGGCTTCGACTTCATGGGCAGGGGACTGGGCATCCGTCCTGCGGCCCCATTTCACATCCCCGGGGTCGAGCACGTAGGGGGCGTTTCCTATCCCTTCGCTTTCAGCGACAGCGTGGCAGAAATCGCACTGGACCCCTTCTTTTGCGACCTCGCTCAGTCCCGAACCGTCCAGGGGCGGGATTTCTTCAGAGACAAGCCCGATGGGCGTGTGGCAGCGGGAACAAAATCCTGCAGGGAGCCCTTCTGCTTCCGCAGCAGTGCCGTATTCCTGCAGCATCGCCTGGTAAAAGAAATCCTCATCGGAGTTCGAGTGCATGGACCCGTCCCATTCCCCGAAAGAGTTTCCATGACAATTGGAACAGATTCCTGACTTAGAAAAATGGCCCGCCGCAAAATCCCCGGGTTCGCTTTGCTCCGCAGCCGCGGGGAATGTCCCTGCGAGTCCTGCAATATAAAAAAAGGTAAATAAAATGGTAATTAGAAGTCCCGGCTTTTTCACCGTCATCCCCCCCTGGTTTCCTGTAAGGTTTTTCAGGCTTTCCAGGCACACTTCCTGCCTTCGCCTTCCTCTCCGGACATGACCTCAATTTTCCTGTCTGCCTCCCAGATCCCGTGGATGTTGCAGTGTTCCCGGGCGTACAGGTTCGTGATCACGGACTTTTCTCCGCACTCTCCGCAGATGTTCACTCCATGTATAGTGCAGGTTTCAATTTCTTTGATGGCAATCAGGGCCTCATCAGCTTCTACCCTGAAAGTGGCTCGTGCAGTCTCATCGGATGGCGACAGTTCTTTGCGTCCCACGAGCTTGTTGCGCAGATAGAGCTCAACCCATTCGATGTAGTGTTTTTCCTCCATCACATGGGGAATGCTGCCCACAGTCACAGTGACCTCGAAGGGCTCTCCTGCAATTACGGTTTCGGGAGCTTCAATTACGGGTACGTGTTTCTTTTCACCCTCGGTCAGGTTTTCAGGGTCAACCGGTTTGTTTACTTTTTCTTCAGCTGCAATTTCGGCCATGGTTTTTTCTCCATTTTATTTTTCATTTTCTATTTTTCATCTTGAATATTCGACTTTTTATACAAAAGTTTCAGTTTTCACTCTTCTTTTCTATTATTTTTCTGAGTGTAACCGGGGGAATCCATGGGTGGATAATAAAGTCCTGAAGGTTCGGATGTAAAGCAAGCTCGGGTTCGTAAACATAGTCCGAAATCTATTAGTGGACACAAAGGCCTAAAGGTCCAGAGGGGACAGTTTCCACTATCCCATGGTGTCTTCCATACCTCCGTTTTTCAAGGGCTTTTTAATCTGCGCCCTGTAAACAAATGTCCCCTGAAGCAGGTCCCCACTGCAAAACTTACCGTGACCAACGTAGATGCGTTACAGGAACTGCTTGCTTCTTGCTTTCCCGGCCGGCTCTCGCAAAGAGTGCTACTTTTTAATTTCTGCGGACCAATCTTCCCATTATTTCCCCATTTATATCCAAATTAATGTCCGCATTCAGATCCGTGTTTATTTCCACGTTTCTTATTTTTTCAGCTTTCTTATTTTTTCAGCTTTCTTATTTTTTCAGCTTACTTTTAAGATACTATACTTCTCCCTAGTCCCGTGGATGTTGCAGCGTTCTACAGCTCTCAACTCTGCTTTACCTGCAAGGGTGCTGTCGATATCCACTTTAAAGGTGGATTCGGCTTTTTCCTTGGAAGGGGCCAGTTCTGCTCTTCCTGCCTGTTTGCCCTGGAGGTAGAGTCCGACCCACTCGATACAGTGCCTTTATTTCATAGGGTGTGGGATCTCTCCCGTCACCCAGTTCCCCTCTATCGAGCTTTTCTCTTTATTTTAACAGCTTTAGAGCTTCCCTGCATGCTGAGATTGCGGGAGCACCCGAAGTTATGAAGATGACGTCCATGGTTTCCATGATCTCTTCTTTGGTGGCTCCGTTATTGAGGGCATTTTTCATCTGAGCCATGGTACAGGCTTCGCACTGTTTGGAAGCCACAACCGCAAGGGCCATCAGGCTTTTCACCTTTGCCGGGAGGGCACCGTCGGACAGGAGTTTCTTGTTACAAACTCCGTATTTGTGCACGAACCTGGGATCAATATCTTTAAGGGTTTCCAGAATTCCCGGGGTAAACCCGAGCTTTTCCCCCATCTCTTCTACTAACTTTTCTGCTTGTTCTGGCATTATACTTACCTCCACTCGATTTTAAGCATTGAATGCAAAATTATTAATTACTATTTATTTAATCAATATATAGGTTCTCCGGTGGGATGCCTCCGGTTTTTTCATTCCTCTGCAGGCTCCCTCTCCGGAGGTCGTCTCCTTTCCAATTATACACAGAAACCTTCTTCGAGAATCGTATCAACACATTCCTTACACAGCATCCTGGGCAGAGGCTTCTTTAGCGTCTTGTGGGGCAGCGGATAACCTCCTCCCTTCAAAGGCACATCAAGTTCCTTGACGTGGTCCATACATACGCCTTTTCCGCATACGATGCAGATACTCACAGCTTCGGTATCTTTCCCTTCCTCGTCACAGTCATAACACTTAAGCATAAAATCACCTCTACGGACTTCCTGCCTTAACAAACCTCGTCAAACAGGCAGTTTTCCTTCAGCGCTTCATGGCAGGGAACACAGACAATCCTTTTGATGTGTTCGATGTCTGGCTTCAGCTCCATCGGATAGTCACCTTCCCATACCGGGGTTTCCTCATAGATCAGATGGTCCTTGCAAACCCCTCTCCCGCATGCGATACAAACCCCGACGGCATCCGTGACCTTGCCTTCTTTGGCACATTCATAGCATCTCATCGCTTTTCCCCTGATTAAAAAGTTCTTTCGAATTTCAGATTCTTTCAGATTTAAATGGTCTAATGGATCTGTTTTTCAATCCGATCAATCTTCAGGTGGATCGGTTTTTCAATTAGACCCGTATTTTAAAAGGAATTTATCGTCGTGAACGATTTAGAGCAATTCTCCTAATAATAGTGCAAACGTGTCTCAAAATAATTTTTCTCAAAATAATTCCTGTCGCGAATTATTCTTATGAAGGCACTACTTTATGCGGGCGCTCATACCTCTAATTTTCCGGGCAGATTTAATTGTTTTCGGGAAGTTCACTCTTCTTCCACACTGGTCATGTCCTGCCCGCAGCAGACGAGAGTCCCGCCTCCAGCTTTTGTTACGACCACTTCGTTACCGCAGATTTCACAGCGGTATTTTTCCCCTACAGCCGAAACAGCCATGGTCCTTTCACCCCCTTTATCTTTTATTTCCCCTTAGTTTATTTCTCCGGAGGCATTCCATTTTTTTTTCCCTTGCCCCGTTTCCTGCCCCCTGTGCCCGTTCACGGGCAAATAAACCATATACAATTAATCCGTCTTCGTATTTAATTGTAGGGATTTTTTCGGAAGTTGTGAGAAAAGTTTCCTTACCAGTTATTTTCTTTTCAGGAATTTTAACGTTGAATTCTTTGTTTCCTTTTTATTCTCAGATATAAGTTTTTCCCGCCTGGAATAATCTTTTTTTTGGACTTTTGATGTTTTTAAGGCTTCGTCCTGAGGGTATTTGCCCTTCCGTTTATCAAAAAGTTCTGGTCTGGCAAAGGTTTTTAAAGGCCGTCAATCTTTTTTTAAGCAGGGTCTGTTGAAGAGTTTTCGCTAAGGGAAATTGTTAAGTTATATAATTTTTATAACCAACTTTGTATATTATCCCTTTAATACAGTTAAATATATATAGATTCTTAAATACAGTTATGTGAATTCTAGCCCAAAGAATTATAATTAATATCTATTATACTAGACATTAATTATAATTTTAAAGATATTTTATATTCGGTTAAATGGAAAAGCAGTCATTTTAGCTAATTAACAACAATTAAGGAGTAATCAAAGATGAAGTTCGGAATCGAATTTGTGCCGAGCGATCCAGTTTTAAAGATCGCAACTTACGCAAAGCTTGCAGAAGAACAGGGATTCGACAACGTCTGGATCACTGACCACTACAACAACCGTGATGTTTATACCACTCTTGCCGTGCTTGCTCTGAACACCAACAGCATCAAGATCGGTTCCGGAGTTACCAACTCCTACACCAGGAACCCTGCAATCACAGCATCCAGCATCGGCGCAGTGAACGAGATTTCCGGTGGCAGGGCTATCCTGGGTCTCGGTCCTGGAGACAAGGCAACCTTCGACGCAATGGGAGTCGAGTGGGTCAAGCCCCTCGCAACCACCAGGGAAGCCATCCAGGCCCTCAGGGGTTTCTTCGCAGGTGAAAAGGTCTCCATGGACGGAGAGGTAGTCAAGTTCGGCGGCGCAAAGCTTGCATTCAAGACCGGAAACGTCCCCATCTACATGGGTGCTCAGGGTCCCAAGATGCTCGAGCTCGCCGGTGAAGTGGCTGATGGTGTCCTGATCAACGCTTCCCACCCCAAAGACTTTGAAGTTGCCGTTGAGCAAATCAAGAAGGGTGCCGCAAAGGCAGGCCGCGACCCCGCTGAAGTCGACGTGACCGCATACGCCTGCTTCTCCATTGACAAGGACCCCGCAAAGGCTGTCAGCGCCGCAAAAGTAGTGGTTGCATTCATCGTTGCAGGTTCCCCTGACCTTGTCCTTGAACGCCACGGCATCCCTGTCGAAGCCAAGGGCCAGATCGGTGAAGCCATTGCCAAGGGAGACTTCGGAGCTCTCATGGGCGGTCTTGTCACCGAACAGATGGTCGAAGCTTTTGCTATCTGCGGAACTCCCGAGGACTGCATGCAGAGGATCCGGGACCTTGAAGCCATTGGTGTAACCCAGGTCGTTGCCGGTTCCCCTATCGGTCCTAACAAGGAAAAGGCAATAAAGCTTATAGGGAAAGAAATCATTGCAAAGATGTAATTTTCTTCATTACATCTTTTAACAACATTCTGAAAAACGTTTTATATCACTTTGAAAAACCTCCTGCCCGTTAAGGGCAGGAATATCATAAGGCATTGGAGGTAACTAATTGCCACCAAAAATTGCAGAAGTCATTGAAAATGACGTTTGCGCAGCCTGTGGGGCATGCGAAGCCGTATGTCCTATCGGGGCTGTTACCGTGAAGAAGGCGGCAGAAATTCGAGATCCGAACGACCTGTCCCTGTATGAAAAAGGGGCTGGATACCAGGTTTGTGAAGGCTGCTTTACCTGCGGCAGGGTCTGTCCCGTAGTTGACGGTTTCATCGATGATGAACTTGCAAACGTGCGTAGTTTCTTTGGTGCAAAAGCCAAAGATTCCGTAGGAAGCCAGGACGGTGGAGTATCCACTGCCTTACTGAAGGCTCTCTTCAGGAAAGGTGAAATCGACTGTGCTGTCGGGATTGCCAGAAATGAGAACTGGGAGCCTGAAGTGGTCCTTATTACAAGTGCTGAAGAAGTGGACAAGACCAGAGGGACCAAGTATACCTCGGATCCCGTACTTACGGTTCTCAGGGAAGCTTTTGAGAAATACAACCGGATTGCAATAGTAGGTGTGCCCTGCCAGACCCATGCGGCAAGTTTGATCCGGGAAAATGTTAACGAAAAGATCGTGCTCATCATCGGGCTGCTCTGTATGGAAAGTTTCCACCATGATGTGATGCTCGAAAAGATCGTCCCCGAGATTCTGCAGGTCAAAACCGAAGACATCGTAAAGATGGAGTTCACCAAAGGCAAGTTCTGGGTCTACACAAAGGACGGGGAAGTCCACAACGTGCCCATCAAGGACGTTGCAAAGTTTGCCAGGAACCCCTGTCACAACTGCTGTGACTACACCTCGGTCTTTGCCGACATTTCCGTAGGTTCTGTTGGTGCTCCTGACGGCTGGAACTCGGTCTTCATCCGGAGTGAAACAGGTGAGAAGTACTTCAACATGGTCCGCGATGAATTTGAGATCAACGAAGACCCGAAGCCTGGCCTCGAACTTGTTGAAAAGCTTATTGGAATGAAACGCAAGGGTAATGCCGAGCATTTCCTGGAAGTCTGCGAAAAGTTCAGCTTTGAGACCGGCATCCGCAACGAAACGGTCTGACACTGAAAGTTTTTACATTGAATGTAGAGACAGACAAGAAACAGGCTGACCAGAACAAAAAATCCATCAAATTCGAAAAGGAGATCCGGGATGATGCGAGCCTTTTACATCGGACGATTTCAGCCGTATCATTTCGGGCACCATAAAGTGATCACACGGATAGCAGAGGAAGTGGACGAACTGGTCGTAGGGATCGGAAGTGCCCAGAAAAGCCATGATCCCAACGACCCTTTCACAGCAGGGGAACGGGTGCTTATGCTCCACAATGCCCTGGAAGACCTCAGCATCCGGCATTACATTCTCCCCATCGAAGATGTAAGGTATAATTCAATCTGGGTCCACCACGTTGCGGCCAGGACCCCCCGCTTTGACGTGGTGTACTCGAACAACCCACTTGTAATCCAGCTTTTCCGGGAAGCCGGTTTTTGCGTCAAGGAATCCCCTCTTTACGTTCGGGAAAAATTCTCGGGCACCGAGATCCGGAAACTGATGATTGCCGGAGATGAGTGGAAACACCTGGTCCCGAAACCCGTTTCCGATGTCATCGAGGAAATCGATGGGGTAACCCGTCTTCGGAATGTGGCGAAAAGTGACGATAACTCTTCTTTGTAATTGTTTTTCTTCTCTAAAACTCCCTTTTTCAGGGTTTGTCTGGAACCGTTTTTTGCCTAAAACAGTTTTTTGCCTAAAACAGTTTTTTGCCTGGAACAG
>DUKH01000218.1:40128-44528 GCA_013329415.1 Methanosarcinaceae archaeon | reverse complement strand
GGAACAGTTTTTTGCCTGGAACCGTTTTTTGCCTGGAACAGTTTTTTATCTGGAACAGTTTTTGCTCGGAAATATCTTTTCAGGGAACCGAGTCTATCCAGTCAAGGGATCCGGGCCTGAATTCTTCCAGCTCTTCCTCTTTTCCGCTCGCCAGGCAATCTATGATTTTTTCCACATCCCCTGCGGTTTCTTCCGCAGTCCTGCTCGTGGTGTTCACTTCAAAAACCTTTTCACACCATTCGTCGGCTTCAACAAGGATCAGGTCAATAGCCTCGGCTTCTGCATTCTCGTTTACTTTCTCTTCGGAATAGCCGCGCTTCTCAAGCCTTTTTTTCAGCTCGGGAGGATATGCCCTCAGCACGATAACGGTATCTGCGATATGGTGGGCGAGGTGGCTTTCAAGGATAAAGATTTCTTCGTTAATGTGGTTTTCATTCTCTTTGTGACCTTCATCCTTTTCGTTTTCTTCAGTTTCAAGGATCTCTTCCAGGCGCACCCTGACAAGCTCCATATCCGCAATAACAGCATCCCTTTTTTCATCGACTTCAGAATAGAGTTTTTCTTCTTTAATCAGGTCATTGAGGTAGATGACTTTCCATCCCCTGCGTTTTTCCAGGAGTTTGCCAACGGAAGTTTTTCCCGTGCCCGGAGTGCCTGTAAGTCCTATGAGCATGGAAAAGGAAATGGAACTTATATCAGTTATACTTAGTGCCGGCCCTGAAGGCGTCGGTTGTCGGGAATTGCCGTGCCAGCATTTGTAACTTTCGGCTTTTCGGGTCTTCGAGCTCTCACCTGTCGTGCCCGCACGACCTGCCTTTTCTTCCCCACTCCCTCCTTTTGTTCATCCTATTATTTGTTAGTTTTTTGTTCATTTTTTGTTCATCAGTCTGTTAATTTTTCCCTTTTACCAGCCCCTCCTCTCCAGCACTGTGACGATCCCTAGGTACCCGTCAACTGCCAGGTAGTCCCCATTTTTTATGAGTTTTGTCGCATCCGGGACGCCTGTTACGCAGGGGATGCCGTACTCCCGGGCAATTATAGCCCCGTGGATCAGCATTCCTCCTCTCCGCTCCACGATTGCAGAGCAGAGGGGGACGATAAAGGTCATGTTGGGGTCCACGGCATCGCAGACAAGAACTTCTCCTGCCTTGATGTCATAGAGGTCGGACTCCTGCAGGATGACCCGGGCAGAGCCCTGGGATGTCCCGGGGCCCGAGGGGTTTCCAAGGAGTTGTCTTGGCTTCATTTTTTCTTCGGTTTTTTCAGTTTTTTCGGTTTTTCCCGGAGATTTTTTCCATTCGGAGGGGTATTTGGGGTCTTTGAGGGTTTTTATCATTTTTTCTGTTATTTCTTCTATTATGGGTTCCAGATTCGGAAGCTTCTCAATTTCCGGGAGTTCGGCTTCTTTCAATCCTCTTTTTTTAAGCCTTTTTTCCCCTTCAAGGAGAGCTCTTCTAAGTTCGGCTTCGATTTTCCCCAGGTAAATATTGTCATCGTCCCGAAGGCGGTAACTTGCACGCCCCAGGTCCAGGAGTTCGGCAGCAAACTGTTTTTTTTCGCCTTCGAACCGGGAAAAAAAGTTCTCTTTCAGCTTCCGGATTCGGTCCTGTTCTTTTGCTTTTACAGGAGATGCAGGAGGTTGAGACAATGGAGGGCTGGAAGCCATTTCGACCAGCAGCCTGACAAGGCCTTCTCTTGCGGCGGAACTTTCCGAATAGCTTCCTCCGTACTCTGAAATAAAGGCATCAAGTTCTTTCCCGAGCCCGGGGTCCGGGGTGAAATTTTTTGCTTTTTGGAGAAGACCCGGAGCTTTCCTCAGCTTCCCGGCCATTTCCTCGAGTTTCCGGTTGCGTTCAAGGCTCAGCATGCCGGTGCCCGAGAGGAGGTCTGCAAACTCATAGGGGTCTTTCGAGTCAACGGTTTCATTGTAGACCTGCCCGAAGAGCCGGGCCCCGTGAGCAAAGGGGATAAACTCGTCCCAGTAGATGTCATGCCATTTCCGGTAAATTCCTGCCCTTCTTTCGATTTCCTCTGCAAGGGTGCTTTCCGTGAGGCCTGAAAGCTCTTCTTTTTCCAGTTCTTGGGCTTCGGCCTGCATTGCAGGGATATGCTTTTCTTCGATGTTTTTCCGAAGCTCTTTCAGGTTCCCGAAACTGCGCCGCAGGCTCAGGTACCAGAGTCTTTTTTCGTCCCTGTCTTCCCCTACGAGGGTGGTGATAGGCCTGGATTGGAGTGTATAAAGGGTATTGTCGCGAATGGTCCATTCCACGTCTTGAGGTTTTCTTCTACCTTCCCGTCTTCCGAATAGAGTTTCCGCCTTGAGGGTCAGGTTGAAGACTTGCGTGACTTCTTCCTGGGTGAGGGGTGGGTTTCCTTTCAGGTTTTCGGGGAGTTCCCGGAGCTCGGTGCCTTCTTCGGTTCCGAAAACCCCCCGATCCCTCTCCGCATGGTAGTGCTTTTTTATGTTTCCGGATTTTCTTTCGAGGACCCAGCGGTCTGGCTCAACCGTGCCGTCAACAAGGCCTTTGTTCAGCCCGTAAACGGCTTCAACAAGGGCTTCAGATGCGTCTTCCGGGTTCATCCCGAAGGCCACGCCGGAAACCCTGCCTTCCACGATTTCCTGGATAAGCACTGCCATTGAGCTTTTAAAAATGTCCAGCCCCATCTCTGTCCTGTAAAGGAGGGCCGAATCCGACCAGAGGGAGGCCCAGACCAGGCGCAGATGTCGGAGTATGGCCTCTGCTCCCCGCACGTTCACGTATGAGGCGTGGACCCCTGCAAAAGAGGTTTTTGCGGAATCTTCTCCCGGGGCCGAGGACCTGACGGCAACCGCTTTTTCCCCAAAATACCCGGCAAGCTTTTCTTCAAGCTCTTTTCCCATTTCCGGGGGAAACGGGGTCCGGACAAACATGTACTTGATTTTTTCCGAGAGGTCCCAGAGTTCCTCCCAGCGCATTTCCTCAAATGGCTTGCGGTTCAGTTCAAGAAGGATCCTGCCCCGAAGGCCTGTTTTGTCAACGTACTCGTTATAAGCTGCAGTGCTTATGCAGGCTCCCCGTGGGACATTTATACCTTCTTTTCTCCCTTCTTTCTTCAAAAACCCGAGGGCTGAAGCCTTTCCCCCGCAAAGGTTTCCGGTCTTTTCTCCAGCCTTTTCTCCTGTCTTTTCCCGGACCTTCCGGATTTCCTCTATGGGAATAAGCCAGTTCCCCGTAGCTGAGCCCCCCTTTCATTCAAGTATTCCAGGAAATTTTCGACATGTTCTAAATTATTCCCTGCCTCAAATTAAATAATTTTTTCCCGGTTCCATTCCTGAATAAAAATCAAACCTTAACTTCCACAACGTGCTGGAAGTGGCTTACCACGATGTATTTTTCAACATTGATTTTCAGGAATGCGTTTGTGGGCGAGTGCAGGAAATCCACCAGATGCGGGTGTTTCATGAGGTAGATATTTTCCATGATCTTGAGTTCGAAGTCCTCCACAGGCTCAATTTTCCCCAGAGCTGCCACAGCCACAGCATCCCGGAAATCCTCCAGTATGTTTTTCCGGTTGTCAATAAGCAGGGACACTGAAGGGTTTGCCGAGAGGTTTGCGTATTTACGGGTTGCCTTCGTGGTTGAAAATAGCAGGTATTTCAGCTTTTCATCCGAAGCAAAGGCTACAAGGCTGACATAGGGTGTTCCTTCTCCCTGGGTCGCAAGGACTGCAAGGGGCTGGGATCCAAAGAGCTCTCTCAGATCTTCGAGGAGCTTTGTTTTTTCAAGCCCTTTACTTTCTACAGGGACTTCTCCTTCCTGTACCTCCAGTTTATGAGGAAGAAGGGATGCAATTTCATCTTTCATAATCAACACTCTTTTCCTTAACGCTACTCAGTAAAATTCACTTTCATGTGATGTTTCTTTCTGTCTTTCTGTCTTTTTCCTTTTCTGGACGCCGTTTCTCACGCTTTGCCTGTACCGGTTGAAGGTCTTTTCGCACTCTTTCCTGAATCCCGATTACTTCTTCAGGGTTCCCACAACCGGATAGTCTTCAAAGACCTCCGGGCCGTGGGGTGCCTCGTTGTCCAGGCTTTCCGAGAGGTCCTGTCCTGCATCGTGGAGTCCCTGATGGTTTCCGTCTTCCCAGAGGTAGCTATCCGATACTTCGTAGACCTCCCCCTGGTAGGCAACGTACATTTTCCCATCTTTTCCATTGTATTCGGAAAGCTCTTCAGGTGTAAATTCTTTCATTTTCCATATCCCCTATTTATTTTTGCATAAAGAATTGGTTGTTACAGGATTGGTTATATCTCTAGTGTTGCGTCAAGCATAAAATGTCGCATACAATCAATCACAACCACTCGTAGTTATACAACACTTAGTTGTTGATGCGACACTAGCCTTAATCGTAGTTTTAAT